>WRHF01000022.1 GCA_009783415.1 Clostridiales bacterium
GGAAAACCGCAGGAATGCTTGTTGCCTTTCAAGGTTTTCCCGCGCCGCCTGGCGGCAAAAAGACCGGCGCAGTGATGGAAAATGTTTTCGTTCTTGGGTATAGCATATTATTACTGAGAAGCGCTAATAATATGGGTTGTGGGGCGGCGCAGAGGCTGCCTTTATTGCTATCAGCAGAGAAAAAAGGATGGGTGAATATGTTTAATAAGAGAATTGTTATTGGTATAGCAATACTGTTTAGTATGATTATAGCTGTTTTTTCCCTGCCTGCCATAGCTGTTGAAGGTTATGGCAATCCTCAATGGGAAAAAATATATGATTCATATGTATTTAACAGCATGACTTATCATGATGGCTTGTATGTTGGTGTTGGCTATGACGGTAATATCGGGATAAGCGAAAATGGTATAGACTGGGAATACCCCAGGAGCGGCACCCTTAGATCCCTCGCTGATATAACTTATGGCGCTGCAAAATTTGTGGCAGTTGGCGATAGGGTTATTCTAATCTCAGATGATGGAGAATCATGGCAGCCACTGGAGCTTGGGTTGACTTCTACCCTCAAATCAATAGCTTATAACGGCTATATATTTATTGCCCTGACAACAGATGGGTTTTTTATGACCTCTTTAGATGGACTAAATTGGGAAGAGTATAATTTGGAAGATTCTGAAAATAGAATCCAAGTATGGAGTATTTTTACAGATGGCGGGAACTTTTTTGCCTCCGATAATAGCCGCTTGTTTATCTCAGAAAACGGTATCGACTGGGATCCTATTATTACCGGTAAAGAGTCTATTGGTAATGGCACTATCTACTATAGCAATGTAATTAACCATAAAGGCGCCTATATGGTCTGGGGCAGAGATTATGCAGACAACTTTTTTGTCGTTGTTTCCGCAGACGGAAAGGAATGGGAAACCAAGGATATTCTTCTTCCTGAATTTTTCAGACAGATCATATCCGATGGAGAACGGATTCTGGCTTTAGGCCGCGATAATATATATATTTCCCTGGATGGCTTTGCCTGGGACGAACATGCTGTCAATGAAGGGGAATCAACCAATAAAAGTATCTGTTATTTAAACGGAGTATTCTTCAGAACGATTTATGGTGAAAAGCTGTTTATCTCCACTAATGGCCTCGATTGGACAGAGATATCGGGCGCCAAAAATACAGAGTTAGGACTGATAACTGCCGCCGGCAGTGATTTCAATCTGGTAAATAATTATAATAAAACACCGGAAATCGCCACAAACGGACGTATCCAGGTGAAAGTTGGCGGCCAGGAAACTGAAGACATCACTACTGGTGACGGTGCTTTTGATGCGACAATGAGTATCGGTACAGTTTCAACCTCAATTGATGGTAAAAAATGGGAGACAAGGACTTTAAATAATGCCTATGGTTTGTCTGCGGTTACCTATGGAAAAGGCCAATTTGTGGCGGTGGGTTCTTTAGGCTCAATAGTGACCTCTCCGGATGGCATAAGCTGGAAAAAACAAGCGTACCCTTCGCCGCCGGGTTCCGGCCGGCCGGATCCTCTATATGATATTATCTGGGACAAAGGACAGTATATCGCGGCAGGCGCAAGTGGTATAATAATATATTCAACAGACGGAATAACCTGGGTTCCGGAAGAAAATTTGGCGACTGGCTATACTATCAATCAACTGTTATGGGATGACGACAGATATGTGGGTGTTTGTAAAGAAGCAATTATAACGGCAAAAAGAACCCGAAACTTTGCGGATATCGAAAACCATTGGGCCAAAAATGAAATAATCAGCCTGGTGGAAAAAGGGGTTGTTAAAGGAGTCAGCTCCACCAGTTTTGAACCGGAGAGAGCAATCAGCAGAGCCGAATTTTCTGCCCTGCTGGTAAGAGCCTTGCAGCTCACCGATAACGGGAGCCGGGTGGGGTTTTCCGACCTTCCCCAAAGCAACTGGTTTTATCAAGATATCATGATCTTATGCCAAAATGAGATTTTGCATGGATATGAGGATAAAACTATCCGGCCCGCTAAAGCAATCAGCAGGGAAGAGGCTATGACAATGATAGCGCGGGCCATGAAGCTAATAGAGGCCGATATAGAAGAATTTGGCAGCACAGGGGATGAACTGCTGCAAACTTTTGCTGATTATCTTTTGATCAGCGAATGGGCAAAGGAATCGGTCGCTATCTGCGTAGGAGCAAATATTGTCAAGGGCAGCGGGAATAAAATCCACCCTGCAAAGGATATCACAAGAGCGGAAACAGCTGCAATAATCGCAAGACTCCTTAGCCTAATAGAAAGCAATTTCAATAACAAAATAAACGGCAGTTGACAAACTCTTGAATTTAGCTTATTATTTAAAGCGTGGGAAACCTACCCACGTTATTAGGCGTTGCCATACGGTAGGCGGTTGGCTCTCCCCCGGAGAGGGGGTGATCATGTGGAATATTTAATAGCTGGTATTTTGTTGCTCGTTGCAGCTACCGATTACATAGTATCCGTAAGAAATACAAAGAGATAAACCGCCACGCCTGCTAGCTAGAGCGGTTTATTTCATTAATCTAGCATGAGGGCTGACCGTCACCGGCAGCGCCTTTTATATGTATATTATACGATAGGTGATTACTTATGTCAACGATTAATTTTTGTTGACCTTATCGTTGCCTTTTTTATAGCATATATTTTATAGAGGAGATTTTTATGAAGTATAATTGTTTGATCGTTGATGATGAAGAAGCATTGTCCATGAGTACCTGTGAGTATTTTAATATGTTCGATGTAAAAACGGCATGGGTGGCCGATTATACTTCTTGCCTGGATTTTTTTCAGGATAATGAAACCGAGTTGATTTTACTTGACATCAATCTCGGTAATTCATCGGGTTTTGACTTATGTAAGCAGCTGCGCGAAAAGACCGATGTACCCATCCTTTTTATCAGCGCCAGGACAAGCGATGACGATATGCTCCTGGCGCTCAATATCGGCGGGGACGACTATGTCAGCAAGCCTTATTCTTTGAATGTGCTGCTGGCTAAAGTTAAGGCTGTGCTGAAACGGCTGCACAGCACCGATACGGATACTTATGAGTTTGGTGGTTTTTTAATAAATTTTACCCTTGAGCGGGTGTTTTCCGAAGGCAGGGATTTGGAATTCAAAGCAATGGAATATAAATTGCTGGCCTATCTGATCAAAAACAAAGGGAGGATCGTTGCCAAAGAAGAATTGTTTTCAAAAGTGTGGGGCGATGTTATTACCATGGATAATACTTTAAATGTCCATATCCGCCGCCTGCGGGAAAAACTGGAAAATGATCCCAATAATCCGAAATTTATCAAAACGGTTTGGGGAACCGGATATATTTTCAAGGACAATACATAGTGTATACGTTATCCGCCGGCAGCAGAGAATGTATACAAATTTTTTGGGGAACAAGATATTTTTTGAGGCTTGATATGAAGATAAAGGGTTACATTATCATTATTGTGCTTATTGTAATGACAGGTTGCGCCGGATTGTTCATACTCGCAAATAAGCAGTTTGATATTTCCCTCGATACAGTCGCTGTTAATGATATTGTTTCTGCCCTTAAGGCCGGCTGGCCTGGTGTGGAGGAAGTTGAGCCTGACTTGCCCGGTCTTGCTTATGGGATTGACTATGCCGTTATTAATAAGGACGGTCATTTATTAAAAGCGACAAAGCGGGGTATTTCGGAGGATGAAAATGCCGCAGTCGCCCATAGAGACACCATAGTAAGTATCTATGGCAAGGATGACGCGGAGCTGGGAAAGGTTATTTTTTATAACGATACCGAAGAAAAACTTTGGCAATATCAATCAGAACTGCTGAACAGATGTGCAGGCATTTTGCTCCTATGCGGGCTTCTTGGCCTTTTCTGGGTCATTTGGGTAAATCGCAGAATATTAAAGCCATTCGGAAGATTAAAATATTTTGCTTCGAATGTAGCCGGCGGGAATTTGGATATCCCTTTGCCGATGGAAAAAGGCGGCGCATTCGGCGCTTTTTCCGAAAGCTTTGATTTGATGCGGGTCGCCCTGGCCGAGGCGAGGGAGAAAGAACAAAAGGCTAATAAAAGCAAAAAAGAGCTGGTCGCAAGTTTAAGCCATGATATAAAAACACCGGTCGCTTCCATCAAAGCCCTTTCCGAATTGATGGCGGTAAGTACGCCTGATCAAAAAACCAAAAAACAATTGGAAACCATTACAGAAAAAGCTGATCAGATCGATTTGCTGATCAGTAATATGTTTCATGCAACCCTGGAAGAATTGCAGGAACTGAAAGTAGCGCCGCAGGAAGTGTCCAGCCGGGAATTGATTGAGCTGATTAAAACCTCGGACTATTTGAACCTGGCGGCGCTTGATAAATTTCCCGACTGTCTGGTCATTGCCGACCCTATGAGGCTTTCCCAGGTTTTTGATAACATTTTCAGCAATTCCTATAAATACGCCAATACTAAAATCAAGGTCAGCGCCCATCTTACAGATACTTTTTGCCTGGAATTCACCGATTTTGGCAAGGGCGTCCCGCCGGAAGAGCTGCCGCTTCTCAAACAGAAATATTTTCGCGGAAAAAATGCCGGAAATAAAAGCGGCGCCGGGATCGGGCTTTTCATATCATCCTATTTCATGCAACAAATGAAAGGCTCGCTGAAATGTATAAGCAAAGATGGATTTACAGTGAGTTTGGTACTAATGCTGGCTTGAGGTAACCTTTCGTCATTTTGGGCTTGACCCGGAATCCTCCAATCATATTTGAGGTATACAGGGCAAATGGGCATTAAAATAATTAAGAATCAGTTAAGGATTGGATAAAGACTGGTTAAGAATTGATATAGTATGATAGAGCTGTAAGTTGAATTCAGCTCTATTTTTTATTAGGCAGCGAAGAATGTTGTAGGAAAAAGCCGCGGCCAACGGGCTTTAAGAGTCACTGATTACGCATTGAATTAATGGAGGTGTTGTTATGTCAAACACAATTCTTACCACTCAAAAGCTCTGCAAAACATTTTCCAACCAAGGTTTGCAGCAGCATGTCCTCAAAAATCTGGATTTGGAAATCAAAGGCGGTGATTTTACTGTCATCATGGGGCCCTCGGGGGCCGGCAAATCCACCTTGCTTTATGCCCTCTCCGGCATGGATAAACCGACCCTTGGGAAAATTATCTTCGGCGGCCGGGATATTTCCCAATTCTCCAATGATCATCTGGCCCTGTTCCGCCGTAAAAACTGCGGCTTTGTCTTTCAGCAAATCTATCTGATGGATAATATGAGCCTGATGGATAATGTGCTGGCAGCCGGGCTGCTGGTAAGCAAGAAGAAAAAGACCTTGGCCCATGAAGCCGCCGCCTTGTTTGAACAGGTTGGAATTAGCGAGGGCTTATGGCGCAAGTTCCCGACCCAGGTTTCCGGGGGCGAAGCTCAAAGGGCTGCGATCATCAGGGCCCTGATCAACCAGCCCCGGATCATATTTGCCGATGAGCCGACCGGCTCCTTGAATTCGGCGGCAGGTACAGCCGTACTTGATATTCTATCCGAGGTCAACCGCGAAGGCCGGAGTATTGTCATGGTGACCCACGACCTTAAATCCGCCTTGCGCGGCAACCGGATCATTTATCTGAAAGACGGCGCGGTCTGCGGGGAATGCAATTTGGCTGAATATGTAATTGAGGATCCGAAGCGCAGCGAGCAGTTGCTGGCTTTCCTGAAAGAAATGGGGTGGTAGGAATGAAAAATACCCTGATGCTTGCCCTGGCCAATATCCGGAAAAACAAAGGCTCCGCTATCAGCCTGCTGGTATTTGCCCTGATTGCCGCCACACTGCTTAACTTAGGACTGGTAATGTCCCTTGATTACGGAAAGCACTTCGATACCCGTGCCGAACAGCTTCGCACGCCTCATGTGGTAATAGTTCAATCTGAAGTCCTTACCACAGATGAGCAAAAAAACTATCTGGAAAACTACCCCGGGGTTATTGAGGTGGAAAAACAAAACATCTTATCAGGCTTTGGCGACCATTATCTGAATGGCTCCAATGCAGAATGCATTGTCATTTTCGCAAATGCAGCCGGAGAGCAACATATGAACCCGCCGCAGCTTATCGGGGAATCATACCCCCTGGATAATGAATCCATCTATGTCCCATACCTAATGAAAGCGGGAGGAGGGCATGATTTGGGAGGCCGCTATCAAATCAATTTTGCAGGAGAGGAGCTATATTTTACCATTGCCGGATTTACAGAGGAACTACCCTTTGGGGCTCTGATGAACAATGTTTACCGCTTTTATGTTTCGGAGGAAAGATATGCGGCTCTTGCCGCAGATTTTCCGGATCAGCATGCCTGTTTGCAATCTGCCCGCCTATTCGAGAAAAGTCTCGGCCTGCAATTGGAACTTGATTATGCCAAGGAATTCTCTTTTACAGAGGACAATGAAGAGCCATCGCAGGTCCATTCATTCTCTTTTGCTTATAATGTAATAAAGAGTACGCGAACGATGATACCATCGATCATGTCCATAATCGTGATTGCCTTTGCCGTTATCTTATTTTGCATCAGTTTGATCGTCATCCGCTTCCGCATCCTCAATAGTATTGAGGAAGGGCTTACCAATATCGGCGCTCTCAAAGCCCTGGGCTACAGAAGCCGGCAGATCATCATCTCGATTGTCTGGCAATTTGGCGGTATAACAATAATCGGCGTCCTGGCGGGTATTATTTTGTCCCGGTTTTTCCTGCCGCTGATCGGCAGGATCCTGGAAGCCCAATCAGCCCTTATCTGGGAGCCGGGCTTCAATTGGGGATTGGCGGCGCTTTCTCTTCTTTTCCTTACGTTTTCCGTTGCCTTGATTTCATTCATCGTAGCAGGACGCATCCGCAAATTACATCCTCTGATTGCTCTGCGAAAAGGGGGATTGACTCATAATTTCCGAAAAAATAGAATACCCCTTGATCAATCATATGGACCTCTATCCTTTTTGCTTTCGTTGAAGCAGCTTCTGAATAATAAAAAGCAGGCTTTGACGATCGGCGTGATCATTGCCCTTATCTCTTTTGCTTCTATTGCCGCAATATCCGTCTATTATAATATAGGGATAGAACAGGATGAATTTATCTCTATCATTGTAGGAGAAAAACCGGATGTGAACCTGATATTAAAAAACAGCGGCGATGCCGATTCCTTGCTGAAAAGGCTCAATGCCCGTCCGGAAGTACGCAAAGCTTTCGGCTTCGAGAATATATCTTTATTGGCAGACGAATACAATCTCAATGCTTGGATCGCAAAGGATTTTGCTGATCTGGAAGGTAAGATGCTGCATGCCGGACGCTATCCCAAATATGAAAACGAAGTTGCCCTAAACGGTCTGCTGGCAAAAACTATAGGCAAAGAAATAGGCGACCGTATTGTTGTGAAGCAAAGCGGTGCGGAAAGGGAATTTTTAATAACCGGTTTTATTCAAAAATGGGAGGAAAGCGGAAAAACCATGGTAATGACCTATGACGGTCTCTTGACTTTGCAAAGTGATTATCAATACAGATGTCTTTCTGTTTATTTGGCAAAAGGAACTTTAGCTGCAGCTTTTATAGAGGATATCAAAAAAGCTGCAGGCGACATTTTCATCAGCACAATTGATATCAACGAGCAGGTAGATTCCCAATTCGGCTCCTATGGCGCAACTTTTGCCGCCGTTGCCTTTGGGATGCTGACAGTCACCGTACTGGTAGTCATTTTGATCCTCTATCTGGTTATTAAGGCTATGATCCTCCGCAGGAAGCAGGAATTAGGGATCCAAAAAGCCATAGGCTATACCACTTTGCAGCTGATGATCCAGACAGCGCTCAATTTTACCCCGGTTGTGATCCTCGGTGTCGCCATAGGCGGCCTTTGCGGCCATTTCGGATTCAATCCCTTGTTTACCGCTATTGCCCGCAGCTCGGGGATCCTCGAAACCCATATGCCCTCCCCCACGGTCTGGACCATAATCACCTGCCTGGCCCTGATTGCACTTGCTTATCTTGTATCCATGCTGATAGCCTGGAGGATCCGGAAAATTTCCCCATACACACTGGTGAGTGAATAGGGCCTTCCCTCAGACTTTGCCTGTTTTCAATCAGTTTCTCCCGGAAAGAGCAGGTACTTGAGCAAACGTGCAGTACGCGCGCAAAATGCAGCAGCCTGATAGCGGGAGCATCAGAGTTGTTCGCAATAAAATTCTTTTACATTGTTTTTACCTATTTTTTATTCTGACTTTACTCAATCTTTACTAAACTTGGATAGATTCTTTACTTCTATTTAACTTAAAATTAGAAGTGTGTTCCAGAAAAACACACCAAAAAATAACTGACAGAAAGGTGATTATTAACTATGAAAAAAGTCCTGTTTCTCCTGGTAGTCACGATTATGGCATTTGCAATGATGTCCCCCTTTGCTTTTGCCGCCGACCCCATTAAGCTGGTAATTGACAGCAAAACCATAACCCCTACTGTGGCTCCTGTTGTGGAAAGAGGTGTTACCCTGGTTCCTCTCCGTTCCATTTTAGAAACATTAGGTGCAGATGTATCCTGGAATGCAACTGCCAAGCAAGCAAAAATCGAAACCGCTGCCCATGTAGTAACATTCACTATCAATGCTACAACCTATAATGCAGACAATTCCAGTAAAACTCTGGAAGTCCCCGCCAAAATTATCAATGGCAGCACCATGATTCCTTTAAGAGCTGTATCCGAAGCAATTGGCGCCACAGTCGATTATAATGGCTCCAGTAATACCGTTAACATAAGCTATTTTACAAAAATGAGCGGATCTTTGAAAATCAGCGGATCCACCACCTTGCAGCCCATCGTGCAAGCCGCCGCCGATAAACTGATTGCCCTGAATAAAGGCCTTTCCATTACCGTTTCCGGCGGTGGTTCCGGCACCGGGATCAAAGATGCCGAGGCGGGAACTGTCAATATTGGTATGAGCTCCCGGGAGCTGACAGACGATGAAGCAAAAACTCTGACAGCCAATGGTGTGGCCAATGACGGGATTGCTATTATTGTCCATCCCAGTAATAAAGTTAATAATTTGACCAAAGACCAGGCTGCTAAAATTTTCCTGGGTGAAATTAAGAACTGGAAAGATGTAGGCGGAAACGATGCTCCTATTATTGTTACTACCAGGGAATCCGGCTCCGGCACCCGCTCTACATTAGAAGAAATGATCATGAATAAAGAATCCGTAGTCGCAACCGCCACCCCTTATTCTTCTTCCCAATTGATCAAACAAGCTGTGGCAAAAGACGCCAATGCCATTGGCTTCGATTCCATCGGTTTTGTCGACAAAACAGTTAAAGCCCTTTCTCTAAACAGCATAGCCGCAACCTCGGAAAGTGTTTTGAGCGGTAAATATGGCATGGGCCGGGAGCTTTTATGCTGCACAAAAGGCAAGGCCACAGGTCTTACCGCCGTTTTTATTGACTATCTGCGCAGCCGGGACTGCCAGGATAATATTGTGGTCAAAGAAGGTTATGTGAAATGGAGATAGTTTAGATTGTAGAGCGATCAAAAGAATCGCTCCACAAGATTTACTGTTATGCGATATATGGGGGCGATGAATCATCGCCCCCTCAAACTAATGCGGGCTTTGCCCGCAAGTATTCAGGATTCCGTATTCAGAAATCAGAATGGTAGTAGCTTTTGCTCCGCAAAAGCGGTTGAACTAAAAGACACACAGGCTGATTATGCCAGTCAAATTCTTGTTTTTTATTAGCCTAGTGGATCCTTAAGCTACTAACCAGAGGACAGAGGCCAGAATTTGCAGCTTTGCTTACGCAAAGCAATATTAAAGCTCAGACACTTCTTTAGTAGCTTAAGGCGCAGAGTCGTAAATAAAAAACAAGAATTTTGTTCAATACTTTTCGTGGAGCGAAAAGTTACCCGCATTCTGATTTCTGAATACTGAATCCTGAATACTTGCGGCTGAAAGCCGCTTTAGTACCTGTAATACTTTGATGACAAATTGAACAACGGAGTGAATTTTTTTGTATAGCATTCAGCATAGATCCCAAAAGAGGGCGGAAAGTCTGCCTAAATATTTGATTTATCTCTTTTCAGCCATCAGCATTGCGGTGATTTTTTTAATTTTTATCTTTGTCTTTTCTAAAGCCTGGCCGGTGATCAAAAACAGCGGTCTTTCTTTGATCACCAGCAGTGGTTTCGACCGGCAAGTCCAGGAAGGGTTTTATTCCTCTGATGCCGAGCCCCTGCTTCACTACGGCCTTTTGGGCCTGGTCAGCGGCACGCTGGTCACAACCCTGATCGCTCTGCTTTTTGCCGGATTGATCGGGGTCGGGGCAGCGGTGATTATCTGTGAATATAGCAACAGGAAAATTTCCGGGGTTCTGATAGCCATTGTCAGGTTGCTGGCTTCGGTTCCTTCTGTTGTTTTCGGCCTCATCGGCATTTTGACGGTGGTGCCTTTAATTGAGAAATTATTTGTCAATACCGACATGCAAATAAAATACTTGGATCATTTTCAGATGAGTGGCCGCAACCTGCTGGCAGCTGCTATTGTCTTGACTTTTATGATTGCGCCCACAGTGATTTCCCTGACTGTGGATGCCATCCGTTCCGTGTCCGATATTTATAAAGAAACCGGTTATGCTTTTGGTATGAGCAAATTCCGGGTCATTGCCAAAATTATTTTACCCGGAGCCCGTTCCGGGATTTTGGCCGGCTTGATTTTAGGGGCGGGCCGGGGCATTGGCGAAGCCATTGCTGTTTCAATGGTTTGCGGGGGTTTAGGCTTTCTGCCCATTCCTTCTTTGGGCTTTATCAATTTTTTGGCCCCGACCTTGCCTTTGGCGGCAGCTATTATCAATAAATCCGAGGCTATCGGGTCTTTTTCCGTGGAATCGGCCTTGTTTTCCTGTGGGGCAATACTGCTTTTGATCGGCGCCTTTCTTAGCATCGGAGCCAAAGCGGTGGAAAAGAGAATGAGGAAAAAAGACGGGCTGGAGAACTGACTTTATTAGTTAGGAGTTAGGAGTTAGGAGTTGTTGTAAAAACGCTCAGCGTTTTATAGATTTAAAAAAAGGACTGATATTAATGACAGTCAATGCAGTAAAAACCCAAACAAGGGGGCAGCTTAAAGAGAAAAACCATCGCCTGTTTAATTTGGGAGGTACAGCCTATACCTACATATCTATGGCTCTGATCGTTTGCGTATTTTCTTTTATCCTGGTTGTGGTCTTCCGTTATGGCTTTGGGGTTTTATCCTGGCATTTTCTTACTTCAGAACCCAATCCTTCAGCTTTGGATGCAGCCTCCGGAGGCATTCTTACCCCTATAATCGGTACCTTTCTCTTGACCATTATCGGGATCGTCCTTGCTTTTCCCTTTGCTCTAGCCACAGCTATCTACTTATGCTTTTATACAAAAAAAGGCCTCTTCCGTACTTTGGTGAAAGGGGCGGTGGATATTCTATCCGGGGTGCCGACCATTGTCATCGCTATGTTTGCTTTGGTAATTTTTACTTTGCCTCAACTGGGATTTTTAAGCACTATGATTGAAGGAGTAGAAGGCGCCAGCCGGGCTTATGGCCGGTCTTTTTTGGTAGCCGGAATAACCATGGGGATAATGATCCTGCCTTTTGTCATCAAAAGTATGGAAGAAGCCCTAAAAGCGGTTCCCGGCTCATATATTGACGGGTCCTTGGCTTTGGGGGCTACTAAATGGCAGACTATTTATAAAGTAGTATTGAATGCAGCCCGGGACGGATTGGTTACCGGGGTTATTTTGGGGATGGGCCGGATCATCGGGGATACGGCTATTGTTTGGCTGGCCTTGGGCGGTTCCATCCGTATGACCGGCAATCAGCCCTGGTTTGCCCCGGAAAACTGGATTTCCACCCTGCGCAACAGTGGCTGCACCTTGACCAGTTATATTTATTACACCTCGCCGGCAGGGGAGGGAAATCAGTTTGATGTGGCTTTCGGAGCTTCCCTGGTACTGATCGCTATCATCATCCTCCTCAATCTAATGGCATCTCTATTAGGAAAGGCAGGGGTGAAAAAACATGGTTAAAGCTGCTACCATCACTTTAAAAAATGTTTCCTGCCACTACCGGGGCAATACCGCTTTAAAAAACACCAGTTTAGAGGTGCCTCCTAATAGCATTTATGCCTTTATCGGCCCTTCCGGTTGCGGTAAAACCACCCTATTGCGCAGCATCAACAGGATGAACGACCTGATCCCGGGCTTTCGCCTGGATGGCAGTATTGAAATAGACGGAGAAAATATCTATGCTGATAGTTCGAAAAAATATGTAGAGGATTTACGCCGCAGAATTGGGATTATTTTCCAGCAACCAAACCCTTTGCCTACCAGCATTCTGAAGAATATGTATTTACCTTTGCGGGAGCATTATGTTTTCGATAATGATCATTTCCGGCAAAAGGCTATAGCTAATTTGCAGGAAGCGGCTATCTATGACGAGGTTAAGGACCGGCTGGATAAAAGCGCTCTTTCTCTTTCCGGAGGACAGCGGCAGCGCCTGTGTATTGCCCGGGCTATGATGCTGGATCCGAAAATCATGCTTTTCGACGAGCCTTGTTCTGCTATTGACCCGGTCGCCACCTTAAAAATTGAGGATTTGCTCAACGATTTAAAAAAGGACCGGACCATTATTATTGTAACTCATAATATGGAACAGGCTAAACGGATTGCTGATTATGTAGCTTTTTTCTACAAAGGAGAAATGGTCGAGGCAGGAAAGGCTATGGATATTTTTACCAGGCCGCAAACAGAAATCTTGCACAATTATATTACCGGTAGATTCTAAAGCGATCTTCGATCGCAAGTATTCAGGATTCAGTATTCAGAAATCAGAATGCAGGTAACTTTTCGCTCCGCGAAACGTTTTAATTAATAAAATGATGGCTTTTACTTCAATTGCTTTTGCGGAGCGAAAAGCTACCCGTTCTGACCTCTGTCCTCTGACTTCTGGCCTCTTGCGGGCAAAGCCCGCATCAGATAAACGCCTCAAGAAAAATACCCGCCGGGTTTGGCGGGTATTTTTCTCATATATAGAAAGGATAATCCTAGATTCGATATTTTTCCAAAAACCGTTGGATTATAGTGGCCACTTCTGCCCGGGTCGCCTTGCCGGCGGGATCAAAGCTGCCATCGGTGCGGCCTTGGATGATTTCATTGTCTAAAGCCCAAGTCACAGCTTCCTTGGCCCATGCGGAAATTCTCTCATTGTCTTTCAGGCTAGCCAAAGAGCCGCTTTGACTGGTGGAGAGGCCCATAGCCGTTGCATAACGTAAAAGCATGGTTACCATTTCTTCCCGGGTGATAGTGCTGTTGGGATCAAAGATGCTGGCGCTACGCCCGGTAACAACTTTTTTATCGGCAGCCCAGGCTACCGCTTGGCTATACCAGGTATTAGCAGGCACATCGGTAAAGCTGCTGCCGCCGCTGAAAACGGGCTCACCGGCTATACGGTGCAGCACGGTGGCAAACATGGACCGGGTCATGGGGGAATTTGGGGCAAATTGGTTACTGCTGATACCTTTGAAGATATTGCGGCCGTAAACAAAACCGATAGCATTCAAAGCCCAGTGGCCGGCCACATCTGTGAAGATACTTGATACATCATAATAACCGCCGCCGCCGCCACCGCCGGTCACAACAGGTATTATAGTGTCCTTAGGTTTTGAATCATCACCGGGATTTGCTGAGCTTACGGTGAAGCTGACCCCAAAGGTTTTGGCAGGAACAGAGGCAGCCGTTACTGTCACCGTAGCGGTATAGGTTCCGGCTGCAAGGCCGGTTTTAGGCACAACAGTAAAAGTGGTGGTAGCAGCAGGATTCAAAGCCGTGGTGACCGGATTACCGGCGTTGAAGTTCTCGCCGGAAACATTTACCGCCAAATTGGTCAAGGCAGCGCCGCCCGAGTTGGTAACGGTCACAGTAAGAGGAGTAAGAGCAGCATAACCGACAGTTGCTCCGGTAAAAGTATGAGTGCCGGTTTTGTCAAGACTGATTTCGGCAGCAGGAGCACTTTTGCTTACAGTATATGTATCGTAAGGAGTATCCTTGTATTCGCCGATGTCATAATACTTAAAGGATGCCGTATTACCGCCCACTTCTATATAAAGATAACCCGGCGTTTTGTTTTGGAGGTATTTTGCCGTGGAAAGGGGCAGTTTGCCAACCTCGTGGGAGAAAAGAGCCGGGTCGGTAGTTCCGCCGGTGACAGAAGGATTGTTGTTGATGATATTGGCTCCGGCATAGGCCAGGCTGCCGAAGAGATCTTCCACCAGATAAGGATAAGCGGAGTTAGTCTTGACATAGAGATTGCCGGCATTGTTAAACAGCTCATAATACTTGAGGCCGCTGCCCGTGGTCGTGGTAAAGTAGACGGTACCGTTTGGGTTTGTGGCAGTGGAAGCGCCGTCGCCGCCCTTGGTGAGGGTCGCATTGACCGTGCCGCTGGCGCCGGTTTTGTCCAATACCCCATCCAGCATAGGATAGCTGCGGGCATAGACATGGTCGTGTCCGGCCAGGACGAAATCGACACTGTATTCATCCATCAATTTTTCAAACCCGGCTTCCACATAATATTGGATATCGGTATCGGCGATATGGTCGGCTACGCTGGCCGTGGATTTGTGGTGTTGAACAAAGAGCCAGGTATATTGACCCGCATGGGCTGTGGTAGCAGCTTGCAGAGTCTCATCAAAGAGGCTGATATATTTCGCGGCCACTTCCTTGCTTTCCGGATAGCCGGAGTCGTTCAACACCACGAACAAAGCATTGTTATACAGATAATAGTAGTTGCCCGCAACCTCCATGGTCTTGTATTGCTCATTGCTGGCATTGCCGGCATTAACAACCGGAGTAAAGCTTTGCTCGTTGGGCAGATTGTAGTGATAGTTGAAAAGATAATGCCTGTCATGGTTACCCACGGCGGGGGAGAAAGGTAATGAACGCAGGGCATCCGGGGCGAAGAAGTTTGTGTATTCCGCCTCGCTGCCATTATTGGTCAAGTCAACCTGATCGCCAACGCCGGCTATAAAGTCCACCCCGCGGGCAGCGATGGCAGCCACGGTATCCTGCCAGCCTTTGGCCGTGCTTTCATCTTTACGGCTGCTCGTGCTATCCTGAAGCCCCGTGGTAAGCTGAGGGTCGCCGGTTACGGCAAATTTAAAGGATTCCGCCTTGGGGGTCTTGTAGCTATAAACTTCACCGAAGAGGCTGCCGTCATTAGAAACACAATATTTATAAGAAGTATTGGCAGTTAAGCTGCTGACGCTGATCTTATGCCATAACTTACCACTACTGGCCGCCCCGGATGTACCGCTTACTTCCACCGCTCCTTCAGGGAAGGTGGCAGCCGGGCCGATTTTCACTACGCTCTTATCGCCGGCGGCTGTGTCGGCATACCAAGTGAAGTTGATTTTACCGGTATCGGCGCCGGGGGTCAAGGTTAAAGTATCCGCTTGGGCCGGAGCCAGGATCTCAAAATCAACGCTTTCGCCATCAGCTGTAACGGGATAGATATTCCGGTCTTTTTTATCATTAAAATCCACATATACTGTCTCTACCGAGATTTTTTCCGGGCTAACGTTAATGATGCTGTAGCTTGGGTTATTAGCTGCGGTAGAAACTTCGGTATAATCTTGTTCACTTAAGCTAAGATCCTGCTTAGCTCCGGAACCGCCGCTCTCCAAAGAAATAACTCCGGCGCCGGCGTTTCGGGCATTGCCGTGGCCGTCGTCTTCCTGGGGATAGGTGCGCATATAAATATGGTCATGGCCCTGGAGAATCAAATCCGCCCTGTATTTAGAAAGGATGGGCCAGAAGGCATCATAGGTATCGCTTTTGCCGCCCTGGCCGAAAAGGCCCCGGTGAATACCGGCAATGATCCAGGGTTGGTTGTTATTTTGCAAATCATTTTCCAGCCAAGCCTGCTGGGCGGCAATTTGGCCTGGATTGTTCAGGCTTTGAGAATTCAGGATCACAAAATGGGCGCAACCATAATCAAAGGAATACGTGGTATCCGGTGTAATATTTCCATCCACCGCCGGATTAGGCACGGTGAAATGCTGCCGGAAAGAAAGGGCGTCATATTTGGGGCCTTGCTCATGATTACCGATGACCGGGAAGAAACCATAATTACCGAAAACATCCCGGGCGCTTTCCATAAACCAGCGCCATTCGTCTTCACTATTCTTGGTGTCAATCAAATCGCCGGTTTCAAGAAGGAAAGCCAGGTCGGTATATGTGCTGGTAATTTTTTCCACTGCCGGCCCCCAAACATTTTTATAGTTGGCTTCGGCTGTAGCTTGGGTATCGGAAACATGGGCAAAGCTGAAAGCTCCGCCGTCATCGGTAGTGAAAGAATAGATTTCACTGCTTGCCCCGATTTGATAGTAATATGTATTACCGGCAGTCAGTCCGCTAATAGTTGCCCGCATAGTGTTAGTGTAGACAGTGGGGCTTTCTGTACCCAGTTCCGGATCGCCTTCATAATTGGGGGTGATGGCAGCGGTTACCGTGCTGTCCAGATCATCGGCAGCTGTTCCGTAACTGACTGTGCCTGCGGTAATACTGGCTGGCATTTGCCAGGTGATGATCCGGCTGGTTTGGCTGTCGTTGCCGGCAATATTAGTAAGGCAATTAGGCTCGGTCTTGCTTAAAGTAGTAGTAACAGCCGGTTGGGGCATGGGATCTTGCAGATTACCCGGCGCCCAAACACCGTCCGCCTGGCAACGGGGCCGAGCCCAGCCAATCAGGGGATTATCCAAGGTGCCCACATTGTAGCCGATGATTTGAGTATCGGCGAACGGGTCATAGGTATCGTCCTCGGTTGCATTGTGATCGGTATCCAAAAATTCAATGCGGCGAATAGCTTTTTGTTTGGATTGAGAACCGGTGAAATTGCCTTCATAGGCAAAGATAAGGTCATTGGTACCGGTATCATTACCGCCGGCTGCCAGCATATCCACATAATAAGCTGCAGGATTACCTCCGTTCCAGGGATTTTCACCCTTGGTCAGATCACAAGTGCCGGAGAAGAGAACCCAGGCCACTCCTTTGTTGTTCAGAAGATGGGCTGGAATTTCATCATCAAGGTCGGCAGTCCAGCCTGCCCCCCAGGCTTCATCAGCCAAATTGAGACGAAGAGTATCCCCAGAGGTAGTGGCATTTAAGCGTACCAGATAAGAAGTATGAGCTTTGATGCTTCCTGCCAAAGAAATATTGAACCAATCACCATTTTGCTGGCCGTTAGTATCCCCGCTACCATTGGTTCCATAATAAAGGTTCCAGCCGGCCAGGTCTACATCTGTTGCGGTAGGATTATACAATTCCACAAAGTTATGAGAAACAGGAGTAGTGGAATCTACTTTACTTCCATAAAATTGATTGATAATGATGTGAGGAATAGTCACATCATAGCTGCCATCCAGCCAAGGGGTGGCATTTTGATCCTCTGCAGCGATAATGGTGGAGAGATCCTGAGGAGAAACGCCTTGGGCCAATGGTTTTGCAAAGGCTCCGGCCGGAAGGCTGAACTGCCCCAAGAGCAAACACACAGTCAAAAGCAGCGCCACAACAGATCTGGGATTCGTTTTTAGTTTCATTCAAATATTTCCTCCTTAAAAAAATTAATTATTTAGTAGCTTACGGACAAAGTAAGCAAAAATAAAACAAGAATTTATTTTAATCCTTTCGCGAAGCGAAAGTCACCCGTTCTAGCCACTAGCCACTAGAAACTAGCCACTGGGCTGCGCCAGAGAAAGCTTAATTAAAAGCGATTGGATTGTGGGCGCAGCCCACCTTGGTGCCTATGGCTATTTTATAATACTTTAGGAAAAAGTTCTCTCTTGCTTATGAAAAGTTTAGGTAAGATTTATGTAAAAGGTTTCAATAATACAAACACTTTACCAAATTATTACTAAATCAAGATGGATTCCATTGCATAAAAAATGGTATAAATAAATTGACAAAAAAATACGCAGCATGCGGCGCATTTTGAAGTCAAATTAATCTAAAAAACAAGGAGGGGTACCAAGATGACAAACAGCTTGTTAAAAAAAATCGTCCCATCTCTTATTGCAATATTAGCGGTAGTATTAATGTTTTATTCCGGTATTCTAGCAGTTCATGCTATTACCCCTGTTTTACCCATTGAGCCCTTTGCTCCCAAAGCTGATATTCGCTTTGGCGTTATGAGCGATACCCATATCGGTGCTTCTGCCCTGGCATCTCTTACACCCGAAACCAGATTGCAGACAGCCTATCAAACTTTTGCCAAGATCGACCCCACTATGGATGCAATCGTAACTGTCGGGGATTTCACCGAAGGCGGTACCTTGGCTCAATTCAATACCTATAAAAGTATAATGGATGCCAACTCGCCTGCTAAAGAAAACATATTGTCTATGGGTAATCACGATAATTATCAGGTAGATGGACAGGCTGGTAAGGATCGTTTCGAGGAAGTCTTTGGCTATCCGGCGACAACGGATAAAGTGATAGGCGGATATCACTTCATTACCTTAAGCCCCCTGGACAGGGTTTACAATACCACAACTCACGCCCAGCACAGAGAATGGCTGGAGGGACGTTTGGCCTTAGCCCATGCCGAGGATCCCAGCAAACCTATTTTTATCTTTATTCACCAGACTATCATCGACACTTGCATCGGTTCCCGGCAGGCCCAGGCAGATCCGGCTAATGATCTGCGCGAGACATTCAGCAAATACCCTCAAGTTATTACTTTTTCGGGGCATTCCCATGTTTCTACCATAGATCCCAGAAATATTTGGCAAGGAGATTATACTGCGCTCAATTGCGGTTCGGTCTATTATGCTGCGCTGGATTATACTCAACCCCTTACCGCAGGCCAGACAAATAATACCAATATCGGCTACTCTCCTACAAATCGTGGTGAGTCCAGTACGGCTTTGGTAGTTGATGTTGAGGGTACAGTAGTGACAGTGCACCGGATTGATATGTACTATGGGCTGGAAGTTGCCGCTCCTTTTGTCTTTGATACTTCGGTTGCTAAAGCAGATTTCCCCTATCGCCTTGAAAAAAGAACCGCCGAATCCAGCGCTCCCGAATTTGCCCCCGGCACGGACATAGTTATTTCCAATCTGACCAATACCGGTTGCACCTATACCTTTGCCCAGGCGGTAAATACCAGTACAAGCATACCGGACGATGGGCCTTTTGCCTATACCGTGAGTATCAGCAACTTTGATACAGGTGCAGTTGTTGATACCGCCCGCCTGCAAGCAAATTATTTTATGGTGGCTCAACCTCAAACCATAAGCTATAATACAACAAGGTTAAGCGCCAATACTTCCTATAAAATAACCATTACTCCGATCAGCTTCTTTGGCAAAGAGGGCGCTCCTATAAGCACGGCAATTTTACGTAATGAAGCGCCGACTCTTGAGATTGCCGATGTTGTTGCAGCTCCCGGCGGTGTCGTGGACGTTACTTATAGCATAAAAGGAAACGTTCTAGGCTTCACTACTTTGGATCTGGAACTGCCATATAATGGAAATATTTACCAACCTTCTCTGATTACCCCCGCCTCTGTTCTAGGGAATGGAACCACTGGTGTCTTTGCAGCCAATCCATCCTTTGATGGTAAGGATATTATAAAAATCTCTTATGCCAGCAGCGCAAAGGTCACGGGTGACGGCCTGGTCTTCACTGTTACTTATAAAGTAGCTGCCGACGCTCCGCTTGTTGATGAGGAACTAACTGCCAAAATACTTCAGGCTAAAACGGATCTTTCTCTTACGAATTTTGCTGATATCAATTTGCAGGTTAAACCCGGCGCCCTGGTCATTGGGATTCTAGGCGACATTGATGGCAATGGTAAAGTTACCCCGGAAGACGCAATGCTATTGCTGCAAATGTATGTCGGCCTGGTTCCTTGGACACCAAGAGCTCTGCTCCTGGGTGATGTCAATGGCGACGGACAAATTGACCCGGTCGATGCCGCTCTGATCCTCCGTATGGTTGTCGGAGGCTGAGATCAGAAGTCAGAAGTTGGAACTCGAAGATTTTGCTCAGCAAAGCATTAAAACAAAAAACAACAGCTCCAGTATCTGTCATTAAAAAAGCGGCTCCCGAATCGGGGGCCGCTTTTTCCGGGGTATATTCAAGGGATAAAATCGGATAATCATACGTATTTTAAAAAATATTATCTATGCCAACATCATTGTCATTTGGCATAGATGATTTATTATAATTTAAATTTTTCAAGGTAACAATAAACGATTGCTCTGTGGAACGGAAGGCCGGCACGAAATCTTTGGGGTATTGGTCGATAATTTTCCGCAGACCGCTCCCACGCCGCTCCATCAATTTCAAACGGCTGAAAATATCACAAATAACAGGGTTGCGCCGAGTGGAAGCAACATCGTCAATATCTAAATCTTGAATCCGCTTACCGTCAACCATGCCACCCGGCGAAACAATTTCAAGACGGTCATCGTATATATCGACATGAATCTCGCTCCCCTGTATCAGATACGATCGGTGGACGAGAGCGTTCACAAGAGCCTCGTGAACAGCTTCCAACGGGTAATCCGGCATTTCTATTCTGCCGTTTCCTGTTTTCTTCCACTTCACAGACGAATTGTGCCGGACGAATTTCAACGAATCAGTCAATAGCGAAATGGCATTACTATGAAATTCATCGCTGTCAATCGCATCCACATACAGTCCGCCTTTTTTCAGTCCGTTCCAATGGGTGCAAAAAACTCTAGATTGCAAAACAGGGCATTGGTCGGCGAACAGCGCGCCCACAAATGTCAGAGTATCATTATCGGTCAAAAGCCCAAAAGAATAATAATCCTTCGGATTGTCAATCGCGTTATTTGTTTTCTGTTTGTAAGTCGCTTCAAACAAGGTATAGCTGTAATTCGAAAATTTATACTTTGTTTCCAATGCGTCATAGGTTTGATGAGTTCCTTTGAGAATAAGCTCATTTAATATTGGGGTCGGCGCGGGTACGGATTCATTGCCGATGCGGATATAAGCCGTTTTACTTCCGTCGCCAATGTAGTAATACGGCGTATCGCTGCCGCTTGGTATAACCAGACGTAAAATATCTTTTTTTTCTATTTTCAACGGTTCAAGTACAACTTTAACAGCGGGTTCAATACGAGCCTTAATAAACGCGCTGATTTCTTCTGCGGCCTTTTGAGGGTTATCAAGTCCGGCAATGTGAATGCTGCCTTTATCGGACACGCCAAAATACATGCTACCGCCTACGCCATTCGCAAATGCGCTCACGGTTTTCAACCAACTGCGTGGATTGCCCCTTTCAAGCTTGGACTTAAATTCATATTCGGTTGCTTCTGCTATGAGATATTGAGTTAATGTAGCCACTTGGTTCACTT
This sequence comes from Clostridiales bacterium, assembly GCA_009783415.1. Lineage (GTDB taxonomy): Bacteria > Bacillota > Dehalobacteriia > UBA4068 > UBA4068 > WRHF01. Next base: position 21,427 of record WRHF01000022.1, read on the forward strand.
CCTCTTACAATAATTAATGATGCATCGTACTTTTGCTTTCATCTAAAATTATAGCTACTCCATTATCAGAAATCAAGAGTTTTTTTATAATCTTTTTAGCCATCCATTTTCCAATCATTTAATAAAGCCAGGGACTTTTTGGCCCGTGGTTTTATTGAATAGAAATAACTGGAAAATTTTACGATAGCTTTACTCATTTATGCTATTTAGATATTCAATTAACAATTATAATTGTTATCGTATTTTAAAATATTATGGAGGAGGATCTCATATGAAAAACAAGAAAAATCTGGTAGCAATTCTATTCACCGCAGTATTGGTATTCGCTTTTTGTACCACTGCAGCCGCGGAAGTTCTCACTCCCCCGGTGACTAATGTAACAGCCAAGACCTTAAATGCGAACATCGTTGTCAGCCCAACGGTCATTACCAAAATTTCCGGTTTGGATGAACTTGATGCCGTGATAGCTGACGGTGTCACCAGCTCGGTTATGGTAGCCTACACCGGCCTTGACGATGCAAGCGATCTGCTCCAGGCAGTCGCCAACAAGCTGTTGGCAATCTTTATCGTAGGCACTGTTGCCGAGGCCCAAGAGCTTGCTGCTTGGATCAATTCCACCACCAATAATACCAATGGTTTTACCGACGCCCAAATCGCCTCAAGCGACCCCGCTGTCATCAAGGCTTTCCGTACCGTCGCAACGAGAGCAAGAGGAAGCTGGATCATCGACAAGGAAATCACCCTGGATGAGGTAAGCAGCATCATAGCCACAGCTAATTCCAGTTGGGCTCTAAATATCATGGTAGATGCCAACAAGGCCGAAAAAGCAGTCATCGAGCAGATCCAGAGAAGATTTACTACAGTGTGGGCTTTCAGCGATGACACCACAGTGGGCAATCACAGGGCTGTTACATCTGGTGTAACCGGCATCATCACCTCCGACCCCTTAAAGCTTAAGGAAGATACATCCATTTACACCACCCGGACGCTGACGCGCCGCCCCTTCATTATTGCTCATCGCGGTCTTTCCAGTCAGGCGCCCGAAAATACCTGCCCATCTTATGAGTTAGCCATAGCAGCCGGGGCCGATATGATGGAATGCGATGTTTATATTACCAAAGACGGCGAAATCATTTTTCTTCACGATGACTATTTCAGCAGAACCACCGATATTTCCGCAAACTTTAACACTTTGTTTACTGCCGAAGAACGCGCGGCCATCGGGAGAACCGCCGCCCAGGTCAGACCCCAGGATCTGACCCTGGAGCAAATCAAGCGTTTGAATGCCGCCGGCTGGGCTCATAGCACCTATGCACCCTCAAGCCGGGGCGGCTGGGCCGGCCTGGGTTATGATTTTGTGGAGATCCCGACCCTTCGGGAAGTTCTGGAGCTTATGATCGGCGGAGATGAAGAGAGCGGTTATTCGGCGAAAGATATGATCCTGGTCATCGAGCTGAAAGATGGCAATGTAAACCATGTCACGCCCACATATGAGGTGATCCGTGAGGTCAGCGAGGAATACGGTGTGGACATGTTTAACCAAGTCGTTTTTATCAGCTTCCAGGATGCCGAGATCCGGCATATGCTGAATAACCATCCCAATGCGCCGACCGGCCGCCTCACTGCCGTGACCAGCAGCACGGATACCATCACCCATGTCAAAAATATTTTAAATACCGTCCTGCCTCTCAATTCGACCTACAACCCGACCTACTCAAATATCAACCAGGCAAAGATCGCTCAGCTGATGGCGCGCGGTCTCTCCCTCTGGCCCTACACGATCAACGATGCGGCTAATTACCGCAACTACATAGACTATTCCATTTCCGGTATTACCACCGACTATGCCAACCGCGCCTCAGAGTCAGTCATGGGCATAACGGCCGAAAAGTCCAAGTATGTGACAATGCCGGGCAAAGCTGCCGTGATCAAAAGCATATCCCTCACCAATCAAAAAAATGAAGCGGGTCTTTCTTCTGAGATCGTAGTTATCGACGGCGAAGAGAATGTTGTAAGCATTGACGGCAACGCTGTCACCGTCCTTCCCGGGACTTGCGCCACCGTATTACTCAAAGCCCAGTCCGAGGCCGCAGTCGTAAGCGGTTCTACCTGGATCAATTCCTATACCCTCTACAGCCAGCCGGTCACGGTCATAGGAGCGGAATCGGTAGCGATTGAGATAGCTAATGTTTTAGCCAAACCCGGTGCTGAAATTGAAGTAACCTATAGCATCAAAGGTAATGAATACGGTTACACCACTCTGGATTTGAAGATCCCCTATGACAATACGATCTATGAACCCATTGGCGCCGGCCCTGCCGGTGTTTTAGCTCCCTTCTTTGTCTTCAACCCGGCCTATGCAGCAGGTATGATACGGGTCGCCTTTGCTTCCGCTGAAAACATCAGTGGCGACGGCATCCTCTTTACCGTCAAATATAAAGTATCCGCCGCCGCTCCTTCGCTCCTGGATCATCCGCTGACAGCCGAGCCGGTGAATATGCAATAT
>WRHF01000023.1 GCA_009783415.1 Clostridiales bacterium
AAGCCGGAGCTTTGAGCTTTGAGTCTTGAGTTTTGAGTGGGAATACGAAGGTACAAAAATTTTGCCATTTTGCGCAGAATTTCGGGAGTAAGTGCCTAACTCCTAACTCCTAACTCCCTTACTGCTTGGGCTTTCTCAATGCTCTGCCGCTGTTGATGCCGGTTAGTTTGCCTTGGTCCAGAGAGAGGCCTCCGTTGACAAAGACATAACTTATTCCTTGGCAAATCTGATTGGGGTCGAGACGGGTGGCGTTCTCCCGCAGGTCGTCCAGGGAAAAAACTGCTATATCCGCTTTTTTCCCCGCAGCCAAAAGTCCCCTATCCTCCAGATTCAGGCGCTTTGCCGGCAGGGAAGTCATTTTGCGGATGGCTTCTTCCAGGCTTAATTCCTTTTGATCCCGGACATAATGAGCCAGGATCCGGATATTGTTGGCATAGGCGCGGGGATGCTGGGCTACGCCGCCGGCGCTTAGTCCGCTGTCACTGGCTACCATCACCAAAGGATCTTTCAAAGCCTTGATTACATTTTCCTCGGCTATGGATTCCTGCTTGGTGCCAAAATCCCAGCTGGACCAGGTATAGCCGTAAACATCGCTGCTGATATCGGTCCCGGATCCTTGGGCTTGATGCAGTTTGGCCAGGAGTTCATCCATTTTATTCCAATTATCAGGGCCGGCAGCCTTGATATGGCTGTATTGCAGGGAGACCCCGCTTTTATTGGAAATATTTACTATCTCTTCAAAGGCTTTCAGTACCCCGCTATATTCATCCCTGATATGCACAGCCAAAAAACCGCCCTTGTTCTTAACTACCTGAGCCAGGCTTACCAGTTCCTCAAATCCGGCCTGGTTTTGAGGATAATAGCTAAGTCCCAGAGAAAGGCCAAAAGATCCGGCTGTCATTTGAGCGTTCAGCCGTTTTTTCATTTTTTCTAAAATATCGGGGGAGACTTTTTTATTATCGGCGGCAAAAAGACGGCGCAGGTTTTTATAGCCGGATAAGATTCCCACATTGATGGCTTTATGATCCGCCAGGAGCAAAAACCCGGATATATCGTTGACGGAGGTGCCGCAATTACCGGTAATATGGGTAGTGATTCCCTGGTTCAGAATCATTAAGCCATCGCCTTTAGCGGCCCAGTAATTTTCGGTATGGGTATGGATATCAATAAAACCGGGAGCGACTATCATCCCCGGTACAGCTATGATTTTGGCGCCGGGGGCGGGCCGGCAATCGCCCAAAGCCACTATTTCTTCGCCTTTTATGGCCAGGTTCCCCGGATACGGCGGGTCGCCGCTGCCATCAACAATAGTGCCGCCCTCCAGAAAATAATCACAGTCCACAGGATCCGGCGCTATTTGTTTAGTTCCTATTTGCTCAGGTTGCTTCGCATCAGGTTGCTCTGTATCTGTCTGCTCCATATCCGGTACCATTCCCGGCTGCTCAGCAACAGGTGCGGTAGTTTGCGGTTGAGCAGCTAAATTAGATTTTTCAGAGCAAGCCGAAAAAAGGGACAAAACAAGTAAAATCAGGGCAATCAAGCCCAAAAAAAGCATAACCCGACGGGAAACAAACATCTTGATCACACTCTCCGAACAATTAATATGGTCTTTGCTTAAAATCATTTTCGCGAAGCGAAAGTCACCCGTTCCGACCTCTGCTTAGTACCTATGGGACGCAAAGTGTCAATAAAAAACAAGAATTTAATAAATGAAAAGCGTCTTTTTCGCGCTTTTCTACACACTCTGTCCTCTGTCCTCTGTCCTCTTGCGAGTGGAGCCCGTTTTAGTATTTCCGCTTGGGATTAAATAGATTCGTTGTTTTCTCCTGTTTCTCCTTTTTATAGCAAAAAGATAGCTAATAATTCACAATGTCCAAATATGCTTGCAAATTGCGAATTACGCATAACAAATTGTATTCTTGCCGGCAATAATATATAATATATTATGCGAGGTGAATCAATTTGAGAGATAAACCATTGGATTTAACAAAAGAGCAAAGGGTTATTAAAAGTCCCCGGCAAATACAGGAGCTTGCCTTTAAATTGCGGAGCCAAGGGGATAGTATCGGCTTGGTCCCCACTATGGGGGCTTTGCATGAGGGGCATCTTTCCCTGGTGCGGGCGGCCCGGGAAGAAAACAAGGCGGTTATTGTCAGCGTTTTTGTCAACCCCGGTCAATTCGGGCCCCATGAGGACTTTAATAGTTATCCCCGAAATTTGGAGCAGGATACCCAGCTGGCCCTAAGGGCAGGGGCTGACCTGATTTTTGCCCCGGCGGCGGCGGATATCTACCCTGACGGCTATCAGAATTTTGTGGCGCCGGGGCCTTTGGCACAAGGTTTATGCGGAGCAAAAAGACCCGGCCATTTCCGGGGTGTTTGTACTGTGGTGCTGAAACTGCTGCAACTGACTGCGGCCAGCCGGGCCTACTTTGGCCAAAAAGACGCCCAGCAACTGCGGGTCATTCAGCAAATGGCCAAAGATTTTGACTTAGAAGCCCAAATCAAAGGCTTGCCTATAGTCCGGGAAGCGGACGGATTGGCTTTAAGTTCCCGCAATATTTATCTGAACGAAGAGGAACGGCAACAATCCACCATATTATTCCAGTCCCTCCGGCTGGCTCAAGACCTGATAGCAGCCGGGCAGCGGGAAACAAATACTATCAGCCGGCAGATAAAGCAGCACATTAACCAAGCCCCCCTAGCCCGGCTAGATTATCTGGAAATTGTAGATTGGGCCGATCTGCAACCGCTAAAACAGCTGACAGGCCAAATCCTAATTGCCCTGGCTGTTTATTTCGGCGCTACCAGGCTGATCGATAATATTATTCTGGATGCCTAAATATTAGTAAAATACTTGACTTTAAGATTTGGGAGGATTATACTGAGGTTAGTATCTAGTATCATCTAAGGTTTTACAAAAATGATCCTTATGTCATCCCGGACTTGATCCGGGATCCCCTGCTTATCCCCAGGGGATTCCGGATCAAGCCAAAAATGACGGGAAAGCGAAAATTTTGTTTTTTATTGACACTTCTTGCGCCGGAGCTACTGAAAATGGGGGTGGGCTTTATGTATATTTCTACTAAAGGCCGTTATGGTTTGCGGGCTGTTTTTGATTTGGCCCGCCATGAACAAGGTATGCCCTTGGCCCTTACCGCAATTGCCGCCAAACAAAACCTCTCCGAGGGCTATTTGGAGCAGCTTATGATCCCCCTCAAAAAAAATGGCCTGGTCAAAAGCGTGCGCGGTGTCCATGGGGGCTATCTTTTAGTGCGCCCGGCGGAGCAAATCAACGTAGGTGAGGTGCTGCGGGCTTTGGAAGGGCCCATGTCTATCACCCAATGTTGCAGCGGCGATGATAATAACTGCCACTGCCCCAAACATGACGACGACTGTCTCTCCAGACCCCTATGGCTGGTGATTCAGAAGCAGGTAGACGCTATTTTAGATTCCTATACCATCAATGATTTACTGATGAGGGATTTAACCCGAGGAGATGAAAGATAGAATGCCTGGTAGAATTTATTTGGATCATTCCGCTACTACTCCTTTACTCCCCCAGGTGGTGGGGGAAATGAGTGATTTTTTAGCTAATCATTTTGGCAATCCTTCCAGCATTCATAGCTATGGCAAGGATGCCAGGAAATATTTGGAAATTGCCCGTCAAAACGTAGCTCAGCTGGTAAACGTTCCTCCTGATACCATTTATTTTACCGGCAGCGGTACCGAGGCCAATAATATTGCCATTTTAGGCCTGGCCCGGTCTTTGGGCCGGGGCCATATTATCACTTCGGCAGCGGAGCATCCGGCCAGTCTTCGCGCCTGTGAGCATTTGCTTAAAGAGGGCTTTGATTTGACTGTAGTTGAGGTGGACGAACAGGGCGCGGTTCATCCGGAAACAGTGCATAAAGCCCTGCGCAAAGATACGATTCTGGTCAGCATTATGCTGGCCAACAATGAAGTGGGATCCATCAACCCCATCCGGGAAATTACGGGCATGCTATTTGGCAGCCAAGCCTTTTTGCATGTGGATGCCATTCAGGCTGCCGGGAAAATCAGGGTGGATGCGGAGGATCTAGGTTGCGATTTACTTTCTCTTTCCGCCCACAAAATCAATGGCCCCAAGGGTGTAGGCGCTTTATATAAAAGACGGGAGATCCTGCTTGAGGGCTTGATCCATGGAGGAGGGCAAGAGCAGAGACTGCGCTCCGGTACGGAAAATATGCCCGGCATTTGGGGGATGGGGGTCGCCGCCCGGCTGGCTGCAAAGAATTGGCAGAGAAATGCGGCAAATTGGCAAAAACTGCGGGATCATTTTATCGGCCGGGTTTTACAGGAGGTTCCCCAATCTTATTTAAATGGCCATCCGGACAGGCGTCTGCCTCATAATGCCAATTTCAGCTTTGATAATATTGAAGGAGAGGCCTTGCTTTTGCACTTGGATTTAAGCGGTATTGCCTGCTCCGCCGGGAGTGCCTGCGCTTCCGGCTCTACCGGCCCCTCCCATGTCTTGGAAGCCATGGGTTTGCCCCAATCCCGGATCCAAAGCGCGGTACGCTTTACCCTGGGCCATGGCAATACTTTGGAGGAGATAGATTATACAGTGGAAGTGCTGAAGCAGAAATGCGGACTCTTACGCTCCATGACGCCGTTTATCTAGTGGCCCGCAACACCTAACCCGGACAAGCCGGAGTGTTGAGTTTTGAGTAGGAGCAGGAATACGGCACGAAAATTCTGCCATTTTACGCAGAATTTCGGGAGTAAGTGCCTAAAAATCACCCTATCACCCTCATCGTCATAGATTATTAGCGGGGGTGGTATCATGAAATTTATATTTTTGCTGGTAACTCTGCCGGTTCTGGCTTTTCTGGGTTGGACAGCCGGATACTATATCTACTATTCCCGTCAGGGAGAGGATTTTTTTTGGCGGGAATACCCTTAATCCGGACAAGCCGGAGTTTTGAGTTTTGAGTTTTGAGTGTTGAGTAGGAGCAGAAATACGGCGGCACGAAAATTTTGCCTAAACCCTACCCCAGATAAACTGGAAAAGCATTCAAAAACAAATTAGACGCGGATTTACGCGGATTAAAAACGGATTAGCACGGATTTTTTTTATTATAAAAAGTATTGGATGCTAGGAGAGAATAAAATATGAAAAAAGCTTTACTGACGGTAATTACCTTCCTTCTCTGTCTGGTTACTATTCTTGGCGGTTGTGCTGAGAAACCGTTGAGTGACAAAGAAAAACCGGAAATTATCCGGGTTTCCTACAATTATCGTCCCCTCAATTTGCAGGCCTTGGTGGGTCATAGGCAAATGATTTTTGAAGACGGCTATAAACAAGACGGGATCGTGGTAGATTGGGCCGAATTGGAAAACTCTGACATTATTGCAAAAATGGCCGCCGGCAAGGTGGATATTGCTACCTCCCTTGACTATATTAGCGCTATCATTGCCAAAGCAGAGGGGGAGGATCTTAAGATTGTGGGCAATTACACTGCTTTCCCGGCGGCTCTCGGTCTGGTGGCAGATGCAGAGGTCACTGATATCAAGCAGTTGCAAGGCAAAAGAGTTGCTCTGGAAGCCGGTACCATGGGCCAGGAACTGCTGCTGAAAGCCTTGATCAATCAAGGGATGGCTGCAAGTCAGGTGGAAATCGTTAATAAAACTGCATCTGATGCCCTTAACGCCCTGATCCAAGGGGAAGTAGCCGGCGCGGTGCTGCCGGAACCCCTGCTTGGCAAAGCCCTTTCCGGCGGCAAATTCCGGCTTATTACCGGTGGCGAGGGCTTAACAATGGGGCAGTCGGTGATTGCCGTCCGTACGGAGTTTGCCCAAAAATATCCGGGGACTTTGCGGCGCTTCCTCCTTTGCGCCAAGGAAAGCCGGGATTATCTGATGGAGAATTCCCTGGATGGGGTACGTTTGGCTGCTGCAAAAAATGAGATGAGCCGGGAAGAGGTCATTAGAATTATGCCAAAATTTTCCTTTCAGCTCAATATCTCCAAAGATTTTCGGAGCCAGCTCAAAGAGACAGCCACTTTCCTGCAGTCCCAAGGTTTTATCAAACCGGATGTCAATATCAGCAATCTGATCAACGGTTTAGTAGACACCAGCTATTTGCCCGACTAAAGCAACTTTGCCGCAAGGGATTAGGGAGAGGTAATTCTTTTTTGTGCCCTAATCATGATAAGTTCTGCTGCTATGCTGACGGCGATTTCGGCAGGGGTATCGGCTTTGATATTGATGCCGATCGGGGTATAAATACTGTCGAGTTCTTCTTGTGAAAATCCTTGCTCCAAAAGCATTTGGGAAATTTTGGCAATTTTTGTCTTACTGCCTATCACCCCGATATAATAGGGGTTGCGCCGCATTGCCTGTGCTTGTACGGCAAAGTCGAAGCTGTGACCTCTGGTCATTATGACGACATAATCATTTCTGCTAATATCAATGCTTGCGGAAATATTGTCAAAATCTCCCACAATTATCTCATCTGCCGCGGGGAATAGTTCTTTGCAGGCAAATGCCTGAAGGTTATCAAACACAACACAACTAAAGCCAAGATGAGAAAGAAGCGGAACCAGCTCTTGAGAAACATGTCCTCCGCCGAAAATATATACCTTTCCTGCTCTTGTCAGAGGTTCCGCATAATACCTTCTTCCGGAGACTTCCATCAGCACACTGCTATTTGTGAATAGCCCGCTTTTTTGTAGGGTATTGTGCAGATAGCTTTCGCTTTTTGCGCTCGGAGTATAAATGTTCATATGCCATTTTGATTCATCAGTAATATCGGTTATAAGCCAGCTATCGGCATTTTCCCCAAAAAGATTGGCGCCGAGGGTAAAAAGGCTCTGCACCTCTTTGTCCGATGCGGAAATATATTGAATATATACTGTTACGTTTCCCCCGCAGACCATACCCAAGCCTTCCTTATCGTTGGGAGAAAGAATGAACGATTTAATACGGGATGTTTTGCTTTTTAAGGCCTCCATAGCGATTTGCTGAGCTTTATATTCCACCGCACCTCCGCCAATAGTTCCGGTAAAACTCCCGTCATTTATGATTGCCATCCGCGCCCCGGCGCCCCTGGGTGTCGAGCCGGAACCGGCGATTATTGTGGCAAGGACCACATCTTCGCCTTGACTTAACCATTCCGAAACGGCCCGCATCAGTTTTCTCATTTCCATCATGCATACTCCTTTTACAATTCACAATCAAGTGTCCTCAAATGCTTTCTAACTGTTAAGATTTAAGGAGTTATTTGATGGTATCCTTTGCTAATAACCGAGTAAATCTGCCAATTGACCATCGGATAACTCCAGATGGTAAAATAGAGAGTAGAAATCCTGAGCCTCCGATTTGATATCAATAGTATGCTCATCAGGGTAAAGCAGGTCTGTCAACCAATAAATGCCAATCAGGCGGTTGGGGCCGGGCGGGCGGTCAAACCAGCTATAGGGGTACTTGGGAATGGCGTAAACCTTGCCATTCTTTACAGCCTCTACATTGCGGTAGCGGCTGTCGCTCAGGAAAGTTTTTACCGCATCGGCCGGTGAAACATTTTTGGTTGGCTCGCCATTGAGCAGAATCACTTCCGGATTCCAGCCCAGCACTTGTTCTGCGCTGATATCAATGCGGCCAGTTATTTCTCCTTCAAGGGCAGCAACATTGACAGCTTGCACAAGTTCCAACAGTTCGGCATTGGAAGAACCTCTGGGCGCGGTTTCCAAATTCTCCCGGCCATTGCCGAAATAAACAGTCTTGCGTTTTTCTTCCGGTATATTTATAGCTGCGGCAAAGCCCAAAGCCTTTTCCGCATACCGGGCTAGGATTTCACAGCTTTCCTCCCGGCCAAATACCTCACCCAGCAGGCGATAGGCTGCGGGGATCTGAGCCAAAGTATCGCCCATCATAATGCAGGGGATACCGGTTTGCTGCTGGATATCTTCGGTATCGGAAATAGCGGCATCTTTCAGCGGGCCATAAATGATCAATACATCAGGCGCGGCGGCAACGACCGCTTCCAGGTTAAAACTCCCGCCCTGCCCGAAAACAGGTAAATTATGATATTGGGGTAATATGTAGGCTTTTTCCTTATCGTTGAATTCATAATTGATGCCTGTCATAGTATCCGGATCCATGGTATAGAGCATATAGCTGGCTCTTGCTTCAGTACCTAACCCTTTCTTGACTTCAGAGGGGATAGTTACGGTGCGGCCTGCCATATCTGTGATTTGGCGCTCTCTGTCTATATTTATAGTTTGATAGTCTGCGGCTGAAGGTTCTTTTGGTTCAATGACGTCTTGATTGCATCCGGCAATCAAGCATAATATAACTGTCAAAAACAACATAATTAAGAAATATTGCTTCTTTATCATGAAATCCCTCCTTAAATCGTTATATATTTGCAAATACAACGCTATTATAATTGCCTTACCACAATTTGTCAAGTGATTTTTTGAAAAAATATTTTCTTGACAAATCCTCCCGTTTAGGGTATCGTTAAGAGCGGATGTATTTCCATATATACAACGATAAGGATGGGTAAAGTATCTTGAGTTTCCCGAAAGACAACAATCAAATAAAAAAACGGCCTTGGCTCTTGCCTTTATTGATAGCAGCAAGCCTGATCTTGCCAATTATTTCACTGAACATAGGTTTTTATGGGATAAGCCCGCGGGAAGTTTTTCTTTTTATTTTTAAAGGAGCAGGTGCGGTAGCAGACAATGTGGCTATCATAATTCAAAATATCCGCCTGCCCCGGATCATTGCGGCTTTTGCCATAGGCGCCGGTTTGGCGGTTTCCGGTTCGGCTTATCAAAGCGCCTTTAAAAATCCCCTTGTTTCCGAAAATATTATAGGAGTTACCCAAGGGGCCAGCCTGGGGGCAGCTTTGGGCTTGTTGCTGGGTTTGGGCGCTTTTATGGTACAGCTGCTGGCCTTTTGCGGCGGCATTGTCACGGTAACCCTGGCTTTTTTTATTGGCAGTAGAGCTCGCTTTGACCGGGATGTCAGCCTGGTATTGGCCGGCTCTGTGATGAGCGCATTAGCTTTATCTCTGCTTACAGCAATTAAGTACCTGGCAGATGCCAATGATACCTTGCCCTCTATTGTCTATTGGACAATGGGCAGCCTGGCGAAAGTCAATATAAGCTCGTTAGCGTTCAGCTTGATTCCCATCTTATTTGGTTGCATATTGCTTTACTTATTACGTTGGAAGCTGAACATATTGACGCTTGATGATGAAAATGCTCTTTCCCTTGGCCTAAATCCTTATCTTTACCGTCTGCTGGTGGTTATGGTTGCTACCTTTATTTGTTCCGCCGCCATTTGTTTGGGCGGTCAAATCGGCTGGATCGGTTTAATGCTTCCCCATTTGGCGCGGGGGCTGGCTGGCGCTGATCACCGAAAGATGCTGCCGGTTGCTGCTTTATTGGGCGGTTGTTTCTTATTGATCGTAGATAATTTGGCCCGTTCCCTCAGCGCCATGGAAATACCGGTGGGAGCCTTGACTGCTCTTTTCGGCGCTCCCTTTTTCATTATTCTATTGGTAAAAAGAAAGCCGGCGTGATGGGCTGCTTTGCAGCCCAAGTGTTGAGTGTTGAGTGTTGAATTTTGAGCTGAGGATTGGTGTGAATTATGGTTCGTGAAGATAATTTGGAATTACGGGTGGAGAATATTTGCGGCGGTTATGGCGGACGGGAAGTCGTGCATGGCGTGTCTTTTGGGGTGGAAGCAGGGGAAGCGCTTGCTATATTAGGACCTAACGGTTGCGGAAAATCCACCTTGTTGCGGCTTTTGCTGCGTTTTTTAGTTAAAACCAAGGGCAAAGTTTATTGCCGCAATATTAATATTGATACTATGGATCGGAAAAAGTTTGCCCGGATTTTTTCCTATATCCCCCAAAGCGACCGGATGCAATTCCCCTATACGGTTCTGGAAATGGTGACCATGGCCCGGACTTGCCATATCAATTCCCTGGCATCGCCCAAGAAAATAGATACCAAAGCCGCCCTGGAGTGTTTGGAAAGGTTAAGAATATCCCATTTGGCAGATAGTTTTTATAATTTACTTTCCGGCGGTCAGCGCCAATTAGTTTTGATTGCCCGGGCTCTGTGTCAGGGAACCTGTGTATTGCTGATGGATGAGCCTACAGCCAGCCTGGATTTTGCCAATCAGGAATTGATTGCCGCCGCTATCCGTCTCTTGACAAAAAAAGGTAAAATCGTTGTTTTTACCACCCACAGCCCTTCCCAGCCGTTTGCTTTGGCCCATAAGGTTTTGTTATTGGACAACGGATACCAGATTGGCTTTGGCGTCCCTGCAGATATATTGACGAACCGCTCACTGGAATCCGTATATGGCCTGCCTATGGAAGTAGTCTCGGTAACAGATCGCAATTCACAGCAGCATAAAATATGTTTGAATCTTTAAGGGGAAGCTATGAATCTGTTTCTTCAAGGACAATTTGGTATCGGTAAATCAAGCTTACTGCGAAAAGCGCTGGAACCGTACAGCCTAAGCATAACCGGTTTGGTCACTCAGCGGCTCCTGAAAAACAGCAAAACGATCGGCTACCGGGCTATAAGGATAAACGGGGCTTTGCCGCCTTTGGAAACGATATATACCCCCGGCTGTCAGGGAATGTTTATCCATATATCTAACAGGCAGTTTGATATTTCTGTTTTGGAAAAAACCATACTCCAAGTGGAACAAGACGCTCAAAACCCTGATTGCAAACTTATCCTCTTGGATGAAATCGGCGGGGTCGAGTTAAAATCAGAGGTATTTGCAGATTCCTTATTACGGATCATTAACGGCGGCAAGCCTTGTATCGGGGTTTTAAAGTCTGCCCCCAATCTGTCTCATGCCATGTCGCAGCTGAGCTTGGATCAGGAATACTTGAGCCTGCATAACCGCTTGGAGCAAATGATCCGCAGGAAGGGTGAGCTTATCCCGGTCACCTTCGAAAACAGAGAAGACTTGCCGGAGTATTTAAGGCGCTCGTTGAGCGGTTTCTGAGTGCTGAATTGTTGTAGCTTTCGCTTCGCGAAAAAATTAAACGAGAATCTTGTTTTTTATTGACACTTTGCGTACCAGAGTTACTAAAACTGTATGTGCGGCAAATCATTTGAAAAGGATAGGGGGGCATAGCCGTGTGGTGCATTACTAGGGTAAAAATTGGTAATAATAAGCCATTTTTTTCCACAGGGCCGATGGAGCTTTTAGAAAAAATCGAAACCTATTCCTCTATAAAAAAGGCAACCGAAGCAATGAAAATGTCCTATGTCAAGGCGCTAAGGATCATCCGGGTCATGGAAGAAGAATTAGGGTTTCCGGTAGTGATATCGGAAAAAGGCGGAAGCAATTACGGCTCGACAAAGCTGACTGAAAAAGGCAGACAGGTTCTTACCGCTTATGCAGAAATTTATGCCGATGTATCAAGGTATGCTGAGAAGCAAGTGCGGGAAAAGTTCAGGTTCTAAAAGAGGTAAAAAAATGTCTGTACTGGCTTTTTCTCAGAAAATTGTCATCCGCGGCGGCGGTGATCTTGCTACCGGGGTGATCCAAAAGTTTTTCCGCGCCGGATTCCCGGTAGTGGTCTTGGAAACCCCTGCTCCTACCGCTATCCGCCGGAGCGTCGCCTTATCCGAGGCGGTATATGACGGTTTTGCTCAGGTCGAGGATGTTTCCTGCCGCAAGGTCTCCGGGCCGGATGAGCTGGAGGATTGCTGGCAGGCGGGGGTAGTCCCACTCCTTGTCGACCCGGCCGGAGAATCTATAAGACTGATACATCCTGCCGCTGTGATAGACGCGATCATTGCTAAAGAAAATCTGGGGACAAATCGCGCTATGGCGGATATCACAATTGCGCTGGGGCCGGGATTTTGCGCGGGTAAAGACGTGCAGGCAGTAATTGAAACAATGCGGGGGCATGACCTTGGTAAACTGATTTTACAAGGATACGCAAAGCAGGATACCGGGATGCCCGGCAATATTGGCGGTATAAGCAACCGGCGCGTTTTGCATGCACCTGCAAACGGGATTATCAATCACAAAAAGCGGATCGGCGATGTGGTGGAATGTGGTGATATCCTGTTAACAGTTGATGGCAAGCCGGTCAAAGTATCCCTTAGCGGCCTGGTGCGCGGGCTGATCCGCGAGGGGATAATGGTTTGCCGGGGGATGAAGGTGGCCGATATAGATCCGCGTATCGATATCAACTGGCACTCGATATCTGATAAGGCGCGTTGCCTTGGCGGAGCCGTCTTGGAAGCTTATTTTTATTTAGGCAGCCGGGGTAACAATATTCATAAATAGCTCTGAATTAATAAATAAACAAGGATAGCATAAAATGATCTATTTTGATAACAGTGCGACAACTCTGATAAAGCCCCCGGAAGTTAGTGAGGCTGTTTCTTTTGCTATAAATAATATCGGCAATGCGGGGCGCTCTTTTTACCCCCCGGTCTTGACTGCGAACCGCGAAATATATAATACCCGCAAGGAAGTCGCAAAGCTGATAAACCGTAACGAGCCATTGAATGTCGCCTTTACTTCTTCCGCCACAGAGAGCCTGAATTTGGTAATCGGCGGGCTTATTGGGAAAGAAGATACCGTTGTTACTACCCAAGCGGAGCATAATTCCGTATTGCGTCCTTTGTACCTTAGCGGATGCGAATTAAGTTTCATAAAATGCGATGATAATGGAAAACTGCTTATTGATTCCAGTGTGGAACTTTTGATGCCGCCTACCAAGTTTTTGATTTGTACGCACGGTTCGAATGTGACCGGAAATATCACGGAAGTGCAAAAACTCTATAGTTTGTGTAAAGCAAACGGCATCATCATGATCCTGGATATTTCTCAAACCTTCGGCTCGATACCTCTTGATATCAATATGGCCGACATTTTTTGTTTTACAGGGCATAAAGGTTTGTTCGGCCCTCAGGGAACAGGCGGCATAATCGTTAACGATAATTATGATTTTAAAATTGTCAAGACCGGGGGCGCCGGCGTCAATAGTTTCGATACCTTTCAGTCACAGGATATGCCGGATATTTTCGAGGCGGGAACTCTGAATAGTCATAGCATTTACGGATTGCAAAAAGGAGTCCGCTTCATCAACGAAACCGGGATTGACAAAATCAGAGCAAAGGAAAAACAGCTTGCAAGTATGTTTTATGAAGGTATTAAAAACCTGGAAAGAATAAAGATCTACGGCGATTTTTCCACAAATGACAGATTGCCGATTGTTTCCCTAAATATTGACGGAATGACTTCGGCGGAACTTGCCGAAAGGCTTTGGACGGGCTATGATATTGCGATCCGGGCGGGAAGTCATTGTGCACCTTTATTGCATAAACGCTTGGGCACAGCCGAGATGGGCATGGTAAGATTTTCCTTTTCATATTTTAATACCGAAGAGGAAATCCAAAAAGGGGTTTTGGCGCTGAAAGAGATTAGTCAATCTTTGGGATGCTAAAGAGTAAAAACCAATTGTATTTACCGCCGGAGACGATAAATACAATTGGTTTCCATGAGGAATTTATGCATCCGTTCGCGGCGGCATGAGGGTAAATATGGAATATATAATCACATTCAAAAATACAAACCTGGCGATAAAGGCCGAACAGTGCCTGCTTGAAATGAAACTTCATGTCAGCGTATTACCGCTGCCTTCCCAAATAAGCGCAGGTTGCGGTATTTGCCTTCGTATTGATCAAAATGAAATCAAAGCGGCGCTGGGGTCTTTAGCCGATAATGAGATTGGCGGGATCGGCTTATTTTCCAGGGCGACTCAAAATGGCCTGTTTATTTATGAAGAGGTTTCACCGCAAGGTATCAGGCACAAAGCTCTCAAATTCGAATAAAGAAAGAGGCAAATAATATGAAAACACCATCTAATAAGCAGGTTGAGAACGACAAAACCAAAACCACCACCAATTCTAATCAGACAAAGGGAGTGGTTGTAGTTATTAGCAGGGATACCATGGGGGAAGGGGCAATGGAGCTTGGCAAAATCCTTATCAAGAGCTTCATATATTCACTTACCGAGCTCCATTCACCGCCGAAGTGTGTAATTTTCCTTAATTCAGGCGCCTATTTAACGTCCGCCGGTTCCAACACTATTGACGACTTAAAAGAGCTGGAGAACAAAGGAGTAGAAATTTTAACTTGCGGTACCTGTGTCAATTACTACGAGCTTCAGGACAAATTGGCAGTTGGAGCAGTTACAGATATGGTCAGTATTACCGCAAGAATGGATACTGCCCGTAATATTATTAATATTTGAAGTCAGAACTTTGTTGACCGGAATAGAGTTCAATAACTTTTGCATAGTCAGTAGGGGTATTCATGCCAAATATGACACCCCTATCATCGGTCTCAATATACTCAATTTCCAGGCCAAGATTAGTTATTATTTATCTTCCAATTCCATTTCTACCCGGGCCATACGGCCCTTTACCAGTTCTTCGTCAATATAGACCTGCCCGCATTTTGGGCAACAGGGTATTTCGGCATGAAAGGCATGGCCTAAGTAGGTAAAATGTGTTTTTTGCGGCTCAAGTTCCACATTGCAATAATCACAATATAACTGTTCAGCGGCCATGGCATTGCTCCCTCTGCATAATACGGGCTATACATGCCCGCAGCCGGTTTTTTGTTTTTTGATTGATGCTTTGCGTCAATCAAGGTGTTATTTTCATACGGTGCGCATAAGCATTGAATACTGAGTATCCGTCATCTTCCGGCAGGTATTCCACCCAGTATGTCATATAGCCGATCTCCTGATGTCCCACATAATGCCCGGAAGCTTTACGCAAGCGGTAGCGCTCCTTTTCAGAGGCGGCAATCACCGCCGTGATATCCGCAAGAAAGATGCGCTCCCTATCCAGCTTTTCCGCCAAACCCGGAGCCAAATGCAGGACCGGCAAGGCAGCGGCCGGGAGCAATTCTTCCGCCTGCTGCGGGAAATAGCGTTTGATAATTTCTTCCTTTACCTTATGCCGGTTCAGTAAGCGCTGTTCTATTCCCGGTGTTTGTTCTGTTTCCCGCATACAACCGTTATACAACTCCAAAGCATGAATGGCTTCTTTGCCATCTTTAGCGAAAATATCCCGGCAGTTGCTGCAATAAACCAGATAAGGCAAACTGGATGCTTGTATACGCTGCTTAACCAGCCATTCCTTATAGGGCGGATTGGCCGTATCCATCTGCCCGCCAAAGGAGCAGCATTGGGCTCTGGTACCGTGATAGGGCAACTCTTGAACAGCAAACCCTGCCTCCTGCGCCAAATCGCGTACATTTTGCCGTGACTTTTCCCATTGACGCATAGCACAAGGATCAAAAATAGCTATTTTCTCACCATTTGCTGCGGGGGATGGTTTTATATCCCTCTTGGCAAAATGGTCGAGCAGGAATACTGTTTCTATTTCCGGTAAATATTGAGCAAATATCTCCCGGCAGGTGGGGCAGGCCAGTATTACAAGAGGCTTATTGTAGCTTTCCCAAACAGCCTTTATTTCCCTGTTCACCTCTTCGGACAAAGGCATATCTCCTGCCCACACAGCGGGAGCGCCGCAACAGCCAAGCCAAATGGCGGTATCAGGATCTGCCTCATGCAACAATTTATATACGCCCAGGACATAGCGCGGCTCAGAAGCACCTAATTGACAGCCGGGAAAGAAGATGTAAGGCGGCTGCCAATTAGGCGAGCCAAGGAATGAGGAATTTTCACTGCGGGCATCCGCCATGTCACGCAGCCAAAAATCATGGAATGCCCAGGGCATAGCCTCTTTGGTCTGCATGACCTGATGGCTTTTGCGAAGAAAATCTCCGACATCAATTTGCTGCGGGCAAACCTCGGCGCATAAACCGCATTGACTGCAAGTGGCAATAAGGCGGGTAGCCACAGTACCGTTGCCGTCCAAAGTACCGGGATCAATGGTCACCGCCACCTCATCGGCGATCCGTAAAGGGAATTTTTCAAAATAATTCATCAACGGGCAATGGCGATAGCAGGCATCGCAGCGGCAACCGAGACAGCGCTGTGCTTCCGCTATTGCCTGTTCTTTGGTAAATGGCTGCTCCGCTATTACCGGCTCCAGATAGCTCAACGCATCCGAGGCCAGTTGCATATTAGTCGGTTTATGCGGTTTTGCCCCTTTCATATTACCGGTTTTCAAATAGGCTTCAATCAAGTTTGCTACCTGTAATCCCTGGGCCAACGCGTCCATATCCGTAGCGCCCAGCAAAGAGCCGCCAAGAAAAACCCCCGGCAGATGTGAGGCATAAGGCGCGACAAGCTGAGCCCTATCAAGACCATCCAAAAGACCAAAACCGGCGCCATTTATTCCGGTTGCTACATAAACAGCCTGATACTCGTCCAGCAAGGCGGCAGCATCAGTGATTTTTGTGTTCAGGTGCAGGGTATATTCTTCATACATGAATTGCTTTTTAATATCCGCCAGGAAAAGATCAGGGGGGAGATAATTCCATAATTTTCCACCTACCTGCTCGGACTCTTCAAATACAGTGACCTGATATTTCTTATTGCACAGGCGTAAAGCACAAGCCAAACCGCTTAAGCCGGCGCCTATAATGGCAATCTTTGCGGCTTTTGGGGGCAGGTTATAACTATTAGGCTTAGTGTTGACAGCATAATCAAGGGCAGAGCGTTCCAGCTGCTGCATATCAATAGCGGCATCGCTGCCTTGGCGCGGGCAGACAGTGCGGCAGGAGCAATCACATAAGGCAGCCACAATAGCAGGAAAACCTACGCCGTTGGCAAAGGTGCGGAAAGCCGAATTGAAACTGCCGCGCTTAAGGCGGGCGGTAAATTCGCGGATATCATAATGAAAAGGGCAGGAAGAAGCACAGAAAGGTTCTTCCTTTTCCCAGCAGGCTTTAATGCGTTTTTTAGCTTCTTCCATGTCTGTTCTCCGAACTAAAGCGGCTGCGCCGCAAGGGATTAGGCACTTATACCCAAGAACGAAAACACTTTCCATCACTCTTCCGGTCTTTTTGCCGCCAGGCGGCGCGGGAAAACCTTGAAAGGCAACAAGCATTCCTGCGGTTTTCCCGCACCACCTGACAACAAAAATCCTCGGCGGATTAATAGAAAATGTTTTCGTTCTCGGGTATAGCTGGGCAAATGATGGGCATGACGGAAAGAGCTTTATAATCGCGCCGATCTTTATGCTGCTATAAATAACCTTATGATCCTCTCAACACCAAAAGATACGATCCTGTAAGGATACATACCTTTCTCGTCAAATGTGCCTCCATTCCATTTTGTTATCCTGTCTGTGGTTGAAATGGTATGTATCAAAAGCCCATTATGACAGGGCTTGTCCGCATTATAGAATGCTGCGTCATTTTCATTTCTTCTGTTCCTATATCGGTCAACAGACCCTTGGTATAATTGGTGGGCATAGTATAGCGTTGGTTTAAGTAACGCAAACCGGCTGCCAGCTCACCGTCGGGGCCACCAGATGGCACTAGGTATACAAAAGGGAAAAAGCTCTCAGTCCGGCACCCTAATTGCACTAGGTATTTGTTGTTACAATTGCCCTTATATGCTGGTATTTTGCCAGTTTATACCTAATGCAATACTAACTGTATTGAGTAATAAAAAGAGCTATGATTGCCTTTTTCTGAGTGAAAACATCTTAGAAAGGAAATCACATAGCTCTTTTATTTTTTGTGTTGCCATTTCTTTGCTTGGTGGGTTCTCAACAATTACTTTTATTTCTTCCTTATTCATTAAAGCACCTCATAGACTTTTAGTTAAGCTTATGAAGGGCTGATTGTCCGATATGACTTGGAGTTTTCCCTTGGTTATAAATTACGAATTATAACTTCCAGCTGTATTTAATTAATCAAATACAAAAAGAACAAGGACGAATTGAAATTTGTTCCCTGTTCTATTTTTATTTTGCCTTGGAATTGGCTCTACTAAACTCAATATTGACAAGCGCAAGAATATTTTGTTTGCCTCTATTATCCAAAGAATTGAATTTTTTAAGCAACTCTGTTTCCTCTTCGCTCAACTGGATAGCCTTTTCCTCCTGACGACCCAAAAGATAATCAATGCTCACCTTATAGTAATCTGCCAGTATATCCAATGCCTCATAACTGACCTGCCGTTTTCCGGATTCGTACATGGAATAACAAGCTCTTGTTATTCTTAAAATCTCGGCAATTTCGGCTTGTGTTCTGTCTTTGTCTTCGCGTAATTCTCTTAATCTTAAAGCAAGCATATGACACCTCCCTGAAAAGAGGTTATCACAGATTATATAAAGGCTCAATTAATGTAACAAAAAGTTGCTTAAACGCGAAATAATCTATTGACTAGGTAACAAAATGTTAATATAATACATGTTAGGATATTAACTAAAATCGGAGGTAATACCATGAAAAAGTCAATTTTATTGACTCACTTTTTTATGATGATAATTATATTGATATTTTTTGTTTCTGCTCCAGCTTTGGCTACAGAAAATTCTATTGTTAGAGTAAACGGAATTGATGTCAGTTCAGAAGTGAAAGCTCAGCCGGTAAATGGCCAGCAATATATTGCTCTTCGACCACTTTTAAAGCAAATTGGCGTTATCATGGAATATAATCCGCTAACTGCTCAAATCCTTATGTTGGATAAAGATGACCGAACTATGATTTATAAAATTGGAGACACCGCAATTAAAATAAATGAAGCAGATAAAGAAACTCGCCCTTCTTTACTGCTCAATGGCTCTACATATGCTCCATTAGCTTTAATTAGAGATATTATTGGTTCATTTACAGCGGCTTCTTATGACCCTGCAAATAAAATCATAGACATTATTAATCCTGAAAAAGAAATACATAGTGTTTACAGCAGAGTACTGGAAATTTCTTATCTTCCGGAATACAAAGGGGAAAACTTAATTGCCTATGTCAGGTTTATGCTCTCTAATCCCGACACCTCTTATAAAGAGACATTAAATCTTGTTAATCAGCAAGTAGAGAAAGTTTGGCAAGATATTAATACCGCCACTTTAGAAAATAAAACTTATGGGAAAAGTGGCTTAGGCAGGGATTTAGTTTATTATAGTTTGAAAAGTTCCAGTATAGAAAAAGCCAAGCAAAAGATTCTTTGCGTTTTTGCAATACACGCCTTTGAAGATTATGCTCCAAAAGACGGGCAAATTTTAGTTGATTTAGCCAATGTTGTTATTGAGCATTACAAAGATAATGCTTTTAACTTAGGCAGTTATGAATTACATATTATTCCTTGTGCTAATCCTGATGGTCTAGCCGAAGGATGGACAAAAG
This sequence comes from Clostridiales bacterium, assembly GCA_009783415.1. GTDB lineage: Bacteria > Bacillota > Dehalobacteriia > UBA4068 > UBA4068 > WRHF01. The sequence continues at coordinate 19,323 of WRHF01000023.1, forward strand.
ATGGCCCTGGAAGATGTCAGGTTTCTCTTGGCATTGATATTAACAGGGATTTTAACTTTAATTTTCGGGTTTTCAGTGATAACAGAAACAAAACAAGCAAAAAGCCTTATACTTCGCCGGAAGCGCAGGCTTTACGGGATTTAGTGTTAAATGGCAATTACGATATTATTTTATCTTTTCACGGCTGGGAAAACCGATTGAAAGGCAATAGCGACTTAATTGACATAGTGAATAAAGTTTATGCCTTTACCGACCTTACCCCAAACTATGAAAATACAAGAGGTACTTTTGACGGCTGGGCTTCTATATTTGCAAAGTCTATGCTTATTGAGTTACCACCGCCGAAAAATCAAAATATTATTGATGATTTCACCAGCAAAACAATCAAAGCGTTAAATTACATATTTGAACCTTCAAAAGTTGATTTGTTTTATTAAGCTAAATTTGAAATAACAGAGATGTTACGTAGTATTCAGTTTGCTGATTACAAAGTGGATTGAGAAGCTGGAGGGATTGTTGGCGGGGAGAAAAGACTATTTAAATAGTATATCTCGCCAATTTGGTAATATGCAATAAAATCTTATAGTAAAGGAAAAAACAGAAATTAAGATAGAGGCGGCTAAACCTGCAAATATTCGTCTTCGAGCATAGTTTATCTTTTTCTTTTTTTTCCTTTTTTTATGGGCAATTTTTCCAATGGTACTCAAAATATAAGCAGTGCTACTACAAAAAACAATTACAATCAGAGCAACCATAAAAATATATAAGAAAAAATCATCTATAGCTCGCATAGTATTTAATACAGCTAATATAGCAAGGCAAATTATTTCCGCTATAAAAATGAAAGTATTCGTTATATGTAGGTGTGGATACTTTGAAAAAATTTTTCTAGCATGGCTACATTGGTCAGCATCATCCCTGTAACGTATGCAATAATCGCAATATTCTTGTTTGCGCTCAAGTTTATCATAGTCAGCAATATTAATATTAACCTCAAATTTGCTACAACAACTATGTATTGGTTTTTCAGACAGACGAGAAAGTAAATAGAGCAACAAAAAAAGGCAATTAAACAATACTTGCCCTGTAAATAATGCTAATACTGCTAAGTTTATAAGTGGAACATTTTCTAAACGCCCAAGGGCTTCAACAACATTCATTCCACCAATAATGAAAACTAAAGCGGCTACAAAGATACCTACTGCCGTAATTGCTTGGGGAATTAGGTCTCTGATTTTACCTTCTTGTTTCTCGATTTTTATATTAATATCTTGCTCAAAGCTTTCAATATCTTGTTGAGATTTTCCAATTTCTTCTAGAACATCTTTTGAATTTTTTTCAATATCCTTTAGGCTTTCAACATAACTGTCTAAAACTGAAAGATAATCTTCAGCTTCTTCATCTGGCTCTTGTTCCATTAAATTTGCCCAAATATTATTTAAAACAAACCCAATAAACATGTGATATTGGCGACCATCTGTATTTAAAGCCAACTCAACAATTTTTTGTAATTTCTTTATAAATCGTTGATTATTATCATAAATATCATCATCTAACCAAGATAAAATTTTAATTGGCGATACCTTATTTAAATGATATGTTTCTAATATGTCTAGGAACTCGATTGCAATTTGATTAGAAATGTCTTCATAGTTAAGTTTTTTAATTTTTTCCAGAAATATTTTTAATAACTCCATTTTTGTTACCTCAGTACATTATACCATCTAAAACCTACAAAAAAATAGCTCGAAATCAACAGCTTAGTTTGATGGTTTTTCTGAAAAAATGCGTAAAGCTTAGCAGTCACAAGTCCATTAGTGAATTTACAATTTATTATCTAAGAACATTAAGAACCTTAGCAGTTGCAGGTTTTAGAATGACATGACGTTATCTAACGTCTTATCGTCATTGATTTTTTAGCTTGTAAATTCATGCTAACGCTTACTGGGGCATTTTTCCAATCTAAAACTTCCAGCATTAATACTTTGTCTTGTTTCTATAATATAAGCACGATTATTAGCGGTGCTTTCTCGTAATTTTTTACTTTTAGGCATATATCTTCTTTTTCGTCCTAAAACATAACCATAGCTAGTAGATTTATTAAATAATCCTGTCATATAAACACAACACCTCGCAAATAAAATTAAATCCCTATGGATTTTTGGGTCTTTCTTCATCTCACTTAGCTGGTCATTGGAAATTTTTCGTCCAACTAACCTTTCAATCAAATCTACTAAAATTTCGTCTGTTATTTCTTTCGCCATTATATTACCCCCATATCATTAGACACATAGACTCACTGCTCTATATGATTTATGATATGCGCGGAGTTAAAGGGCAATACATGCTATGCAACAAAAATAAATTTTTTATACAGCATATTCTAGCATGAGGTGGCAACTTGCGTCAATAACAATCATAATATCTGACTAAAAATGCAAAAAAGACAAACTGCTTATTGCTGCTTTTAGAAAAAATAAAAAGCTTCATAGGGGTTAGCTATATAAAATTACTTAAAAAAAAGGAGCCAATTTTATCTTTTTTCATCTAATTTTTGTGCATGGAGTACTTGTTATACTTTTAGATAACTTTAATCTCAATAACCATAGTAAATTCTTCCTAAATCAACCCAATCCTGCTACTATAAAAAAGATTATATATTTTAAATATTTTGCCTATTTATTATTAAATTTCTAGAAATATAGAGCCCAATATAAATGGCAAAATAAAATGTAAATTTGGCTCCTATCTATATATGTATATAAAAAGAAAGGAGCAAATTACATAATATGCTTTATATGTTTTCGGCAAACTTATTTAACATAGCTGCCACTTCTGCCTGCACTGCTTTGCCTTTTGGGTCAAACATATTTCCCGGCTTGCCGTTTATAACGCCAGATAACAAGAATTACTAACTAATTTTTTTATAGTTAATAACAATGTTTATTTAGCTAATATTATACCGTTTTCTCCACAATCAAAACTCATATCTGGATTATCTGGTAGTATTCCTCCGGCGCTATATTCATTTGGTGTTAAAAATCGCAAACGGTTGTTATTGATTATTCTATACATATCAAATCTTGAATAAAAACCTGTTTTTTCATCCGCAACTAACATTAAAAGAGTTACTTTATAGTCCGGATTATCTAGAGTAAATGTGTAATCTCTGACAAAAAATTTTCCTGTAACTTTTTCCCATCTATCACACATATTATAGTTTGCAATAAACTTATTATTTGGTAATAATTCAAGATAAGAGCTTTCACCTTGGATAGAATCAGGTGATAGTGGATAAAATTTGCCCAATAATTGATTGTCAACTTTTTCATCCAAAACAGATTTATCTGGGATTTCTTCCATCTTGTTAATTAAATTATAAATTGTAGAATTCAAAGATTTAATAGTATCTTCTTTTTTAGCAAGGGATTTCTTTTGATTCTCAATAGTTTTATCTTTATTATTATTTGTGCTATATACTATACTTCCGCCTGCTACAAGGCCGACCACTAGCAGCGCTAATAAAACGCATAGAATAATTAGTTTCCCTTTTTTCATACTTTCCCTCTTAAAAAAAGATTATCATATAAATTCAACTATTTCAATTATAATTGACTATTGCAATAGAAAAAAGAGGAAGGAACATTTTAATTTATTCTTCCTCTTTTCATATATTATTATCAATTCAAGCAGGGATATTATCTATTTCCGTAAGCAGATATTCAACCCTCTCTATCCGTTTAGTTAATGCCGGGTGAGTTCTGCGAATCTGCTCTTGGATGCTGCCTGGCTTTTCGATAATGAACGCATAAAGCGCATATAACACCTGAGTCATTTCTTCGCCAAAGCCAATCTCAAATGCGAATTTATCCGCATGGTATTCCTGCCTGCGACTGGTTACCAGTAGGGGTATATCATTTATAAAGACAACTGGTTTATAGATAATATTAAAGGGCCAGAAAAGGCGAGCAACATAAGCAAGAAATCGAAGGAAAAGTGAAACATAGATATTGCCAACATACGCCAATAGTGCTGCTTTAGTATCATGATGGGCAAAATGTCCTAGCTCATGAGCAATTAAGCCTTTTAAACAATCATCATTTAAAAACTCAATACTACCTCTTGTCAAGACAAGTGTTCTTTTTCCAAAAGCATAAGCATTTACTTCCATATCTTCTTGTATGTACAGCTTTATTTTCTTTGACATAAAGCTC
>WRHF01000024.1 GCA_009783415.1 Clostridiales bacterium
CATAGCGCAAAGCTCCTCAAACAATTCAGGAAACTCAGAAAATCCTTCCTGCCCGATAAAATGTCCGCCTCCCTCAATGGTAACCAGCTTCGCGTCAAAGAGCCTAGCCAGTTCTTGGGAATATTTATATTCAACAATTATATCGTTGGGTGAACTAAACACGCAGCGTTTATCAACCATAGCTATTAGCTTTCCCATATCCAAATCAATATCAATAAAACCCCGGAACATTGGGTATTTAGGTAACATCTCTACAAATCCCGAAGCAAGAATAGCGCCGCCTATTTTTGTTCGGGCACTCTGTCTGTTTAGATATCTTAGAAGAGTTACACATCCGAGACTATGGCAGATAAAATATGTATCCTCGTTAAGCTCCTTGATATTATCATCCAAATACCTATCCCACTCAGCAGCCAGAGGAGAATCAGGATTTGGCATATGAAAGGCCGTAAGGTTAAGGCCAACTTCTGAAAGTTTATCTATAATCCACGGAAATAAGTCGCTCTCGGGGGAACCAGTGTAACCGTGAATTAAATACACCTTTGCATTTTTCATCTATTCCTCCCACTGTTTCTCCAACGTATTTCTTATGAATAATAACTTTAACATTTGATGTTATTCTGTTTCTATATTCTTTTGGTATGGTAATTACTCCGTTTTCCGGTTTGCTAAAAATTCATATGCCCGCATAACAATCCCCCCTACCTCGACTTTGATCACTTGGTTAATTATACTCTGCATGAAGGAAAGATTCAAGGATTATTTTCCGGGTTGTTTTACAAGGCACAAATGACCAATATATACAGGAAAGTTAAAAGACGGTGATATGCAGTAGAAGATAAATGGATAGAAGCGGCGAGAATCTTTTCTGTCTCGCCGCTTCCGTGTTGTTTATAGTTCTTAGTTATGCTCCCGTTCAGTCCGCCTCGCCAAGGAAATCCTCAATATAACGTTTGAAAATAGTGGCGATTTCGGCGCGGGTGGAGGTTCCCTGGGGAACAATGGTTGTAGGTGTGCGGCCTTGAATGATCCCGGCCTCCACAGCCCATTTCATGGCAGCCAGCGCCCAATTGGTAATATTTCCCATATCGGCATATTCAGACAGGTCAGTAGATGCGCTTGTGTCCGGTTCTTTGTAGTTGGCGTAACGGTAGAGGATGGTCATGACTTCCCCGCGGATGACCGGGCCATCCGGTTAAGAAACCTCCGGGATAGCCTAAGACGATCTCGACTCAACCGCCTAGCCCACAGCCTAAATTATCAAAATCCGCTTGCACTTCTCCATCCAATAGGTTATAATAATTACAGATAGAACCATCCCGAAGGGAGTGCGCATATGATTCTACTGCCAATGGACGTCTATATACTGCCCCCGTCCGATGACCGGGTTTTCAAATTGATACAAACCTAGCCGGAGGGTAAACCAGTTCTTATTAAGTTGATAACGGGAGTGATCGGCTGCGAGGTCGTTGACGTAACAGTTCACAATAACGAACTACCGGTTGGTGATACGCAGGAAAAAGCGGAGCGATTTGATGTCAATTGCAAAATCGACGATGGCTCACAGATCAACTTGGAGATGCAGGCCAGCCGGATGGAAGAGGATATTGGCGGCAATCATAAGAACCTGAAGGGGAAAAGTATCTACTATCTGTGCGACCTGCATTCCTCTCAGCCCGCGAAGGGTCAGAGACGATATGACAGGCTGGCGCGGTCATATCAAATCACATTTTGTTCGTATACTATTTTTCCCCATAGAGAAGACTATGTGAACTCGTACTCTGTTAGACATGACTTGGACAATGAACTCTTACACGACGCAGTTCGTTGGGTATTTGTGGAATTAAGTAAGCTGGATGAAATCCTGAAGAAACCCGTCGAGACAATGACGGACTTGGAAAAATTCGCGGTGTTCTTTCAATATGCGCCAAGCCAAGAACACCGTGAGACTGTGAACAAGGTGCTTGAATCTGAGGAGGTGTTACAGGTGGCCGGGAATCTGCTAATGAGCATCAGCCAGGATGAACGGGAGCGGGCAATCTTCCGTAGCCGCAGGAAGTTTCAGACAGATATGGAATCAAATATGGCGACTGCTATTGACAATCGGATGATTGATGTCGCTCGGAAAATGGTAGCAGGTGGAGAACCTGTTGACAAAGTTATAGAGTACACAGGCTTGAACTGCGAGGAAGTAGAGAAGTTGATATAAACGTTTGTTACCCCCTGTATTTGATTTAAATTAGGATGAGTTGCATTTTGCATCTCATCCTAATTGTTTGCTCTATGCGAGGGAAGCGGGGCTTGAAAATAAAAAAATGAATGGAAGCGGCAAGACTCTTTTTTTGAATCTCACCGCTTCCATTTTTATCATTCTTGCTTATGCTCCCAATCAGTCAACCTTGCCAAGGAAATCCTCAATATACCGCTTGAAAATCATGGCGATTTCAGCGCGGGTGGAGGTTCCCTGCGGAACAATGGTTGTAGGCGTACGGCCTTGAATGATCCCAGCCTCCACAGCCCATTTCATGGCATCCAGCGCCCAATTGGAAATATTTCCCATATCACTATAATCAGATAAATCAACCGTTTCGCTTAGATCCAGCTCTTTATATTTCGCGTAACGGTAGAGGATGGTCATGACTTCCTCGCGGATGACCGGGCCGTACAGTCTTCGACCGCAGTGTTGAGTTGTGAGTGTTGAGTGTTGAGTTGTTGTAGCTTTGCTTACGCAAAGCAATATTGAAGCAAAGAACTTGTTTTTTGCTTGACGTTACGTGTTTGCAAGTGACTAAAAGGAGGTTTTTTAGTATGGAAGAACTGGTAGCAATTAGTACAAAAATGCAGGAATATGTGAAAATGAGCGATGAATTGCCGTTTCCGGAATTTTCTAATTATTATCAGCAAGTAATGACTTTTTTACAGGAAAAATATCAGGATTTGAACCCCGATCAACTGATTGAAGTCAAAGGAATCTGCTCCATCGTCTGCAGCAATGCCCAGGCCAGGGCTGCAAAAAAAGATGAGAACCGGAAAAAATTCCAAAAAATGCAGGAAAAAGCTAATTTTTGGCATGAGGCTATCGAGCACCGTTTAAAAAAAGAAGGCCTTAGCAAAGAAGAAATTGAGGAAAAAGAAAAAAATCTATGGAAAGACTAGACAGCCGGAATAAAAGCCGCTTCAAGGCTATAGCCGGAGCTTTTATCTGCTATAGTGTTTGGGGCGGCTCTTTTGTCTTTACCAAAATAGGCCTGCCTTATTGCCTGCCGATGCAATTCATTGGCATCCGGTTTGGCTTAGCTGCTTTGGCTTTACTTTTGCTTCAAGTCACAGGCTTGATCAAAATCAGGCTCCGTTTGGCGGATTTACCTTTTTTACTGATCCAGGCTCTTATGGAGCCGGTGATTTATTTTTTATTCGAAACTTATGGTCTTGCCTTCGGCGCCGCTTCGGAGGGTGCTCTATTTTTAGCCACCACCCCGGTTTTTGTGATATTCTTTTCCGCTGTTATTCTCAAAGAATATATCAAACCGGTTCAGGCAGTTTTTTTGATCACCTCGGTCAGCGGGGTAATTTTTATCACCCTGATGGACGGCTTTGCCGGGGGTGATATGATAAGCAAGATACTTTTCGCCGGGGCTGTGCTTACCGCCACCGCCTATGTGATATTGACCCGGCATCTGGGCAAGCGCTTTAACTCCCTGCAATCCACCTACATAATGATGATGACCGGGGCCGTAGTTTTTAACATTATCGGTTTGGGCCAGTTTTGGGGGCAAAACAGCAGCCTGGTAGGCTATCTGGCGCCTTTAGCCCGGCCCCAGGCCCTCATTTCTCTGCTATACCTGGCCCTGCTTGCCTCCATTGTGGCTTTTTTCCTTTCCAATTACAGTTTACGCAATATGCCGCCCTTTCAAGTTTCGGTTTTTTCCAACTATGCCACCGTAGTAACAATTCTGGTCAGCATGGCCCTGCTAAAGGAACGCCTGCTCTGGTGGCACTGGCTTGGCATAGCGGTAATTATGATCGGGGTTGCCGGCACCAACTATTTCCAACAATCCGGCAAAACAAGGCTTGTTCAGGATAAAGGGACGGAAGATGGATAAAGAGTGGAGTGTGGAGTGTGGAGTGTGGAGTGTTAAGAGTGGAGTTTTAAGAGTGGAGTTATTCTTTTACAACTCCACTCTCCACTCTCCACTCTCCACACTCTAAGAAAAGGATAGATCAAAATGCGTTTGCGTCATATGAGAGAGGCCGGGCCTGTTGTTGCAGAAAGCCCTTTGATTATCAAGGAGCAAGAGGCTTTAACCGGGGTTTGGCGGCTGGATTTGCCTCAGGGCCTGCCCCTTTATTTGGAAATAGGTATGGGGCGGGGCAAATTTATTATCGATTCCGCCAGAGCCAATCCACATATTAACTGGTTGGGTATAGAAAAACAAGACCAGGTACTTTACCTAGCCTTAAAACGTTTGACTAATCAGGAGATCCCAGCCAATCTCCGCTTTTTCCTGCTGGATGCCCTGCAGTTGGAACAAATTTTCCGCCATCAGGAAATCGAGCGGATCTATCTTAATTTCTCCGACCCTTGGCCAAAAAAACGCCATCATAAGAGACGTTTGACCACCCAGGGTCTTTTAAATCAATATCAAAAAATACTGACTTCATCCGGTCAATTATTCCTAAAAACAGATAATCCGGATTTTTATGCCTGGTCTTGTGAACAGCTGAAAGAGAATAGCTGGAAATTATTGGTAGAAAGAACCCCGGCCCAAGATACAATCACCACTGAATATGAAGAACGCTTTATCCGGCGCGGCCAGACGATCTATGCCAGCAGTTGGCAGAGCAGAGGACAGAGGAAAGAGGACAGAGGAAAGAGGGGGTAGCTTTGCTTTGGCAAAGCTTTATTAAAGTAAAAACCTCTGTTTTGTACCTATGGGATGCAAAGTGTCAATAAAAAACAAGAATTTAATTTAATCCTTTCGCGAAGCGAAAGTCACCCGTTCTAGCCACTAGTACAGATGATAGTGTAAACCCCTCTAAAATAAAGCCGTACCCCTCATTCTCAATTCTAAATTCTCAATTTTATTTAAAGCGGCAGTTCACTCTGGGGCAAGTTACAGATATTTTGCTCGCAGACATAATAGGTAGTTTTACTGTCCTTCAAGCGGTATTCAGGGGTTTCATTATCAAGGATCATAGTCCAGGCCTTGCCCCGGAGCAAGGATTCTATTTGGGCTCGCTGTGAGGGTTCGGCAAGTACGGCTGTTATTTTCCGCCCGGCAAAATCCTTTTCCAGCATACTATAAAGAAAAAATGAATGCCCGCCGGGCAGATCAGCTGCCTGAGAGGTCATAAAATCAAGCTGATCAGTCATAATTTCCCCATATTCGCCGGTCAGGAGATTCAGGATGATCAAGTTCAAAGCCATCACCGAATTGCCGGAAGGAAGCGCCCCATCATAGGTTTCCTTGACTTGGGAGATCAGGAGCTCACCATCTCTGCCGGCAAGATAAAACCCACCTTTTTGGGGATCAAAATAATCTGTAATGACCTTTTGAGTAAACAACTGAGCCCGCTTGAGATAATTCTCTTTCAAAGTGACATAATAGAGCCGGAGCAAGGCATAAATATAAAAAGCATAATCGTCCAAAAAACCGGAACCGGTTCTTTTGCCTTCTCTGAAGCTGGTGAAGACCCGGTCATCTTGGCAAAGATTGCTTTCTATAAAACTGACTGCTTTCTTTGCCATTTCCAAGTATTCCTCATTACCAAAAACAACGGCGGCATCCGCTAAAGCGGCAATCATCAAGGCATTCCAGGCAGTCAATATCTTATCGTCTTTATGGAGCCTTGTTCTCCCTTTACGGTATTCATAGAGCTTTGGCAGATGCGGCGACATCCTATTATCAAAGTTAGTCTGAATAATCTGATTTGGGATGTTTTTACCCTCAAAATTACCACTCTGACTGATATCATAAAGCCGGCAAAAAGCCTGTCCAAGAGCCTCTCCCAACAGCGAAATTATTTCCTTTGGCGTAAATAAATAATATTTACCCTCTACCCCGTCACTGTCAGCATCCTGGGCCGAATAGAAACCGCCCTCCGGATCAGTCATTTCCCGCTTGACCCACAAAATCGTATTCTCAGCAATGGTCTTATAAATAGGATTTTTGCTGATTTCATATGCTCTGGTATAAGCCATGATCAAGAGAGCATTATCATATAACATCTTTTCAAAATGAGGCGCCAGCCACTTGGCATCGGTGGAATAACGGGAAAAGCCAAAACCGATCTGGTCAAAAATGCCTCCCTTGGCCATGGAAAGCAGAGTTTTTTCGGCCATCTCCAGACAGCTTGGATCGTGAAGGTTTTCAGAAGCTTCCAATAAGAAAAGAAGATTATGCGGGGTGGGGAATTTAGGCGCCGGACCAAATCCGCCATAATTCCGGTCAAATATAGCTTTATAATAGGCGATAGCTTGTTGGATCAAATCGGGGAATTCTTCGGGCTTGAGCCGGACTTTGCTATCGTTGTTTTCGATTTGCTGATTGATTTGGGCAGTAATTTCTTCAGCGGAAGCCAGCAATTTTTGCCGGTCCTTTTGCCATTGCTGATAAATAACTCCCAGCAATTCAAGCAGGCCAGGCCTCCCATAGCGGCTCTGCTTAGGGAAATAGGTTCCGGCAAAAAAAGGCCGGCCGCTATGATCCATGATCACAGTCAAAGGCCAACCTCCCGAGCCGGTCAGGGTCATGCAGGCATTCATATAAACACTGTCAATATCCGGACGCTCCTCTTTATCCACCTTGACCGGAACAAAATGCCTATTCAAGACATCCGCCACTTCCGCATCCTCAAAACTTTCCCGAGCCATAACATGGCACCAATGGCAGGTGGAATAACCAATACTTAAAAACACCGGCTTATTTTCCCGGCGTGCTTTTGTAAAGGCATCAATGCCCCAGGGATACCAATCTACCGGGTTGGCGGCATGTTGAAGGAGGTAAGGAGAACTTTCCTGCTGTAATCGGTTCATTTAGTAACGACCTTTCTTTTAGAATCAGACCACTTTAGTGTATGGCTAAATCGGGATTTTATCCAAAAAGCCGCCTGTTCTTTGAGGAACAAGCGGCATATATATGGGCCATAATCCTTTCCGGAAGGAAACCTGTTTTTGAAATAAGACGTTATTCGCTTATTTTGCCAGTTTATAAAGTATAAACTGATTGAGGCTTACCCCTTCCTCTTTTGCCCCTTGCACTAAAATTCTATGCAGTGATTTTGGCAGGCGCAAAGAAATTTTGCCGCTGAATTCTTGCTCATCTCTCACTTTATCCATTTGAGCAAGCGTTATACCTTCGCTTGTATCGTTTCTTTTTTTAATACGCTCGATAGCTTGCAGATCATCTATATCCGGCTCAACTTCTTGAATGGCTTTGAACCTTGCTTCAATATCATTCATTGTGAGTACCTCCCGTAATTTATATTGGTTCTTGTGTTTATCTCCTCCACCCAGATAATGTTAATTTCATCATCATATTGATGGGTGAAAATAATTCTATATTGTGGTATTTTCAGGCGATAGAATTCACTGTCTTTTAGTCTAATAATATCGCCTTCCCAATTTTCCAGGCCATCTAAAGCTTTGCGCAATTTCTTATAGGTGATGCTGTCCACTTTGGCTAGATATTTTTGAGGTTGCTTTTTTAATTTGACTTGTGATGGCTCCATGTTTTCAGCTCCTTTGTATGCGCATATGATAGCATATTTGGTGTCGCATGTCAAGAGACAATAACCTATGGTTTTTTTATTCTCTGTTTTCCGGCATGTCAGCGCCGGCATCATTTGCTTTTGGCGGCAATTTGATGTTATTGATTAATAGCAGGATGATCCATAATGCAAACAATGCCGCGGCGACTACAAACAAGGTAACAGCAAAAACAGTCAAGGTCCAGGAAAGACTGCTTTTGGCGCAGCCGAGGACAAAGCGGACAGATATAGTGTGCTTGGTGGCTTCAAGCAGGTTAAAATTAATGGTGCAGAAGGAGTACTCCGTAGAGAAAATACCGATATCCACCCCCAGGTCCTGGAGCTTTGCTTCTACATCAAGGATTTTCTCCTCCAACATCAGCAGATCCTTGATCTCCCCGGCCATTTCTTTGATATCAATGTACGAATCCCTGGTCTTTTTGAGGGTTTCCTGCTGAGCGATAAGGCTTCTGTACTCCCCTGTTTTATCCACCTTGGTGACATTGAAGGATTTTATTGCCCCAATCTGCTGTATTTGCTCAACCAGTATGTCAAAGTTATCCGGCATCACGCCGATAGTCATCACCAGCGACCGGTCTCCTTTTAACCCGTTGAAGTTTTCCATCTGAATAACCGCATCATTTCCAGCGATTATGGCGCGCAGGTTTTTGTTGTCAGTTTCAAAATCAACGGTACTAGATGACATATCCGCGACTTTCTCGTATTTTTGCTCTACGGTTATGACACTTCCTGTGGTATCTTTTTGAATGATCTTATCAGATGCTACATTGGATGTTTCAAGCGAATACCTGAAGCCTACGTCATCCAGATACTGGTTATAAGTGACCACGATGTCGCGGCTGGTAAAAAAAACCTCATAACAGCAACGACAAATAAACACAAGCAAAAAAGCTAGTGCCACCCAGACGGCTACCTTTATTAGTTTTGGTCTGCTTTTTAGATTTGACATAGCCTTAACACCGCGCCTTTCTTTATTTTAAGTTATATACCCGAGAACGAAAACATTTTCTATTATACTCAACAACGAAAACATTTTCTATTCATCCAACGAGGATTTTTGCTGTCATGTGGTGCGGGAAAACCGCAGGAATGCTTGTTGCCTTTCAAGGTTTTACCGCGCCGCCTGGCGACAAAAAGACCGGCGCAGTGATGGAAAATGTTTTCGTTCTTGGGTATAGATACTAGCCACTGGGCTGCGCCTGAGAAAGCTTAATTAAAAGTGATTGGGTTGTGGGCGCAGCTCACCCTGGTATGGCTAAAATCTCCTCTTTGATCATTAATGCCAGAATTAGCTTAAGTCCAGCCCGATCAGTAGGTCTTTCAGGGTGATTATTTCTTCTTTGGAAAAAGTTATACCTTTACCCATTTTCTCCCCATCCGGCGACCATTCCCGGACATCATATTTGGCTTCCCGGTCATTCCAGCTGACCAGATTCAGCTCTTTACTCCAGCCTCGGGTGGAATAGGAAATAACCCCCAGCTTTTCTGTAATTTCAAACTTGATCTCCGCCATAAAATCAACCTCCATGATTGCGGTCTTCGACCGCAAGTATTCAGTATTCAGAAATCAGAATTCGGGCAACATTTTGATCCTCGAAAAGGATTGAACAGAATTCTTGCTTTTTATTTACATCGTTGTTCTATATGCGGCTAAATACTTAGCTTTCTCACCAATACTAGATAATTCCCTACTCCCTACCCCACTGGGAAAAGGCTTCGGGGAAATTGGCATAGCCCCAGTGCGGGGTCAGTACTGTTTTAACTCCCTCCAGTTTGGAAAGATTATTAGCCGAAAGGCGAAGGGTTTTGAAGTCTAAACTGAAAAGATGGTTGATACCGGCTTTGCCGCCTCTTAAAGCTATGGTATCCCCGGAAAACAAGTAGATCCCATCCACCAGATAGGCTATGCTGCCAGGGGTATGACCGGGGGTATGGAGAGCCATGATCCGGGTAGATCCTATCTCCACTATTTCCCTGTCTCGAAGCGCCTGACAAGTCTGATTTGTTTGAGCCCGGCGAAAATATCTGGACTGACGGGCAAATATGCGAACTTCTGCCTGCGCATAATAGATCCGGGCCCGGCTAAAAGCAGGAAGGCCGCCCGCATGGTCAAAGTCGGTATGGCTAAGAAAGACATGGCCTACCTCTGCCGGATCAATAGCCAAAGCCAAAAGAGCCCGGGTTGTGGATCGGGCATTATATCCGGTATCAAAGGCAATAGTATGCCCATCACGCCGGTAAATATAAATATTGGCAATGCCGCAATCAACAGAGATAATATATTCATCAATTTCAGAGCTTATTTGCGGATGCAAAGATATGGCTCTGTTGATAATACGCGAAATCAAGGGCATATCCAAATCTCCTTTTAGCAACTCTGGGACGTAAAGTTTCAATAAAAAACAAGAAGATTTCTACTCCCTACTCCCTTATCCGGACAAGCCGGAGTGTTGAGTGTTGAGTGTTGAGTAGGAATACGGCGGCATGCAAATTTTGCCATTTTATGCAGAATTTCGGGAGTAAGTGCCTAACGGCCGAAGAGTGCCTTTTATATTATTTCGCCACTATATACATTTGCTTTACGCTTTTGGGTTTATCCGGCAAAGTCACCCTTAATTGCTTTGAGTCAAGCAAGGGCTGGACTATTTTTGACATGGTGTAATACCTGGAAAACCCTGTAAATTCTTCAAGTTCGGCGCGGGTGCGGGGAGTTTGGCAAAAAGCAAGCAGCCTTTCGGCGATGGGATCACTATTACCGCTGCTTTTGATTTTCTCTTCATTATAGAGCGTAACCTTGAACACACCTCTTTTGTTTTCAAAAACCGGAGGCGGAAGTTTTGCCTTTGCCATTTCATTTATGATAATAGGGATCCCGGAAAAACGATTTTCGGTATCTATCATGATTTCAAGATTGGAAGCAATATAGGGATTCCGGGTGTCAGCGCCGATCTTGCCGAGATTGCCAAGAGTGATTCTGCCATAGAGGCCACCAGGGTTTTCTACCTCTATCCGATCTTTAAACATCAAAATCCGAACGGGAGATCTTTCGGTATGAATACTGTAGTCACGGTGAATTAGGGCATTCAGTACAACCTCTCTTATTGCCCTTATGGGATATTCAGTTTTATCGGCTCGCCTTCCGTTAGAATCTATAATAGTTTTTTCCCGCATATTGCGGATTATGAAAGCAATAGCTCCGTCTATCATTTGCGGGAGGGTGCCTTCAATTTTTTTATTATCTGAAAAGCGTTCTTCGTCATCACCGATATCACCTATTTTATAACCGGGAACAACTAGCGCGGTAATACAAAGCCCCGGATACAATGCCTGCGGATATAAGCCAAATAAGATCAATCCTGCCAGTGTCAGGTTATTTTCAGAATAAATGCCGGAAAGAGCAAGGTTTTTCTGATCCGTTAATTCTCCAAGATTCGGCTTTTTGCTTCGCAGCTTCGCGAGAAACAAGATGATTTCACTCTGATTAACTTCGCTAAATTCACTTTTTGCCAATACCTGCAATTCATCATTAGTTTTTCTTTTAAATGCCTCATAACTATAGATTTCATATTCACTCATCTGTTCATCGGATTCTCCGACACGGATATAAGAGCCTTTGAGCCTTCCTGCACCTTTATAAAAAACAGGGCGTTCTATTATATCGGCGCCGGGAATTTCCGCCGAAACCAGCGCCTTGCCTTTATCCAAAGCTACTGTAAATAAGGGACGGACAACAGGTTCCATCTGTTTGCATTGCTCCGTCACCTTTTTTTGCAGATCCTGCGCATCATAAACACCAACCGGATCAAAGCCTTTTTCTTCAGCAATTCCAAAAACGATTACCCCGCCGCTATCCTGATTAGAAAAACTGGACAAGGTATCATAAAGCCGTAAGGGACAACCCTTCTCTGCAGCCTTGACCTCAATCTCCTGCATTTCGCATTTATGCTCTTTTATTTTTTTTGCCAATAATATAAGTTCATCCTGCTGCATACTGCTCTTTCCCCCTGCAAGTCAGCTTTGAGGTAATTGAATTATAACCTAAAATCACAACAATGTCAATAGATTTGCCAACTGTTGCGTAATTTTGCCAACTATATCGAAAACTTGCCAACAAACCGTGCTCCATTGCAGCAGAGTGATTCATTTGCGGGTATTGAATGCTTTTGATGTTTCCTCTACTTAAAAAAGTGATAGGGCAACCAAAGGTCACCCTATCACATTGAGTGCTATCAAAGCTATGAATAGATAAATCTGTTCATTTGATCCAAGATAAGTCTAACAAGCGACCTTACTCAAGCCTTTCTGCTGCAAGCAAAAAGCACTTCACTTTTTAGTCACTTACTGACGCATAGCGTCAAGCAAAAACAAGCTCTTTGCTTCAATATCGCTTTGCGTAAGCAAAGCTACAACAACTCAACACTCATAACTCAACACTGCGGTCATAGACCGCTCTAATAGCTGTTTTCCCGTTGTTTTTGGTAGCAATCGCGGCAATAGACCGGGCGATCCTCGGTGGGTTGGAAAGGAACCTGGGTTTCTACGCCGCATTCGGCGCATACCACATTAAACATTTCTCTTTCTCCCCGCATGCTGCTGCGTTGACGTTTCCGGGCGCTTCTGCACTCAGGGCAGCGAGCCGGATCGTTCTGGAAACCTTTTTCTGCGTAAAATTCCTGCTCGGAAACAGAAAAAAGAAATTCCACCCCGCATTCTTTGCATGTCAGTGTTCTGTCCTCAAAAGCCATGATTTGTCCTCCTTTTCTTTTTTGGGACCCTATCTTGCTTTACCCCGGCCAATCCAAGAAAAGGGGACGCCTGGGAAACAATAGGATTGAGAATATTATACAGTGCTTTTACCAGAAAAGCAAGTAAATTATTATTATTTGTCTTTTATTTTTATTTTATCACAGAATTTTTTGTTAAAATAATACAGCACAAGTCGTCTATCAGGAGTTTTATCATTGCATCTCCCAACTTATAAAAATACTTGCTATCAAGCATGTTACAGCTTTTATCGCATAATTCGCAATATTCTCTCTATGCGCCCTACTTCTTCCTGCCAATAATTATACCTTTCCTGCGCCTGAATACTAGTCATATTTTCCAAAATAGTAACAATTTCCCTTACTCCCTTTAGTTTGCGCCGCCAATAGGGCCTAAAGAGGGGATGCTTTTGGCTCATAAGCAAAGGGCCAAAACGCAATTCATTTTCGCTCAAAACCATTTGCCCCGGCTCCAAAGCTAAAATTTCATAATAAAAACCACTGTCATAGGCAATATCCTCGGCTACCAGGCGCCAGCCATTTGCCTGCAAATAGCGGCGCAGGGCGGGAATACCCTTTTGGGGCTGCAAAAGCAAGCGCCGGGCAGACCGGGCTACCTTGGGGGAAGCACTCAAAATTTCCTGGATGGTTTGACCTCCCATCCCCGCCAGGCAAATAGTAGCTGCCTCTCCCGGAGCCAATACCTGCAAACCGTTACCCAGGCGCAAAGCTATCTTTTCTTTTATTCCTGAGTTTGCCAAGTATTCCCGCAAACCAACCAAAGCGTTCTCACTGCTATCGGCGGCAATGGCTTGAGGACAGATCCCTCTTTCCACCAGATAAAGGGGCAAATAACCATGATTAGCCCCAATATCAGCCACTATCTGACCAGGCAAGACCAAATTAGCAACAGCAGCCAACCGCGGCCTCAATTCAAAACCGGCATTTATAATAGTACCCATATTTCACTCTTTCCAAGCAACGAATTAAGACTTGCCTTCACCTTACTACAATATTTACCAATTTGCCGGGGATAGCTACCAGTTTGACAATTTCTTTGCCTTCGGTCCAATCAGGCAAACAGGGGTGGGTCTGTATTACTTGCCCCAGCTCTTCCCTGCTCAAATTGGCAGCAACCTGCAAGCGGCTGCGGATTTTCCCGTTTGTTTGCACCACGATTTCCACATTGTCCATCACCAGGGCTAAAGGATCATAGCCGGGCCAAGGCTGCAAATGGACGCTCCCTTCATTACCATAATCATGCCAAAGCTGTTCTGCCAGATGAGGGGCAAAAGGAGCCAGAACCAAAATCAACTTCTCGGCCGCCTCGGCAAGTATTGCCTGATCGGGCCGGGCAGATTTGTCCCGGTAGAGATAAAGAGTATTCACCGTTTCCATAATGGCGCTGATAGCTGTATTAAAATTGAAACGGGCGCCGATATCTTCGCCCACTTTTTTTACCATTGAGTGAACCGCCCGGCGGGCATCTTTATCCGGGCTGCTTTGCAGCCCAGTGTTGAGTGCTGAGTGCTGAGTGCTGAATTGTTGATGATTTCGCTCCGCGGAATCTGTTGAGTTTAGCTTGTTTTTTGCTGAAGCTTCTTGACTGTTGGCTCCTATTTGGGTTTTGATATCGCTAAGCAAGCGCCAGACTCTGTTTAAAAAGCGATAGCAGCCTTCTACTGCTGCATCATTCCATTCCAGATCCCGCTCCGGCGGGGCCGCAAAGAGGATAAAGAGCCTGGCTGTATCGCTGCCGAAACGGTTGATGATTTCTTCAGGGCTGATCACATTGCCTTTGGATTTACTCATTTTACTGCCGTCTTTCAGCACCATACCTTGGGTCAAAAGATTGGCAAAAGGTTCTTTGAGCGGCAGCAGATCCATATCATAAAGGGCTTTGGTAAAAAAGCGGGCATACATGAGATGCAAAATAGCATGTTCCACCCCGCCGATATATTGATCCACCGCCATCCAATAGGATACCTTGTCCTTGGCAAAAGCCTCCTTGTTATTTTGGGGATCGCAATAGCGCAAAAAGTACCAGGAAGAACACATAAAAGTGTCCATGGTATCCATTTCCCGCCGGGCTTCCCGGTGACATTTGGGGCATTGTACCTGGGCAAAGGTTTTGCTGGTATTCAAGGGGCTGACCCCTGAGGGCAAAAACTCCACATCTTTTGGCAAAAGCACCGGCAAATCCTCATCAGGTACAGGTACCACACCGCAAACCGGGCAATAGATGATGGGGATCGGCGCGCCCCAATAACGCTGACGGGAAATCAGCCAATCCCGAAGGCGATAGTTGATGACCCTCTTGCCAAGGCCTTTTTTTTCAATATAGTCGGATATTTCCTCCCGGCCCTTTGCGCTTGGCAATCCGTCGAAGCCGGGGGAATTTATCATGATGCCTTCTTCCGTATAAGCTGCGGTAAGGGGCGCAGCCGGATCATAATCGGCAGAGGGAGCAATGACCTGGCGGATATTAAGGCCATATTTAGTGGCAAAATCAAAATCCCGCTGGTCATGACCGGGAACCCCCATTACCGCCCCGGTACCATAGTCCATCAGCACATAATTGGTTATCCAAATAGGCACATCTTCCCCGGTCAGGGGATTGACGGCATTTGCCCCAAGGGGAATACCCTCCTTTTCCAGGGTATCGGCCATCCGGTCAATAGCGGAAAGCTTTTGCACCTTGGCCACAAATTTGTCCACATCCCGCTCATAAGCAGTACCTGCCACCAATCGCTTCACCGCCGGATGCTCCGGAGCCAGCACCAGATAGGTGACCCCAAAAACAGTATCCTGCCGGGTAGTAAATACCGGCAGCTCCTCTCCGCCGGCGCCGGTGAAATTGATCTGCATCCCTTCGCTTCTGCCTATCCAGTTTTCCTGCATAGTTTTTACTTTATCAGGCCAGCCGGGCAAGTCCGCCAAATCATCCAACAGTCTTTGAGCATAATCGGTAATTTTGAAAAACCACTGTTCCAAATCCTTTTTCAAAACAGAGCTTTCACAGCGCTCGCATTGACCTTCTATCACTTGTTCATTAGCCAGCACCGTGGCACAGGAGGGGCACCAATTGACCGCGGCCTGCTTTTTATAGGCCAAGCCGTTCTTGAAGAATTGGAGGAATAGCCATTGAGTCCATTTATAATAATCAGGCAGGCAGGTGGCCACTTCCCGCTGCCAATCATAACTGATACCCAGGGATTTCAGCTGTCCCCGCATATTGGTCATATTGTCCCTGGTCCAGTCATCCGGGTGAACGCCATGCTTGATGGCCGCATTTTCCGCCGGCAAACCAAAAGAATCCCAGCCCATAGGATGCAGCACATTATAGCCATTCATTCGCTTAAAGCGGGCCAGGACATCACCGATGGAATAGTTGCGGACATGGCCCATATGCAAATTACCGGAAGGATAGGGGAACATTTCCAAAACATAATATTTAGGTCTCTTGGAATCTTCATCAACCAGATAAAGGCCGGATTTCTCCCACTCCTCTTGCCAAAAAGGCTCTACTGTACGAAAATCGTAACGGTTTTCCTTGATTTTTTCCTCACTATTAACATCCATATTTACAACCAGGCCTTTCCGGGCTCAAAACCCTGTGAATTTATATTATACTAACTCCGCTTCCAGCAGTCCCCTTAAATTTTCCTCGGAAAAATCGCTGATCAGATCGCCTTTCTGTTCTCCCTGACGTAAGATCAGAGCCGTGGGGGCTGCCGAGACTTTGAAATATCTGGCCCAGCGGGCATTATGATAAATATCCATTTTTACCAGCTTCACCTTGGCTGCCAAATCATGGGCAGCTTGCTCTAATGCGGCTACTGCCGCCCGGCTCTCGGGGATTTTTGGTGTCCAAAAAACCACAGCTACCAAGCGTTCTTCTTCCAAGACCTCTTGACGGAAAAACTTTTCCGAGGACAGATAGCGCTCGGCAGCAGTCAGGGCTACTGCCCCGTCATTGGTAGCAGTCACCACCTGGCGTAAATATTTTTTCCGGATATCCCCCGCAGCATAAATCCCCGGCACCGAGGTTTCCATTTCCTCATCGGTAATAATGAAACCCTTGTCATCCAGTTCTACCAGCCCTTGGAGAAAAGCCGTCTGAGGTGAATTGCCGGCAAAAATAAAGACGCCGCCCGCTGCCTCCTGGTAAATACTTCCATTTCCCAGGTTTTTGAGCAAAACCTGCTCTACCTGCTCCTCACCCTTAATTTCTGCCAGTTCGCTTTCCCAAAGCCAGTTGATTTGGGGATGATTGAGCGCCCTTTCCGCATTCAGACGGTTGCTGAAAATTTTGCCTTCCTCATGCCGTACCACAATAGATACCGAATCGGCAAAGCGGGTCAAAAAGAGGGCATTACTGATGGCAGAATCTCCGCTGCCCACCACGATAACTTTTTTTTCGGCAAAAAGGGCGCCGTCACAAGTAGCGCAATAAGATACACCCCGATTGGAAAATTCCAGTTCTCCGGGAATATTCAAACGGTTGGGCCGCATTCCTGAGGCGATTATGATAGACCGGGATTGATAAGCCTGGTCTTTATGGGTCATCACGGTTTTGATATTGCCGCTGAGATCAAGCTCGGCGACTTCATCGATTTTCAGCCGGGCGCCGAATTCCTTGGCATGTTTTAACAGCTGCTGCATCACCTGGCCACCGCTTGAGCCCAGGCCGAAACCGGGATAATTAACCAGCTCGTCGGTCTTGGCCGCCTGCCCGCCGGGAAATTCCCTTTCCAGAAGCAACAAATCCAGTTTTGCCCGGCCTCCATAAATAGCAGCCGTCAAGCCCGCCGGCCCCGCCCCGATAATAATCAAATCATAAATTCCATTCGTCATGGCTTTTCTCCTTAAAACAAACACTATAACATTATGGTGCGCTTTGTTAAGTAAATATATTTTATCAATTATTACCGCAAAAGTAAAGCAGCACAGCCAAAAACCTTGACAAATAGAGAAATTACAGATATAATAAAAGACAAGAAAGCGGCCCCTTGTGGTAGGGAGGGTCGCTCTCCTAAAAATAGTTTTCAGCCTGAAAAGGCCGAATCTTTTCTTTAACGAGAGGCCCTTCCTTTTCTACTTAGGAGGGGTTATTTCTTTTTCAGGACAATAACCGTTAAGAGAATTATGTAGGCTATTGTTGCAAAAGCAGCCAAAAATCCCATAGCGGTCACCTCCTTTGGGAGAACAACCCAAAGCCGCTTAACTTGTCATGTCAAGAGTATAGCACAGTATGATAATTATTGCAAGCGTTTGTTCGGTTTCTTAGGATAATACTTAGAACGGACGATCTGGCGTTCTAAGACAAACACCTCCGCCTACAACAGAGGTGTTTTTACGTATTTTAACTATCTTGGCTCAGTTGTTGCCGAAGATTTTATTAAAGAAGCCTTTTTTATCTTCCCCCTCTTCCCTGCCATCCCCTTGGCGGAGGCTATCCTCCAGTTGGCGGAAGAGTTGCTTTTGCTCCTCTGTCAGGCGGCTGGGGGTGATCAGCTTGGCTTTGGCGAAATGATCTCCTTTGCCATAGCCCCGCAGCTTGGGAAAACCCCGGCCCCGCAGGCGGAAAGTGGCCCCGCTTTGGGTGCCTTCCGGAATGTTGAGCTTTACTTTGCCATCCAAGGTAGGGATTTCCAGCTCAATACCCAGCGCCGCCCAGCTGAAACTGAGATTGAACTCGGAATGAACATCATCACCTTCCCGGCGGAAGATCTTGTGGGGGCGTACTTTGATATAAATGAAAAGATCACCGGAAGGGCCGCCGTTCTGGCCGCCTTCCCCTTCCCCACCCATCCGCAAGCGGGAACCGTTATCTACCCCCGGAGGGATTTTTACCTGAATTTTGCGCTCTTTGCGCACCCGGCCTCCGCCGCTACAGGCTTTACAGGGTCTTTCGACCACAGAACCGCTGCCGCCGCAAGTGCTGCAGGTACGTACAGTTTGAAATTGGCCAAAAGGCGTGGTTTGATTGACCCTGGTTTTTCCGCTGCCGCCGCAGGATGAGCACTTTTTGGGCCTGCTGCCCGGTTCTGCCCCGTCCCCGCCGCAAATCTCACAGCTTTCCAGGCGGACAATATTCAGTTCTTTATCCAGGCCGGTGGCAGCTTCTTCAAAAGCTATACTCACATCAGCCCGCAAATCACTGCCCTGGCGGGGGGCTCTGGGATCGTTGCTTCTACCCCCAAAGCCACCGCCGAAAAAGGCCTCAAAAATATCATTAACGCTTCCTGCACCGCCAAAACCACCAAAACCCTGATAACCACCTTGATAGCCGCCTGCAGTCCCCTCATGGCCAAATTGGTCATAGCGGGCGCGGTTATCCTCATCCTGCAAAACCTCATAAGCTTCACTGGCTTCTTTAAATTTTTCCTCTGCGGTTTTGCTATCCGGGTTCAAATCCGGGTGATATTGTTTGGCCAGCTTTTTATAAGCCTGCTTGATCTCATCCTGGCTGGCCGTCTTACTGACGCCCAAAACCTCATAATAATCCCGTTTACTCATAGCAACTTCCCTTTACCAATTTTTACCAATAAATCAATCACAAATCATGCAATTAGTTCCATCCTTTTCGCGGAGCGAAAACCTACCAGAATTCTGAATACTGAATCCTGAATCCTTGCGGCTGAAAGCCGCCTTAGTCTTCCACGGTATAATCTGCTTCATAAACATCATCATCATCAGCAGGGCCATCATCAGCAGGCTGCTCCTGGTCGGGCTGCGGAGCCGCTTCTTTATAGATCCGTTCGGTGATTTTATACAAAGCCCGGGAAAGCGCTTCGCTCTTGGCTTCTATTTCCTCAGTATTATCTCCGGCAAGAGCGTCGGCTAAAGCCTTTTTGGCCTCTTCTACCGGGGCTTTTTCATCTTCCTGGATTTTATCCTCCAAATCCTTCATGGTACGTTCCACCTGATAGAGCAAAGAATCTCCCTGATTGCGGACTTCTACGGCTTTTCTCCGTTTTTCGTCCTCGGATTTGTACTGTTCCGCTTCCTGCCTCATCCGTTCAATCTCATCATTACTTAAATTGGTGGAAGCAGTAATGGTGATGCTTTGCTGTTTGCCGGTACCCAAATCCTTGGCGCTGACATTGACGATGCCGTTGGCATCAATGTCAAAGCGCACCTCGATTTGAGGAACTCCCCGGGGCGCCGGGGCAATACCGTTCAGGTTAAAACGGCCCAGGGTTTTGTTATCGGCCGCCATTTGCCGTTCTCCTTGCAGCACATGTACCTCCACCGAAGGCTGATTATCAGAAGCGGTAGAGAAAATTTGGCTTTTGCCTGTGGGGATAGTTGTGTTGCGGTCCACTATCCGGGTGGAAACCCCGCCCATTGTCTCAATCCCCAGGGAAAGCGGGGTGACATCCAAAAGCAGCACATCTTTGACTTCTTTATTAAGGATGCCGGCTTGGATAGCGGCGCCCAAAGCTACGCATTCATCAGGATTGATGCCCTTGTGGGGGTCTTTGCCCAGGATCTTTTTAATTTCATCCTGGACGGCAGGAATGCGGGTAGAACCTCCCACCAGCAGTACCTTATCAATTTTATCGGCGGTCAGGCCGGAATCCTTGAGAGCCTGGCGGGTGGGCGCCATAGTTTTCTCGACCAGGCTGGCAGTAAGCTCGTCAAACTTGGCCCGGGTAATTGTCAGATCCAAATGCTTGGGGCCATCGGCAGTGGCGGTAATGAAGGGCAGATTGACATTGGTGGTCAGCATCCCGGAAAGCTCAACTTTGGCTTTTTCCGCTGCTTCCCGCAGCCTCTGCATAGCCATTTTGTCCTGACTAAGATCCAGGCCTTCAGCTTTTTTGAATTCGCTGACTAAATATTCCACCAGGCGCTGGTCAAAATCGTCCCCACCCAAAAGATTATTGCCGGCTGTAGCCTTTACTTGGAAAAAGCCTTCATCCAGCTCTAAGATAGATACATCGAAAGTACCGCCGCCCAGGTCAAAAACCAATACTGTTTGCGACTCCATTTTATCCAAACCATAGGCCAGAGCTGCTGCTGTAGGTTCGTTGATGATCCGTAAAACCTCCAGGCCGGCGATTTTCCCTGCATCCTTGGTCGCTTGGCGCTGGCTGTCGGAAAAATAGGCCGGCACGGTAATAACCGCCTGACTGACGCTTTCCCCCAAATAGGCTTCAGCATCAGCTTTGAGCTTTTGCAGGACAAAAGCAGAAATTTCCTGAGGGGTATAATTACGGCCATCTATTTTGACATCATGCTTTCTCCCCATATGCCGTTTGATGGACATAACGGTGCGGTCCGGGTTAATAATTGATTGACGTTTTGCCACCTGGCCGACAATCCGCTCGCCTTCCTTGGTAAAGGCCACCACCGAGGGGGTGGTTCTGGCCCCTTCCGGGTTGGGGATAACAATAGCCTCGCCGCCTTCAATAACTGCAACACAGGAATTGGTAGTACCTAAATCGATCCCGATCACTTTGCTCATAGTAATAATCCTCTCCTTCTTAAATTTTACAGTGGGAATATCTGCAATCAGTTAGGAGTGAGGAGTTAGGAGTTTTGGAAGAGTTTTTGTTCATAATCAATGAAACGCGGAGCGTTTTTACCACAACTCCTAACTCCTCACCCCTCACTAAAAATTAGTACCTTACTGACGCACAACATCAATAAAAAACAAGTTCTTTACTTCAATCACGCTTTGCATAAGCAAAGTTACAACAACTCAACACTCATAACTCATAACTTAACACTGCAGTCGCAGACCACTTTAGTACAACTTACCTGCATGACACTAGCTTCCAACCTTCACCATGGCAGGGCGCAGAAGCCTGCCCTTCAATAAGTATCCCTTCTGCACTTCCAAGACGATCTTGCCTTTTTCCGCTTCGCAGACCTCTTCCTGACCGATAGCTTCATGCCACTGGGGGTCAAAGTCCTGGCCCAGTCCGGGCGCCGCCTCCAGACCTGCTTGTTGCAATGCTGCAAAGAAAATCCGGTAAATCATTTCCACACCTTCGCTAAAGCTTTTGTCAGCATCACCAGCTTGCATTTGCAGAGCCCGCTCAAAATTATCCAATACCGGCAACAGGCTGGTTAACAAATCAGCATTGGCAAATTTCGCCCAGTCTTCCTTCTCTTGGCGGCTGCGCTTGCGAAAATTATCAAAATCCGCTTGCAAACGCAGATAACGCTCCTTTTGCTCCTCTTGCTCCCGGCAAAGTTCCGCCAGCCGTTCCTCCGAAGAAGGCTCCGGCTCGCCCTCTTCTACCTGGTCTTTTGCTTCAATTTCCGTCTCATTACAGTTCATTTCTTCTTCCCTAACCCCTTCTTTTCCATTTTCTTCCAAATCCATAATCTCACCCCTCTTATTTCGGCGGTCGGATGCCTGATGCAGGATGCCGGAATAGCTTAGATGTTTTTGCAGAGCAAAAACCTAACCCTTCCGGCCTCCTACTTCTGATCTCTGACCTCTGTTATGATAAAGTCTCGGACATCTCCCGAGCCCAAAGCTCTATAAGGGCCATGGTTTTAGCATAGCTCATCCTGGTGGGGCCCAAAATACCGATAGTACCTGCAGGCTTACCCCTGATCATATAAGTAGCTGTAACCACGCTGCATTCCTGAATATCCGGGGCAGGATTTTCCCGGCCGATGGCTACAATTGCCCCGGAGAAATCCCGTGGTTTCAGCAGCTCCCGCAAACCGGCTTCCTCTTCCAAAAACTCAATGATCTGCTTCAGCTTGGTCATATCCCGAAATTCCGGCTGGGAAAACATATTCATCAGCCCACCGATATAAACCTGCTCGTCCTGCTCCTGGGCGCTTACTTTCTCCATCAAGGCCAAAATTTCTTCTGCCAGCAGCCTTTGTTTTGACTCATTGCGGATCTGGGCCAGCAAAGCCGGGCTCAGCTGATCAAGACGGCGGCCCAGCAGCTTCTTTTCCAAGGTAGTTTCCAGCTCGATCAGGCGAATAGGTTCATAAGGCTGGCTGAGTTGGAGCAAACGGTGGCTGACCAAACCGGTATCGGTTATCAATACCAGAAGGATTTGCCAGGGAGAAACGGGTACCAGTTGTATTTTTTGCAGTAAACCCTTTCCCTGACCCTGACTGCTGATCATCACAGTATAATCCACCAGTTGGGCCATATACTGGGAAGTCTGGCGGATATATTTACCGATCCCCTGCCAATGGCCATTGAACTGGGGCAAAGCCCGGCCGGCCTGACTTGTGCCGACCTCTTCTTTCTCCATCAATCGGTCTACATAATAACGATAACCCTTGTCCGAGGGTTTGCGTCCGGCGGAAATATGAGGCTGTTCTATGTAGCCCTGCTCTTCCAAGTCGGACATTTCATTGCGAATAGTGGCCGGAGAAACTCCCAAATCATATTTTTTTGATACCACCCGGGAGCCTACAGGCTCGGCAGTGGCTATATAATCCTTGATAATGGCATGGAGCACTTGCCTTTTTCTTTCGTCCATAGGGCATCCTCCTTGCTGTTGGCACTCTCCCCAAGCGAGTGCTAACACTTCTTATAAGATACACCTTTTTTCCCTGTTTGTCAAGAGGGAAATTGAACTAGGGTGTAAGTCATAATAATTAGGATATTTCCAAAGGCTTGACATAGTTGGGGTTCTGGTGTACAATTATGTAGTATATATACTACATAATTACGTAAGGGGGGGAAGCATAATGTCAAGCCT
>WRHF01000025.1 GCA_009783415.1 Clostridiales bacterium
CTGATTTTCGCAGATTTTAACGGATTTTCGCTGTTGTCTTTAGGATATGAGAAACTTAGGTGCTGTTGCTTTGAAGAAAAGATAAAAATAATTCAATACTTTTTATAATAAAAAAAATCCGTGGTAATCCGTTTTTTATCCGCGTAAATCAGTGTCTAATTTGTTTTTGAATGCTTTTCCAGCTTATCTGGGGTAGGGGTTAGGTAGTAAAAAATCTTTTGGTTTTTGCTCCAAGAAAACTATTCACCATATTTTGACAAGGAGAGGAAAAGACAATATGAAAAAAGTAGTAAGCATTTCCCTGGGTTCTTCCAGCCGCAACCATGCGGTGGAAACAGAAATTTTGGGTCAGCCATTTTCCCTGGAGCGGATCGGAACCAACGGTGATATCAAAAAAGCCAAAGAAATGATCAAAAGCCTGGACGGGGATGCCGATGCCATTGGTCTGGGCGGAACGGATCTATATATTCACAGCCTAAAACGCAGATATAATTTCCGGGAAGGCAAAGCCCTGAGGAAATGTGCCCCCAATACCCCGGTGACAGATGGCAGCTACCTGAAAAACACCCTGGAAAATCGCCTTATCTACTATGTCCGGGATCAATTGGGGCAAAAGCTGGAAGGGGAAAAAGTTCTGTTGGTATGCGGGGTAGACCGCCTTGGCATGGCCAGGGCTTTTGACGATTGCGGGGCCGATCTGCTCTGCGGCGATTTCTTTTTTACCATGGGTTTGCCCATACCTCTGCGCTCCCTAAAGGCTTTGACCAGGGCAGCCACCCTGCTATGTCCTATCTTAGTCCTGCTGCCCCTAAAAATGCTCTATCCAACCGGCAAAAAACAAACCTATGCCAAGCCAAAAAGTAAAAATAGCCGCTATTTTGCAGGCATAAAATATGTGGCAGGCGACTATTTATTTATAAAGAAAAATATGCCCGAAGATATGAAGGGCAAAATAGTTATCACCAACACTGTAACCCCCTCCGACCTGGAAGAACTGGAACGCCGGGGCGCAGAAATGCTGATCACCGCCACCCCGGAAATGAACGGCCGCTCCTTCGGCACCAATGTTATAGAAGGAGCAATAGCAGCCCTGGCCGGCAAAGGCCCGGACCAAATGAGCAAAGAAGAACTGGATGCCTGGCTGGACAAAGTAGATTTTAAACCTAGAGTTGTAAGATTTCCCCAGATATAAAGGAAAATAACAGGCAATATGAAGCAGGTGATAAGTAATAGGTAATAGGTAATAGGTAATAATTATGGAAGGCTTTGCTTCGCAAAGCCAAAACCACCATACCTATTACCTATTACCTATAAAAACCGGGAGGTTTTTATGAAGTGTGCTTTCATCATTCCCCCTGCTCAGGATTTGACCAGGGGGCTGTTTTTGCGGCGGCGGCAACGGAGGCAAATTATTGCCGAACCGTTTTTTTCCCGCCGGGTTGGCTCTGATCAGGTAGAAATCGTGCCTATTCGCTGCCCCTTACCTGCTGAAAAGCCTTGGGCCAGGCAGTTTTTGGGCCAGGGCCTGCAATTGGCCCGGCATCAGGGGGCAGTCCTTTTTTCCCTGGAGCAAGCCGGTGATTTTTTCTCCGGCCCTCTGCCGGAGAATATTTGTGACGGCAGCCGTTATGCTTTGGCTCTGTTCCCTTCGGAACTTGCGCGGGAGTGGCCCGCCTGGCGCAAGTTGTCTTTGGCTGTGCCTTTAGGTTTGCCCGGCAGTGGCCGGCTAGCCCTGAGCGTGGCCTATGAGAGCAGGCGGCTTTTCCTCTATGGAGGAGAGGAGGAGGAACGCCGCCGCCTGGCTGCCTTGATATACAACCAGACCGGATTGATTTGTCCCACCGGCCGGCTTTGCCCAAAGGAGGCAGAGCTGGTCCTGCTCCCCTCGTATGCCCCATCTCTGGGTGTGTTTACCAGGGCTGAAGTAAGACGGGTAAAGATCAGTCCGGTAAGGGATAATGAGGGGCTGATCCCGGCGGCTCAAGCCGAAGCCCTGATCCTGGCAGCAGGCGGCCCCAACCCTTGGCGAAGATGGCGGCGCCTGCCCTGGCTGGAGCAGATGCGGGAATTAGCAAGAAAAGCCAAAAGATACAACTTACTGCCTTAGTAGCTCTGGTGACAAAAGTAACTTTTCCAGCTCTTGAATGCTTTCTATGTGATTAATTTCCCGCCGCAGTACCGCTGCGCCGGGCATGCCTTTGATATAGTGAGCCAAATGCCCCCGCAAGGAACGGACTGCCATTAATTCTGCTTCATCCGGCCCTTCACCTCGCAGAAGCAAATATTTCCGATTTAATTCGGTTTGCCGGTGTAATTGCTTCAAAGCCAGAGCGAAAATTTTATCTGCCTGCGGGCGGCCCAGGGGCTGCTCCCCGGCTAATAGACGCAGACAATCACCCACCAGCCAGGGATTACCCAATATACCCCGGCCCAGCATTACCCCGTCACAGCCGGTCTGATCCAGCATGGCCAGAGCATCATCAGGGGAGAAAATGCCGCCGTTGCCAATTACCGGAACAGACAAAACCTGCTTAAGCCGGGCAATTGCCTGCCAATTGGCCGGGCCGCTATAAAACTGCCGGCGGGTGCGGCCATGCAGAGTTATGGCAGAAGCCCCGGATGCTTCCATGAGTTGGGCGAATGACAGAAAATTCAGGCAATTCTCATCCCAGCCCAAACGGCATTTTACGGTTACAGGCGTCTTGACCGCCCCGGTCACTGCCCGGAGGATTTCCCCGGCCAGATCGGGTTCGGTCATCAGATAGCAGCCCTCCCTGTTACGGACTATTTTGGGTGCCGGGCAGCCCATATTCAGATCAATCAGATCCGCCCCCAGCTCTACCGCCATACAAGCAGCCTCGGCCAGCACCCTTGGACTGCTGCCAACCAGCTGAACAGCACGGGGAGAGGGTTCATCCCGAAAATCCAAAAGCTCCAAAGTACGGCGATTGGCATAGACCAAAGCCTGAGCGCTGACCATTTCCCCAAAAACCAACCCGGCTCCCTCCTGCCGCAGCAAGCCGCGAAAAGCCAGGTTAGTATATCCGGCCATGGGAGCGGTGATGATGGGGTTGAGGATAACTAGGTTGCCTATTTTCATTTATTTCTACTCCGGAAAAAATTAAATAACTCCACTCTTCACACTCCACACTCCACTCTCCTATATATAAGGGCCAGTCCCCGCAATGTCAAAAACGGTTCTACCAGCTCAATTGTCTCACAGTACTCAGCTATCTGCCCTGCCAGGCCTCCTGTGGCAATTACTTTTGGCCGGCTTTCCATCTCTGCTGCCATCCGCCGCACCAAGCCGTCGATCTGTCCGCCGGAACCCCAAAATATGCCTGAACGGAGGCATTCAGCGGTATTGCGGCCAATTGCCCGCAGCGGCGGCGAAAGCTCAATTTGGGCCAAACGGGCTGCCTTGCTGAAAAGAGCCTCCCGGGAGATAACTGATCCGGGAGCTATAGCGCCTCCCAGATATTCCCCTTGGGCGGAAATACAATCAAAAGTGGTTGCAGTTCCCAAATCCACGATGATAAGGGGTCCGCCAAAATCATGCAAAGCCGCCACGGCATTGACCAGGCGGTCAGGGCCCAGCTCCTCCGGTTTTTCCAGCATGATCGGGATGCCGGCAGGGGTTTGCCAGGTAATTTCCAGAGCTTCCTTTCCCAGATATTTAACGGCCAAGAGTCGCAGATTACGGCTGACGGCAGGTACCACCGAAGCAAAAATAATATCCTTTATCCCGCTCCAACTATAGCCTTTCTGCCCCAAGAGGCTGCTGAAAATGACCAGGTATTCATCCTCCGTACGCTGGGAGATACTGGCTATCCGCCAATGGCCTAATAGCTGTTCCTCTTGATAAAGTCCGATGCTAAGATGGGTATTGCCGCAATCTATGGCTAAAAGCATAACGATCCGCTCCTTTTTTGCTGTTATAGAGGTTCCCTTAAGATATTTATTCGGCATCAGTCTTGTCATTCCTTGTCTTTTCTCTTATAATATAACCCATATGGTATTGAAAAGGAGATTTATATGTCAGGAAATATCAGCTCCTCTGATTTGCTTTTGCCTGAGGAGATCTGCCGCTTTTTGCCGCCGGGTCAGCCTTGGAAATTCCAAAATTTTCCAGTTACTGATTCCACTAATGCTGCTTTGCGCCGTCTGGTTCCGGAGGAGCCGGGAGAATTTATTGCTGTGCTGGCTGAGGAGCAACTATCCGGGAGGGGCCGTCTGCAGAGGTCCTGGCATTCACCGCCCGGCAGCGGCATTTGGCTCTCGGTACTCTTCAGGCCCGGCATATTGCCGGCTAAAGCTCAGTGTTTCAGCCTGTTAGCGGCGGTAGCGGTGCGGGAGGCCCTGGCCCATCTGGATCTGGATGCCCGGATCAAATGGCCCAATGATCTGCTTTGCCAGGGGAAAAAAATATGCGGCATTCTCAGTGAAATGCAGGCCGGACCGGAACGGATCAACTGGCTCATCATTGGCCTGGGTCTTAATGTCAACACCCCTGTCTTTCCTTTGGATCTTAGAGACAAGGCAACATCATTGGCTCTTGCTTTTGGACACAATTTTTCCCGGCCCCAAATTACGGCCCTGATTTTACAGCAATTGGAGGCAAATTATCTGCTGCTGGGCCGGGAAGGCTTTGCCCCCATTGCCGAAAAATGGCGGCAAGGCGCAATAAACCTGGGCCAGAGGATCCGGATAGCCGGCCTTGGACAAGAACTTTCCGGCATAGCCCTGGATGTTGACCAAAACGGCTATTTGCTATTGGAGCAGGATGATGGGAATATTATCCGCATAACCGCCGGAGATGTTTTGGCCATAAGAGAAGCGAAGGACCAAAGCGGGTGAGTTCCCCTTTTTCCATTATTTTCCGCTCTTTCCTGCACTGTTTTATGATCTTATGCATAAAATAAAGCAACTATTTTTCAAATGCAGGAGGAGAGCCATGTTTAATAGAGATAATCTGGTGGATGAAGGGCGGTTGCTGGTTTCCAGCTATGCGATGGGGCTAGGCCGGCCAATTGGCGCAGCCCAGGTGCGGATCATGACCAGGGGTGGAGGTAATACAATAGAGGTAGTGACAACCGATAGCTCCGGAAGAGCACCTCTGCTCTATCTGCCTGCCCCCCCTGTGGAGTATTCCATGAGTGCAGATCAAGGCCAACCCTTCAGTGAATACGATGTGGAAGTGACTTTAGAAGGTTTTGAATCGGTGCGGGTCAATGGGGTGCAGGTTTATCCGGAGAGTACCGCCCTTCAGGATGTGGATCTGACCCCTCAGGTTCTTGAGGAAGAAACTCTTGAGGAAATCAACATCGAGCCGCCTACTCTTTGGGGCAACTTCCCGCCCAAAATCCCCGAGCAAGATGTAAAACCGTTGCCGGAACCCACCGGTCTGGTGGTTCTGGATCAAGTCGTCATCCCGGAATTTGTCGTGGTTCATGCCGGACGTCCGACAGATACCGGCGCCGTGAACCATTGGGTCTCTTTCAAGGACTATGTCAAAAATGTGGTCAGCAGCGAAATTTTCCCCACCTGGCCGCAGGAAACCCTGAGAGCCAATACTATGGCCGTTATTTCCTTTACCCTCAACCGGGTTTTCACCGAATGGTACCGGGGCAAAGGTTATGATTTTACGATCACAAATTCGACGGCTTACGATCTGGCCTTCAATCATGGGCGTAACATTTTTGTAGAGATATCCAATGTGGTGGATGAGATTTTCAGTACTTATATTACCAGACCCGGTATCCGCCAACCCCTGCTGACCCAATTTTGTGACGGGAAAATGGTTTCCTGCCCCAATTGGATGTCCAGTTAGTAATAAGGGATAGGAATTTAAGCATTGAAGAATACCTGGTAGGTGGTGTTTGCTTTATCATAAATTATCTCTGATATAAGCGAACGCAGCAAAACACTTTTTTCTTCAATGGATAAACCATCATCATATAGCTTCTCATAAACATCACTAGCTCTCTGAATGATGGACTCAATAACTGATTCGTCCAGTTCAACAATTTCAAGTGCTGCAATTTTTTGCTCTACACTTTCTTTTTCCTCAAGTAGAGCTTTTTTATTGGCCCCATATTCTTCCAAGGTATCGTATCCGGCAGAGTAGGCATCTCGCACTCTATCAAGTTTTTTATCTATATTGGTAATTCTGCTTTTTAGCTTTTCTATCTCAGCGGCGTTATCATGCACAGGTACCCTTACCTGGCTTAAGGGGATTGGATATACCTTTTGGATGACCTTATCAATAATGTTAAACACAGCTCTTTCAGCTTTTTTTTGGCTCAATGAATTGGAGGTGGGGCATATGCCTTTCTTATATTTATTGCAAGAAAAACTTGAATACTTATTATTACTATATGACATGCTGCTCCCACAATCCACGCATTTTAGAACACCGGATAGCCAATGCTTATATGTGCCTACGGGTTTACTGCGTCTTGGTGCTTTATTAGCATAATATATTTCTTGTACTTTATCAAAGTCTTCTGGTGAGATTATTGGCTCATGGGTGCCTTGGGTAACAATCCAGTCCTCTGGGGAGTTAAACTGTGCGTTGTTATTACGCTTATTCCAAACTGTCATTCCCTTATATGCGGGATTTGTAATAATATATTCTATTGCCCTGCGCTGCCACGGGTTGCCACGACGGGTACGATAGCCCATCTCAGTAATAGATTTGCCGAGATTCCATAGACTTGTCTGACCATTAAGGTACATATCAAATATTATGCGAACAACTTTTGCTTCATCTTCAACAATAATGGGCGGTTGTTTATACCCCGGTATTTTGTATCCATATGGTGGAGAACATTGGTAACCGCCGCGCATAGCTTTCTCTGTCATTCCACGTTTTACATTCGCCGCCAAGTCAATGCTGTACCACTCATCCATAACAGAATAAATAGCATTAGTGAGCATATCGGTTTTCCTATCAATCGGAGGCTGAGTAATTGAGATAACATCAATGTCGCAATCACGTTTGAGCATAGATTTATAGACTATACTTTCCTCGTGGTTACGTGCGAAACGATTGGTATGATAAATAAGTATCACATCAAACTGTTTACCCTTTGCAGTAGCAATCATTTTTTGGAACTCCGGGCGTTTATCGGCAGACTTTCCGCTGACACCTAATTCCATGAAGATGAATTCTTCGGGAACGATAAGAGTATGGGATTTGGCATAATCACGGATTAGCCTTAGCTGGCTATCAGGGCTAAACTCTGTTTGCATATCGGTACTGACTCTGATATAAGCAGCAGCAATTCTCATTTTTGGTATCCCCTTTATATTGATTTTTATATCCATGTAACATATAGGCAGTTAGTATTATGGTATTAATTCTATATTAATTATTGATTTCCTTTTTCTAATTTCATACAATAACTCAAAGCCACCTGTTTCAAAAATAAAATGAGCAGGTGGCTTTCTTCATTTCTGGGGTCTTTATGACCTCTACATAGCCGCTTCCGGCTTCCAGCCTAGGGTATGAATTCCATCAATCATAATCTTGATACTATGGAGATAAATACAGATGTGCTTGATTCAGATGGCTTGCCAACCGGTGAGACAACTACAATTGCCAAAACGGTTCTGCGAATCACCGATACCCATAAGGCGGCTGAGGAAATGACAATGGAATATGGTTTCAGCGATCAACAAAAGGAATGGTTGGAAGAGTTATTAAAGCCGGAGCATCAGCCTTTATGGAATGCCCTGCTTTACGGTATTACATCTGTTGGTAATTTTTTTCGATTGGAGTGGCAATGGGAGTTCAAACCATGTGGGTATTGTTGAATATGTTGATTATGAGTATGTTTATACAATCGAAGGCAATACTGACGATTCCTACGCCCGTCGCAGCTATCGGCTGGATAGCAAAGTCATTATGGGTCCAATCTTGGCAAACATTTTTGAGGAATCATGCTAAGAGCCTCTGGTCTATGGACTTTTTTGTCACCCCAACTCTTACTTTTCAGGTCTTGTATGTTCTTATTATTGTCAGCCATGATCGCCGAAAAATCGAACACTTCGCTGTAACGACGCAACCAAGCTCAGCATGGATGATACAGCAAATCCGCAATGCAACTCCCTTCGATAATCAGCCAGAGTATATTATCCATGATAATTTCCCTGCATTCAAAGAAAAGCATTTTCAGCAATTCTTGGCCGACATAAACATAAAATCCAAAAGTATTACGCCATTTTGTCCATGGCAAAATGGTGTTGCCGAACGCCTGGTAGGCATAGTCCGGCGCGAGCTGTTGGATTTTGCTATTCCTATAAATCAGCGGCACTTAGAAAAATTGCTGGCGGAGTACGTCAATTATTACAATAATGTTCGTACCCACCAAACCCTCGGCGGGCAAATGCCAATAGTCTCCGATCCACCTCCTCCCTCAAAGATAAAGGCAACTGAACTTTCAGCCAAACCCATTCTTGGCGGCTTATATCATAATTATGAGAAAGTTGCCTAAATTAATATAGCCACTTATATTGTCTACCTGCCGGTAAAACGGCTCTTTTGGTATACCCACAGGCTCCATAATTGTAACACCACAATATCCATCAGCCCGAACCTGCTATTTTTGAAAGGCAGATCCGGGCTTTCTTATTGCTGAGTTTACTTCAAAACTCCAGAAAACTTCCAGAAATTAGGTTTTTGCAGGCGACACGTGTTCATAATTAGTTTCTGTACCTTCGGCATTGTTAGTTTAGTTTTCATTTTGCAAGTCCCTGTTCAAAAATGGCACATAATCTTTTGATAGCTTCACTCGAAGGTTTGCCAGTTCCATTAAATGGAGTACCTTCTCTTACTTGAATATATATATTGCTTAATAAAATATCGGTCGTCGTGTGTTTATGCCAATCTGCAGCATGAAATATATCAGCCACTCTATACATTTTTGAATTATATAAAGCGACCCTTAAATTATCAGAGATTTGAACTAACTGGCCCTCTTCCTTATCTAGTTTCTTTGGCCAAGTATGCAATTGAGCATCCTTCTCATTTTGATAATAATCAACATAAATTTCTGCCACAATATATTTAGGATGGTGAGGATCGCTATAATCGCTGTAATAATAATAACTAAAATCGTAACTATTTTTATTATCAAAGCTAACACTACTGAAAGCACCGCTCTCATCAATAAGGCGTATAATATCCTTATAATCTTCATTACTAATGATTCTTGCGCCAGTTATCTTGGTCAAGTTATATACCGGTGATATGTCTACTTTTGACGGGGTATTGAGATCAAATAATAGTATCTTATATGATAAAACTACTAGCAACATATAGCCAATTATATACACAAGTATTTTAGGTGCAACCCCCCCTTTTTTATTTATCTCTATTATAAAAAAAATTAATACACCCAGGCCAATAAGCGCCACAAAAAATACGCCAACTAAGCTGAAAAGTAATCCAAGGAAACTCATAAAAATTTCTGAAATCATAGATTTTGCCTCCTCTTTTTTAAAAATAATAAAGGCAGGGGCGGGACAATTCCACCCCTGCCTTTTGGTTTCTCCGCATCCTATCCCAATTAGATTTGATAGCACGTCCAAATCTTGGATCAGTGCAATAGGAATTAGAATTCTATGTCTCTAGACTCTTTTTGTAATTTCTTATCTTTTTCACTATGTCTTCCGCGTCCTTGTAAAAAGCCTTCAATTCCTTTATTGTTCTTTCCTTTGTATCATTATACCTGGTACCTCCGTTCTTATCAACAAAGTACGCAACATAAACATTTTTTCGGTAAATGCCGGAACTAGTAACAACCCATTTCGCCTTAAATTCTAGGTCATATGCCTTATTGTCAAATAAAGGACTTAATATGTTTTTTTCTTTATCAAAAAGATCGAAAAGAGTGTCTTTTTCCCTGCCATCATCGTAAAACCTTGCATAATATGCTCTATGCCATACATCACCATCAAAAAAGGGTCTCCAGTGCCAGTGAGCATATACATCCTGAATTGCGTGTAATCCCTTCCCAAAAAACTCCAAAGCATGATATAGATGATTCTCGCTATCTCCTCGTGTATAATTAGAAGCAAATGTTAACTCGGCTAGCCGTAATTCCTCCTTTGCCTTTTGCTTTTCCTCTCTAAAGTGCTTCTCTCGAGTATCATTTGACTCTCCTGTTTCATTCATCCAATTTTTGGAGCTACTCATGTTAAAGTGCCAGCTCGCGCCACTAATGAGATTAGTTGGCATGGTAGCTGCATTGTAATCGACGTTTTTATCTGCTTCGGCGATTTTCTTAGCTTCTTTCTCAAAGAATCCTACGTCTGCTTTCTGAGCCCATTTTTCCGTGTCATTAAGATGGACATCTGCGCTCCACATGCCAGTTGGGTCAATCAGCACCAGCGGATTGTTTAGACAATAGATGTATTGAACCATTGTTGCAGGATTTTCTGTATTCCCCTTAACCGGGTCAACCGCCATAAACCGTCTATCCGACGCATTATACATTCTAGCCTTAGCATAATAGAGATCCAGCACCTGGTCATAGGGATGGCCGGTGTATTCCGCAACCAGATCCAGCAGGCGCACGCCATTTAGGACAATAGTTTTATTCGTCGGCTGACCCCAAGCATCATAGGTCAGATAACTGGCAACTTTACCGTCTACATTGTCGGTCAGATAATCCGTAGTGCCCAGATGGTCGTGATGATAGTAGAGTTTGATGATGTTTTTGGAGCCGGTGGGGTAGCTATATTGCTGCAAAAGACCTCCCGCGCCATTGCCAACTCCATAAATCACCGCATTTTCCTTCTGCAGGCCAAAGGTGTAACGGTAGTTCAGATCGCTGTCGCCCGTTTCCATCTCCATTATAACATTTTGCAGGGGACTTGTATAGTCCAAAACAAAATCCTTATGGACTACCGCATACTTCCCTTTATTAATGGTTGGTACGATGCCGCCTGTGGTTCCGCCTGTTGTATGGCCTTTACCCGTAGGATTGATATGGCCAAGCCCGGTGCTGTTGGTATGCCGGTCACAAACTACCACATCATCCACCCGCTCGGAGGGTTCAATAGCAACCCCAGCGCCATGATAGCCTTCACCGTTCTTGGCAATGACCCACTCATTGGCAACCAGATAACCAAGACCGTTATAGATATAATGAGACTCTACGAAGTCAACACTTGTTCCCAGGTACTTACTCCCCTTGACCATACGGTTGGTTGAGTCATAGACATATTTTTCCATGATCTCGTCTTTTGAGGGATCGCCAGGTTTTTTGTTGTACACTCCTTCTATCAGGTTACCGCGCTCATCGAAGCTGTAGGAATAATCATCCTTGCCGTCAACCTGTTTGCGGATCTGCTGGTTCAGGTTATTATACCAGTATTCATTGCCCTTGTTGTTGCCGTTACCGTTCTTCTCATAGAGCAGATTGCCCAGACTGTCGTACTCATAAGTATGAGTGGGATAGCCCCAAAGGCCCGTGGTCTGAGTCAAACGGTTCAGAACATCGTAGCTGTGGGTATAATCGAATTTCTCCTGACCTCCCGCCCCGGTACGGGTCTCATTGAGGATATTGCCTTGGGGATCATATGTATAAGTGTGCAGGATATTTTTATTCGATTTATCCGTGGGGTCTTTAGTCAGCTGGGTCAAGAGCTGACCCGCGCTATCGTAAGTATAGTTCTCATTCCAGCCATTGGGTTTATTCTGCTCGCTCAGCTGGCTGGCCGCGTCATACTGGTATGCAGTATCCATATTCTCCGCGTCATTCAGATTGGTCAGACGTCCCAGCAGGTCATAGGTATAATTGGCAACCGTGCTGTCGGGATAGGTGATACTGGTCTGATTCCCCACTGCATCATAAGTATAACCGGTGATTTCCTCATTCTGGTCATTGACACTGATGATCCTGTCCAGCACGTCAAGGGCAAAATTGACGGTGCCGTTCCAATCCATCATGGCGATGAGTTCACCGTTTTTATTATAGGCAAACTGGGCTTGTTTCCCGCCTGTGAGATTGGCAGTATCGTAATTGATCACATCGACCAGATTACGGGGATCATAGCTAAAATCGGTGACATAACCGTCAGCATCGGTTTTCTGGACTAAATTGCCATTGCCATCGTAAACATAGATCGTCTGATCTTCGGCGGCATTGATCTCTTTGGTGACAAGCCCTCGCTTATCATATTGATAGATGGTGACCTGGTTCTCGTTGACATTGTGCCGGGCGTCGATTCGGTTTAGGGTGACTTGAACCAGACGGTTCATGGCATCATATTCAAAGTAGCTGCTATGATTCAGGGCATCAACGGTTTCGATCAAATTGCCGTTGGCATCGTAAAAGTATTGAGTCACATTGTTGTTCTTATCAGTTACGGTTTTGATCCGCCCCAGAGCATCATAAGTAAAGGTATCCGTATGGCCTAGGGGATTTGTCACTGTCAAGGGGCGGGAAAGGGCATCGTAGGTATAGGTGGTAGTCTTGCCCAGCTCATTGGTTTCGGTGAGCAGATTGCCCAGCAGGTCATAGGTATAAGTTTTCTCCCCGTTCAGAGCATCCGTAACAGTCTTTACCTGGCCGGTGGCTGTGTAGGTATAAGTCGTCAGAGCACCCCTGGCATCGGTGCTGGTTTTGACCCGGTTCATGCTGTCGTAGGTGAAAACTGTCTCATTTTCCAAAGCATCCGTGATTTTCTTGAGATTGCCGTTGAGATCGTATTCATAATTGGTTTCCGCACCTTCGGCATTGGTATATTTTACCATTCTGCCGTCGGCATCATATTCCGTCAGGGTGAAATTACCCAACTGGTCATAGCTTTTCACAGCCCGGTCAAGACCGTCATAGCGGGTAACAGTGCTATTGCCCCGCCCGTCTATTTCGCGGATGGTATTGCCGTTGTTGTCATGATTGAAATAGAAGGTATAGCCCTCGGTGTCGGTATAGCTGATCAGCCTGTCCAGATCATCATATTCATAAGTGATCTCACTGACGACAAGATCATCCTCATCCACATTGGTGACTTTGACCATGTTACCGTTTTCATCATAGCTCACCAGCGATCTGTTTTTCACCAGCGATACCGATTCATTAGCCACGGCATCCGTAGTGGAGACCACGCGGTTCAGCTCATCGTATTCATAGCTGGTCACCCCGCCCATGGCATCAGTGACAGAAACCAGGTTGCCGTTTTCATCATAATCATAGCTGGTCTCGCCGTTCAAAGCATCAATGACGGAAACGGTACGGCCCAAAACATCATAAACATATTCGGTCACGCCGCCCTTGGCGTCGGTGATCAAGAGGATCTGCCCGTTTTTGTTATACTCATAACTGGTCTCGCCGCCATCCTGGGCTGTTGCTTTTGTCAGCCAGCCATTGTCGTTGTATTCATTGACGGTACTGGTGGCTATATCGCTTCCGACAGCATAATTGACCTGCACCAACCGTCCCAGAGCGTCATATTCATAAGTCGTAATATTTCCTTCCGGATCGGTGGATAAAATCAAACGTCCCATCTCGTCATATTCCGACCCGGTTACAGCTCCCTCCGGGGAAAGGGTTTGGGTTTGCTGCCCGTTAGCATTGTACTCATATGTGGTAATATTTCCCAGAGGATCAGTGGATCCAACC
Source organism: Clostridiales bacterium (assembly GCA_009783415.1). GTDB lineage: Bacteria > Bacillota > Dehalobacteriia > UBA4068 > UBA4068 > WRHF01. The sequence goes on from WRHF01000025.1 coordinate 13,635, forward strand.
ATCCGGTTATTGGCATCGTAGTTATAACTCCACTTGTTACGGTTTTTGTCATACTGCTCGATCAAATTGCCGATATCGTCATAGACACTTTGGGTGTAAACACCGAAGGCATCCAGATAAGAACCTGATCTGCCTGATGTTCCTTGCGCTGATTGAAGCTCTTCCAAGCCGGTCAGTCCGCCCTTGGTAACAGTTTTTGTTGGATCAGCCCCAACGATAAGTTTCAGGATCGAAAGAGCGTCTTCTTCGCCCATATTACCGCTTTTGCTGACGGAGCCGGGGAAGCTGCCAACGATTACCATCAGGATAATGTTAGCGTCATCCTCATTAACTTCACCGTCTCTGTTAACATCGGCTACGATCAGTTGCCAGGGAGAGAAAGAAATCAGGCCCGCTTCGTATTGCAGGATCATGACCGCGTCTTCTACGGTCAATTCACCGTTCCCATCAACATCGCCCATCAGGAAAAGAGGTGAATAGCCATAGATGACTTTAAGGGTACGGCCCATATCGTCATATTCATAATATATGGAAGCTTCCCGGGCATTAGTTGAAGTATCCACCCGGCCCATATTATCATAAATACTGGAAGTGAGATTATTTAAGGGATCGATAGTCGCCGTCAGGTGGCCTTCAGCATCATATTCGTAGGTCCAGGTATTGTTCCTGGCATCAGTCATGGAGATCATTCTGCCTGCCAGGTCGTACTCATAACTGATTTCTCCGCCTTTGGCATCTGTGGTCAAGATCAGCTGGCCTACGTCGTCATACTGATAAGTCGTCGTATTGCCTTCGGCATCAGTAACGCTGACAGGCTTGTTCATCTCATTATAAATTGTGCTGGTAGAATACTCCATGGCATCGGTATGACCCGTATTATAACCGTTACCGTTGACTTCATAGCTCTGCTCGCTGATAAGTTCGGGCTGTACTTCGCCGTCTGAGTTGGTGATTTTCTCCAGCTTACCCGCAGTGGAATATTCATATTCCACCGTACTGCCGTCTGCATTTGTTTGTTTGATAAGGCGGCCTTGGTTATCGTAGTCAAAAAAGGTTTTATTGCCAAGGGGATCAGTGGATTCTATCATATTACCCCTGCTGTCATAATCGTATTCGGAAATATTGCCTTCGGCATCTTCGCTGGTCAGCATATTATTATCGCTGTCATAGGTATATCTGCTGATATTGCCCTTGGCGTCGGTATACTCGGTCAGATTGCCATACTCGTCATAGTCATAGTATCTTTCCGTACCGTCTTTTGCTGTTACTTTGGTAACAAGATTCAATTCATTATAATCAAACAGTTCCGTTGTAGCGTCGGGATATTCGATGGAGTAGATATTACCATTGCTGTTAGAGGGATCAATGTTTCCCCTCCCGCCGGAAGAAGTGGAGCTGCTCTTATTGCCTGATGACATGACACTGCGGTAATCTTCCTCATCAACGGTAGCGCTCAACATTTGCAGGGCGTCTTCCAGACTGACCGTACCGCGGCTGCCGGCTGCGCCGGATGGATCAACAAATGCCAGGATAGCATCCACGATCAGGCGGGCATCATTATCATCAAGAGCTATACCTCCTCTGGAGGAACCTTCTTCTTCAGCCATCCTCAGGATCAAAGCAGCATCGGTCATGTCAACTACACCGTCCCCGTTGACATCAGCCAAAAGCAATTGTTCGGGCGAGAGATAGATCAAACCGACATACCATTGCATGACCATGATAGCATCTTCTGCAGTGATTCTGCCGTCACCGTTGACATCGCCCATCCGGCTTTGAATAGGCCGGGCATAGTTATAGTAGGTGGTATGGCCCAGCCTATCTGTTATGGAGGTGATCCGGCCCGCTTCATAAGTGTAAAGAGTATTGTAAACCGTAGGGTCGCCGTAATCGTCTTCCACAGAGATCACATTCTGATTCTGGTCATAATAATAGCTTTGCTTGGATCCGTCCGGCTTGGTGATCGTGGAGACTCTCTCGTCGAAGTCATATGTAAAATATGTAGTCCCTTCACCGGCTATATTTTGCTCGGTCACCCGGCCCAGATCATCATAAATATTTGTCAGATAGGGGTCGTCAGAGCCGAGGTTGCTGTTAAAATCGTAAATTTCGGTTATGCGATGGTCATCGTAGATGTAATCAATGGTATCGCCATCAGCATTCTCAAAAAACTCCAAATCGCCGTTAAGGTAAGAATAGGAAACACTGCGGCCTGTATGATCGGTGATCCGGGTGATTTTCTCAACTCCGGTGAAGAATCTTTCACCGTTGCTGCCGGAAGAGGTTAAACTGCGGAAAGTTTCTTCACTAACGGTAGATGCCAGCATCTGCAAAGCGTCTTCCAAATTCAGGCTTTTACTGCTTTTCCGATTGCTGGTAACGTCCACAAAGCCCCTCAAAGCAGCATACTCAGTAATATTATCTATGATCAATTGAGCATCTTTTCCGGCAAGACTTTTACCGCCTCCAGGTGCGCCTGAGCGGCCTCCTCCAGAAGCCATCCTCAGGATCAAGGCGGCATCGGTTGAGTCAACTACGCCGTCTCCGTTAACATCGGCTAAATACAGTTGCAGATCTGAAAGTTGGATCATACCTGCACAATACTGCAGAACCATGATGGCGTCATCTGCGGTTATTACCCCGTCCATATTGACATCACCAATCTGATAAAGGGGAGGATTTTCCGCGTATTCAAAATACAAGGTACCGGTATTGTTCGTTATATAATTGATTTTCGCGCCATCACGGTTAATTTCTGTACACCGGCCATTCAGATCCTCTATAGCAGTCAGATAGCCGTCTTCATCAAAATAATATTTTGTGAAACCATGGTCAGTCATCAAATAGCCATTACCATCAGCTTCCAGCTTATAGTCCTTACCTGCCGGCCCCTGAAAACTGCCGTCGCCCTTGATATGATAAACAATACTGTTGCCATCGGGAAGGTTAAGGGTGGCAAATGAGACGGTTTTTTTCACAGAATAAAGATAATTATGCCGCCAGCCGTAGCCGATCTCACTTTCATTTTTGTCGAGTGCATTATAATAACGGGTAAACTCCAACGGCTGGGCTCCATAGACGGCAAAGTCGGTATAATCCCAGGTAAAATTCCCGTTTACCATGTTTACAGGATCACCGCCGCAAAAGCCGTAAGGATTGCGCATTTCCATCATAGCCAAAATAGCTTCTTCCGTATAGCTGATCTTTATCATCAGCGTCGTAGTGAATTCTATGTTATCCTTGTGAGTTGGTTGAAAGCGGATATGGAAAATATAGTCCCTAGCTTCAGGCGGATCACTACTATTGGGCGCACCTGGGAATACCCAGTCCCCGATGTTAGTATCATAATATTTTCCATTCCAGACAAGCTTATTGGCAATCGGCTTCTGCGTTCCCGCTCCGCCGGGATACCAGGAGGCGCCTTTATATGTACCCCAATTAGTCCCTATAGGTGTAAAGCCGAGGGTACTATTATACCATTGGTTGTCTTTTCCATCTTCACCATATATGCCCCATTGCCCTTCCGCATCGCTACAGGCGATCAGACCAATGTAATTCCCAAATTCATCCAACATCTCAAGCCGTATTTCTTGGGTTTGAGTCTGGCTGAACTCAATAACGGTGTTGCCGTATTTTCCGGGAACGATCGGGCTATAGAAATCTGTTTTCGAACCGCCTTTCTTATAATGGGTCTCTGAATGAGGTTCGACTTGCTCCCCGAATTCATTATAGATGGTAAGGTATTTATCTTCAGGATCTTCGATAAGCGGCGCTTCTGTAACTTCCTCATAATCCGGTGCATTAGCGTGCTGATCTTCATCATCAAAATCGCCAACTGGCAGAGCCAGGGCAGAGAGGGGGAATGTACCCAGCAGCAAAGCTAATGAAAGTAGGATAGAAATAAACCGTTTTAAAGACTTATTGAACGTCATAGTTAAACACGCTCCTTTTTCTATTTTCACTTGCTCTTACAGGCAATTACTATTATTTAGGCTGAATGATATTAGTGCTGCAAAAATCGCTTGCCAACAGATTGCTGCTACTATCGTAAACCTTCACCGTGATTTCATATAAAAGCTCATTATACCAGGCAAGGCCATCCGGGAAGATAATCCCGATAACGTCTGAACCGAACAAAAACTCTCCTTGCTCAATATATTCATAATACCCTTCATGTTCAGGGTCATTGGGATCGTACTCGACACCCAGGACAACTGCCTCAACAGTGATCAGATAATTAGCGGGGAGCAAAGCGGTCAGGGGGCAGGATAGTACCCATTCCTCTATTTCCCAGTCATAATCATACTCTAAGGCGTTATCGAAAAAGACTATGGGCTGATCATCAGGCAGCCATACGGCGTAGAGGGTGGTATTACTATTATCTGCGAACACCTCATCCGGCTGGTATTCGCCTATTTCGGCATTTGAATTGACTGACCAGCCCAGGAAAATATAGTCGCTTCTGGTTGGTTCAGTTGAGCTCATATTAAAGGGAGGAGCCGCGGTTTGAGGAGATGGAGCGCCGCTGCCGCCGTTGGCGTCATAGGAAACAGTGACCGTATTCAGCGGGGCAAGGGAGCTAAGCGCCCGATAGACATTGAGGCGGCCTTCGGTCAATACCAAACCGTCCAGAGTTTGGCAATAGTCAACATTGTCAAGAATAGCCATTTTGATTTCCGCAGCGGTCAACTCAGGAGCAATAGATTTGATCAACGCAGCCGCAGCAGCCACATGAGGGGCTGAAGCGGAGGTGCCACTCCAGGCTTCATAGCCAAATTCTGTATACCAGCCCTCATCAATATTCCAATGCCAATACGTGGAAGCATTTAATACATTTTCTCCCGGCGCAACCAAATCTACCGCCATGCCGTAATTCGAGAACTGACAAAGTTCGTCGTCCTGGTTTGAGGCAGCGACTGCGATAATGTTCGGCAGGTCAAAGGAAGCCGGATAAAAAGCATTTGCCGGATCATCAAGGTCGTTACCATTATTACCCGCTGCCGCTACAAGTAAGCCGCTGTAAGCGCTGATTGCATCTTTCATTGCTTGAAGCTCCGAATTACTGCTCCAACCGCCGCCTAAATTCAAAATGGAGATCCCTGCATATTCAGCATAGGCTACTGCTTGAATAAAAGCAGCCACATCACCGATACCGCTGCCATCCCAGATTTTGAGAGGGACCAGGCTCGTCTCAAAAGCAACGCCTATGTTGCCGTCATCATTATTACCGGCAGCACCTATAGCAACACCCGAGCTGTAAACTCCGTGACCGTAATCGTCATCTATTTGATCGTAAGATTCATAATACCAATTATCGCCTAAGAGGAAATTTCGACCTAACCCCTCGTCAACATTTGCGGCCAGGGCAGGGTGGCTGTTGCTCCCGGCATCAAGGATCCCAACCAGGACTTCCGAACTTCCGCTGGTGATGTTTAAGGCTAAGTCGGCTTCTATTTTCTCATAATTCCAAAAATCGTTCAGATATGAGCTTCTTGGCACTGAACAAGCTTTACCAAGCAGATTTAGTTCAGCATAAGATACCAGCGGGTCTTCCTCCAGGGCTATAATGGCTTCCAGAAGATCCTCACTTTCATCAAGTTCTACTAATAAAATTTGACGTCCTTCATAAGGGCCTAAAGGCATAGCGCCATGGCCGCTGACAAATTCACTGATATCGGTAAGATCTGTAATTGAAATGACATCCAGATTTGCCTGAAACAGATTTATGTTGGGGTTGGCGCCATGACCTGATAAAGACACAGGCTGTTCCATGCCGACCAGGAGCTGGCCGGATATATAACTTTCCAGCATCGGCGCATCAGCCAGAGTTCCTGTTTGGTTACTGCCAGGAATAGCGCTGCTGGTAATGGCGGCGAGTAATAAGATAGAGGCAAATAGAACAATCACCAAGCTTTTCTTTACATTAAGCATAATACTACCTCCCGTATTTTTATTTTTAAAACAGTAAAAATAGGTATTTTCGCTTCTTTTTTTAAAGATTCCATGCAACCGGCTTTTAAGTAATTTCATTCCTTGCCTCCTCTCTTATGTATATTTTCATAGATCTGCCTTCTTTCAAAATTACATAACACTGTGTCGTCAAGCTCGAAAAAATTCCTTTGATAAAAACGGACAAGATTTTATTGTTCATTTATGGCTTGACTGGGGTGTTTCGTTAAATGCGACAAAATGTAGCAAAATTCATTATATTCCGCCAATTTGTTACCTTATGTTACTCGGAAATGGTTTGCTTGTCAATGATCAATAAGTACCATATTTATTTCTATATAAGCGTTCCCAGAGTAAGCAAGCTCGCAGCACCAAACAAAGGCAGAGCAGGAAATAATATCTCGGGATATAAACAATTTCAGTATAAACTTTTATTAGGTTATCAGACCCATTAAACTCAGCTATCGGCAACTTTTGTGTTGCTGCCTTGCCAGGTTTTTCATTATGATGGTTTTCAGGGGTTGCCATTTATATCGGACTTCCTAGAGGAGCTTCCATATAAATGACAGCCCTTTTCTATTAACAAAGCTAATATTGCAGAATGAAGCCGGCAATAAGTTTAGCAATACCGTTATTGCCGCCACCATCACCAGTAAGATAAAAAGCAAGAAAAGTAAAAAACACCTCAGAAAAACCGGTAGATAAAACTGAAATTATATCGGCAATGGGATAACATGAGAGTTCCCTTGCTGCATACAATTATAGAAAAGAGTGATTCAAGTGGACAAATATATTTTCTGTCTTAAAGACGGCACAAAATTTGCCGAGTACACAGAACAATCTATAAAACAGAATGATGAGTGGTCGGATGAAACTTGCAAAAAAATCACAGAGTGTGCTATAATGTATGCGCAATCAATAGGATATGCAGTGAAAAACTCTATCCCTTATTACTAAGAGGATGACTCAATGGGGTTCTAAATACTTGGGAGATCAAGGCTATAGCGCCTTAGATATTTTACGTCAGTTTTATGGTTATGAAATTTATTTGGATCAAGCGAAAAAAGTGGAAGGAATACCCATGTCCTTCCCCGGTTATGCTTTGAATGTCGGGTCTGCCGGTCCTGATACGCGGAGAATTCAGGAACAGCTTAATACCATTTCCCAGCATTATCCCGCTATACCCAAGGTGATAGTGGATGGCATTTATGGCCCCAAAACCCAGGAATCGGTGAAAGCTTTTCAAAGCATTTTTAAAATGCCTGTTTCCGGCGTAGTAGATTTTGCCACCTGGTATAGGATAGCCAGTATCTATGTAGCGGTGACCCGGATGGCCGAACTGTATTAAGAGTGAGCAATTGGTATAGGTAATAGGTGATAGATATTGACCCCTCATCTTTTGGTGCAGCCATTAGAAGAGGGGTCATTAGTAATTATTGGTATATTGCAATAAGGAGCAACAAGAAAACATCCTACTCCCTACCCCAGATAAACTGGAAAAGCATGTTATACCCGAGAACGAAAACATTTTCTATTGATATTGAATTTTAATTAGGTTATAATATGTATCATAGCATCAAAAGAGAGGATGGGAACGTCATGCTAAGTGATAATTTAACTAAAGCTTTATCTGATCAGGTCAACGCTGAATACTATTCGGCGTATTTGTACCTTTCTATGTCCGCTGCTGCGGGAAGGTTAGGTTTGAAAGGTACTGCTAACTGGCTGTTTATTCAGTCTCAGGAAGAAATAGCCCATGGAACTCATATGTATGAATATGTTTTGGAGCGGGGCGCAACCCCGTCTTTTGCCGCAATTGAGCAACCCCCGGCTTTATTTGCCGGTTTGAATGAAATTTTTGAAATGGTTCTCGCCCATGAGCAAAAAGTGACGCAGCGTATCAATGCCATCGCGACCCTTGCCATGCAGGAATTTGATCATGCCTGTTATCAGTTTATGATGTGGTATGTAGATGAGCAGGTAGAGGAAGAAGCCGGTGTTAATGATATCCTGGATAAGCTGCGCTTGATCGGCGACAACAAAGGGCTGCTATTGGCTTTGGATAATGAACTTGCTGCCAGGGTATTTGTCCACCCTTTTCCAGCTAAAGCAAATTAATTCAGAAATATGATCAGACAATCCCGCCGGCTTTTCTTAAACGGTTCATGATCGCCCTGCCCAGGCCTGTTTCCGGCACTGTTTCCACAATTATTGCCTTAGCTCCCAGCTTATCTGCCTGCCGAAAGCAAGAGAAGAGCTTATTGGCAAAAAATTCCATATTATGGGCAGGCCAGGCTAATAAGACTTGTTCACCGGGCAGTTCGGGCAGTTTTTCCAGGCTTTCTTGGCTTAGGATAAAAAGGGGGGAACAGCCCTCTTTTTGATTTTTCTGCCATTCCTGCCGTAAATCATCCGCCCCCTTAACCAGAAGCACCTGGGCTTTTGGTGCATAATGGCTGTACTTCATCCCCGGTGCGGCCGGCCGCTCCTGATGGCGGTCATCCGGCAGCAGGATCTCCCCGCAAAAAGGCTGCAGCTGCGAGCGGGTAACAGCTCCCGGGCGCAGTAAAACCGGTTGTTTTCCGCTAAGATCTAAAACGGTTGATTCCAAGCCGATCTCCACCGGGCCTCCGTCTAAAATCAGGGCTATTTGTCCGGCCAAATCCTCGAAAACATGCCCGGGTAGGGTGGGGCTGGGCCGTCCGGAAAGATTAGCCGAGGGCGCCGCCAGAGGTAACCCGCATTCATTAAGCAAGGCTAAAGCCAAAGGATGCCGGGGCATTCGCAGGGCCAGGGTAGGCAAGCCGGCGCTGACTATATCCGGGACAAGCTTTTGCCGGGGTAGGACCAATGTCAGCGGCCCGGGCCAAAAGGTGTCCATCAATTGACAAGCCAAGGGGCCAAGCCGGGCCAAAGGTTCCGCCGCTGCCGGATTTGCCACATGAACTATCAGAGGATTATCGGCAGGACGGCCCTTAGCCGCAAAAATTTTCGCCACCGCTGCCGCATCCAAAGCATTAGCCCCCAGCCCATAAACAGTCTCCGTAGGAAAAGCCACCAACTCTCCGGCCTTAAGCCAGTCAGCCGCTTCCTTCACAGCCTCAGCAGATAAAATCCGGGTATTGAAGACAGTCTTCTTCATAATTATCTCCTATTATACCCAAGAACGAAAACATTTTCCATCACTGCACCGGTCTTTTTGCCGCCAGGCGGCGCGGGAAAACCTTGAAAGGCAACAAGCATTCCTGCGGTTTTCCCGCACCACCTGACGACAAAAATCCTCGGCGGATTAATAGAAAATGTTTTCGTTCTC
>WRHF01000026.1 GCA_009783415.1 Clostridiales bacterium
CCGTAGATACCGCAGAGAGCCCGGTATAAGTCATAGTCATACTCAGATAATTCGACGCGGGTGTTGACAGGGAATGATTTTTCCCTGAATTCCCAGGATTCCGGAATAAATTCCCAGTGTACCATGGCCCCATAAAGGTAATAATCCTTAACACTGTTCATCATTGCAGTACCCGGCCATTTACCTGCTGCCTTAGCATTATTGTAAAATTTTACCAATTGTAAATCAAAACGGTAGTCATCCGGATCATTATCCGGGCCGAGGGGGAAGCGGGGGCAGCCAACTTTTACCCCGATCTCATAGTAAATATCAAAGAAGGCCTCGCCGAAGTGGAAATAGTCTGATCTGGGGCGCGCGGAATCGGCGTCTCCGCCGGCAGGGCTGCCGTCGGCTTGAAGAGGGCTGTAATGGCGCATAACATCATCAGCGGTGCCGACGATAAAGGGTTTTTTAAATTTACCGTTACCCAGGAAATTGCCGGGGACATCGGTAGCTTTGATAGCGGTACGCGTATAGGTATCGCCGGTTTCGCCATGGACATAAAGCTCGCGGAACTCGGGAACCTCATAAACGGACTGGGAAGCGCCTACCAAAAGCGCCTTAAATCCCGATTCTATAAAAGGCAGGGTCAGAAATTCCGAGCGCCCGCAAAATCTGTGCATACCTTCGGCGACCTGCCTGGCTATAAATTCCTCTGTATACCTGGGCTCGGTTGTCGCCGAGAAAATATTGCCAGCTGTGTAGTCGGTTCCGTAATCACGGATCTGCTGCCCACTATTACCCGCCTCAGCCGCGGCATAAGCATAGACCCTGGACATGTAACCCAGTGATCTTTCCGTGTAGAAAGCTTGCCATTTGGCGGTTCTGGTTTCATTCGCGACTGTGAGCGTTATCCTTGTGGCAGCAACAGGACCTTTTACGCTTTGGTTTCCATCAAGGAAAAAACCTTCCGGCGAACCACGCGTTCTGCTGCGCGGATCTCCGGTATCCAGTGCCTGCTGTAATCTGATATTCACAACACCGCCTCTTTTCCCATAGTCACCAAAATTGAAATAAGAAAGGAATTCCCATTCTACTTCCACCCCGTCAACTTTAATCGAAAAGAGCATTTGTGCTTGAGCTGCAATAACAGGTTCACTGTATTCAATTTCCAGCACATCACTATTAATTAAGTAAACATCCTTCAATTCTGCCAAAGAAGCATCAAAAAACACCGCTTCTTGTATTTCTTCTTGGCGCAAACCCAAATCCGGCTCACCTTCGGAGGCTGAAGCAAAAAGCAAGCCCCCAGAAACTACCGCAAAAACCAAAACAACCGCCATCACAGATATTGCCTTAACTGATAATAAGTACTTTTTAGTTCTCATAAAACCCTCCCTATACTAAAGCAAGAGGACAGAGTGTGTAGAAAAGCGCGAAAAAGACGCTTTTCATTTATTAAATTCTTGTTTTTTATTGACACTTTGTGTCCCTTAGGCACTTACTCCCGAAATTCTGTGTAAAATGGCAAAATTTTCGTGCCGCCGTATTCCTGCTCCTACTCAAAACTCAACACTCAAAACTCAACACTCCGGCTTGTCCGGGTTAGGTACTAAGGCTGCCAAGCAGCCTAGTATTTGATCTTTCGTTCTTTTATCTCAGTTAACAGCGCCAAATAGCGCTGATAACGTCCTGATCCGATCAGTTGCTCGGATTCTGCTTTTTTTATGGCGCAATCCGGTTCTTTGTGATGCAAACAGCCGTCGAAACGGCAGGGGCCAAAAGCGGAAAAATCGGGGTATAAGCCCGGTAAATCTGCTTCTGTCAAATCGTCAGGTAAATCAAGCAAAGAAAAACCGGGCGTGTCGGCTACCATGGCATTTTGGTCCATCAGCAATATTTCCACCTGCCGGGTCGTATGTTTGCCCCGGCCCAAACGGCGGCTGATATCCCCCGTCAGCAGCCCCAATTCCGGGCTTAAGGCATTTATCAGGCTGGATTTTCCCACTCCGGAAGGACCGGCAAATACCGAGATCTGCTTTTGCAGGCAGGAGGATAATTCCACGATTCCTTCGGTCTTTTTGGCGCTGGCTCTGATCACCAAAAAACCTGCCGTTTCATAGGCGGCCAGCTCCCGGTTGATTTCGCTTTGCTCAGATGCGTCCGGCAGATCCCATTTGTTAAAACAAATAAGCGGATTAACTTCCATGGATAAGACCATCACCAGCATCCGGTCCAGCAAAAGCCAGTCCGGACGGGGGTTTTGGGCAGCCAGCACCAAGACCGCCTGACTGATATTGGCTACTTTGGGGCGGAGTAAATGGTTACGCCTGGGTAAAATATCCACTATCATGGCCTTGACCATTTCCCGCCCGGCCAGGGTTTCCCCATCGGCTACCGGTTCCAGCAATACCCGGTCGCCGCTATAAATAATATCTGTTTCCCGGCGCAAACGCCCCCGAACCTTTGCCACCAGTACTTTATTTCCATAATTTTCCAATTTGGTTATCAGTACATGATAAAAACCGCCCGCGCCTTTCAGGACAATGCCGGAAATAGTATTGGCATTGCCTTGATCTGGCAGGGTCGCCTCTTTTCCGCTACTCAACTTTTTCCGTATGCACCAATATCTCATCCAAATAGACATTAATGGCGCCCCTGCTGTAGTAAGTTACATTCTCTGAAACCATAGTGCCCGGCAAATGCTCGCTGCTGTAGACTTCCTGGCCGCTGCCTTTCACATCATCGATCTTGATGGAAAGGGTATGATAGCGCTCATCATCAGGAATCAGGTAAGTGACTGTAAAAACCTTTTGTACCGGCCCGGGTCCTTCGCTTACCGTCACATCAATAGCGGTGTCCTCGTCCACTACCTCTTCCGCAGCTATAGCCTGAGAGAGAATGATCCCGCTGACATATTCATCGCTGGCCTTGTAAGTCTGGTTGCCCAATCTCAAGCCTTTTGCCTTCAGCTTACTCTCGCCTTCGCTCAAAGTGCTTTTTTCGATATTGGGAACGGCAACAGGACGGGCCTTTTTGCCCAGGCTCACCGTGATCTGAACCGTTTCATTCTGCTTGACCATAGTCCCGGACGGGGGAAATTGTCTGATTATATCGTCTACGGGAATATCATCACTATACTCTTCAGTAATATCCTCTCCCAGCAATAAGTTACGGCTGCTAAGCATAAATTCCGCATCCCGCCGGGAATAACCTATCAACTTGGGCACTTCTACCATGCTAGGACCAAGGCTTACTACCAGGTCTATACCTCTTAGTTCCGGAACTTTGTTTCCTGCCGGAGTACCTTGGGATATGACCCGGTTTTCTTCTATATCATTATCATTTTTATGCTCGACATGGCCGACTTTCAATTTTACATCTGCCAACATCTGAGCAGCCTCCACCAGAAACATACCCTCTACCTTCGGCACCTCAACTTCTATTGTGGGCGGAACCTTTATATCGCCCATTATTCGTGCCACCATCCAGATCAGACCGGCAAGCAGAACTACTGCCAATACAATCAAAATGCCCCGCACCCATTTGCCGGCGGCGGACATCGGCCTGTATTCATCATATTCCTGCTCTTCATAGGGGATCTGCCTCTCTTTTTTCCGGATATCTTCGCGGGCCAGCTGCCTTTGAGCCTTTTGCACCTCCCCGGTCAAATCCCGGGTACTGTGCAGATTTTCTTCCTTGGGCAGCTGCTGAAAAACCGTATTCAAGCCCTCGGTAACGGCAACAACACTGTTTTTCATATCCCGCGCCGAACTGTAGCGAAACTCCGGGGTTTTGCGCATGGCCCGCATCACCACATAGGAAAGACCCACCGGCACCTGGCTGTTGACCTGATGAGGAGGCAAGAGTTCCCCCTGCACATGCTGCATAGCAATGCTGATGGGGGTATCTCCGTCGAAAGGCAGCTGCCCTGTCAGCATTTCATAAAGCACCACACCTGCGGAATAGATATCGGTTTTTTCTGCGGCTGAAGCCCCCTGCACCTGCTCCGGAGCAATATAATGCACCGAGCCCATGATCCGGGAGGAGGTATTATAAGTCATTGTCACATCATTGGTTCCCACGGCAATACCAAAATCTGTCACCTTGACCCGGCCGTCCCGGGCAATCAGAATATTATGAGATTTGATATCCCGGTGGATCACGCCTCTTTCATGGGCATATTCGATCCCATCCAAAGCCTGGCAGATAATATTGACGGTATCACCCAGGGATAAAGCCCCCTGGCGCTTGATATAAGCTTTCAGGCTTTCCCCCTCCACAAATTCCATGACGATATAGTGCAGGTTTTCCTCAAAGCCTACGTCATAAACAGATACGATATTACCATGAGAAAGATTGGCTACAGCTGTTGCTTCCCGGCGGAAACGGCGGACAAATTCCTCATCGCTGGCATATTCTTCCCGTAAAATTTTAATTGTAACCTTACGCTTCAACATATTATCCAAGCCCCGGTAAACTATAGCCGTGCCCCCGGAACCGATTTTTTCTTCGATAATATAACGGTTATTAAAGAGTTTGCCGATCAAACCGCTCACCACCTTTAGCAATTACAAACCAGAACCAAAGAGATATTATCCAACCCGCCTTGAGCCAGGGCTCTAATCAATAAACTTTTGCAGGCAGCCTCTAAATCCCCATTATGATCAATAATAAAATAAAGCAGCTCCTGATCATCCACCATGGAAAACAAGCCATCGCTGCACAAGAGCAAATAATCATTTTTTTGCCAATTGAGCACCTGATTATCCAGCTGCAAAATCGCATCCTGGCCGATAGCTCTGGTAATAATATGGCGATGAGGATGCTGTTTGGCTTCATCCTTGCTGATACTGCCGTCTTTCAAGAGTTCCTTTACCAGAGAATGATCATCGGTCAGTTGCCGGATCTCCCCTTCACTGATCAAATATGCCCTGCTATCGCCAACATGAGCCAAATTGATCAATTCATCTGTCAGCCAAAGAGCAGTCATAGTAGTGCTCATTCCCTTATTGTTTTTAGGGTTTTTACCCAAACCCTGCTGATATACTATGTCATTGGCATGATAAAAAGCCTCTCGGAGTATCTCCTGGCGAAGCTCACTATCGGTCTCTTCCGGTTTTTCCTCTATGTCGGCAATCACCGTATCCACCGCGCTGGAACTGGCAATCTCTCCCCCTTCATGGCCGCCGACCCCATCGGCGACAATAAAAAGCCCCAAATCCTCATCAGCAAAAACCCGGTCCTCATTGCTTTTCCTAACCAATCCAATATGAGACAAAGCTGCACTTCGCAAAACAACACCCCCAAAAAATCGAATGAGGAATTAGGAATTAGGAATTAGGAATGATCGTAGCTTCGCCCCGCGAAGCATTTTATTCAAATAATTGTTTTTGCGGAGCAAAAACTACAGTAATTCCTCATTCCTAATTCCTCATTCCTAATTCCTAGTCCCTACTTCTCAATTGGCCGCATGCTGCATCAATATCCAGTCCTCTTGGCTCTCTTACCTGCACTTCTAAATTATAGTTAGATAATATTTCGCTAAACACTTTTATTATTTCTCCTTTTGGGGCAAAAAATCCTGTTTCCTTAACAGAATTTGCCGGAATAATATTAAGTAAGGCATCGCGGCCTGCTAGAAGCCGCCCCAGAGCATGAGCCGCCCCAATATCGTCATTGATCCCGGCAAAGAGGGCATATTCATATGTGACCCGTTGCCCGGTTTTTTCCCGATAGTAGGAACAAGCCGCCAGCAGTGACCGCAAAGAGTTGGTTTTGGCAGCCGGTATCAGGCTGCGGCGCAAGCCTTCATTGGCAGCATGCAGAGAAAGAGCCAATCCCAAGGGCCAGCCCCAATCGGCTATTTTATAGATTTGCGGCGCTAAACCACAGGTAGATATAGTTATTCTTCTCATGCCGATATTCAGACCTTGGGGATGATTGAGAATAGCTATGCTTTGGCGCAGCGCCGCCAAATTGAGCAACGGTTCCCCCATCCCCATATAAACCAGATTGGTGATTTGTTCAAACCCCAGCTTCCTGGCCTCCTGTCCGGCCAGGAGAACCTGGGCGGTCATTTCCCCCGGCAACAAATTGCGGCCCGGTCCGGCCAAGGCGGTGGCGCAAAAAGCACAACCGATAGCACAGCCGGTTTGGCTGCTGATACAACAGGTAGCCCGGTTTTTGCTCTGCTGCCGGGTATAAAGCATCAGGGCCATTTCCACTTGCCGGCCATCATCCAGTTCCAGCAGCAGTTTAACTGTGTCTTTTGCCGCCGATTCCTGCCTTTTGAGCACTTTAGGATAATGCAGAACAGCATTCTCATCCAGAAATTGCCGCAAATCCCGGGGCAGATTAGTCATTTCCGAAAAGTCAGCCGCGCCGCGCTGATGCAGCCAATGAAAAATCTGATCCCCTCGATAGGCAGCAAATCCCCGGCTTTGGCTCCAAATCCGCAATTCCTCCGGCAAAAGTGAGCTTAGATCCGTTTTCATCTTAACCATCCCTTTTTTGCATACGGGCATAGAAAAATCCTTCTGTGCCCAAATCTTGCGGCAATAATTGCCAAATACCTCGCTTGGCTGCAGCCAAATCCTTTTCCGGCAAGTGGGCAGGCAATAAGTGAGCAAAAGGGGCTGATTTATAATTGGTAAAATTTTCCATAAACCAAACAATATTCCCTTCATTTTCTTCTCCGGTGACCGTACAGGTGGAAAAGAGTAAAATCCCTCCCGGCCGCAAATAGCGGTCAGCAGCGGTTAGCAAGCGGCGGCCCAAAGCCGCAAGCCTGGGAATATCTTCCGGTTGCTTCCGCCATCTGGCATCGGGGCGGCGGCCCAAAACTCCCAGCCCGCTGCATGGAGCATCCAAAAGCAGATAATCCGCCCAATTGGTATATTTTTCCGGTAGTTGCAAGGCATCCCCCGCTTGAGCCAGAATACTATTTATCCCCAAGCGGCGGCAGTTTTCCTTGAGCAAATCCACTTTGTGGGGGTATAAGTCAAAAGCATGGATTTGGGCTTTATCCCCGGTAAGCTGAGCTATATGGGTTGCCTTGCCGCCGGGAGCAGCGCATAAATCCAGGATATGGCTGCCGCAAGCAGCGCCCAGGATATGCCCGGCCAGCATGGAGGCCTCATCCTGCACCTGAAAAAGCCCGGACTCAAATTGGGGCCAACGGCCCAAGCCTGCACTATGAGGCAAAAAAATAGCTTCCGGGGCCAGGCGCCCAAATCCGGCATCCTCCCTTTTTAGCTGAAGTAATAATTGATCCCGGCTTATCCTCAGAGTATTAGTACGAATACTGATACCGGAAAGCTGATTGTGAAAGCGGCAAAAAGCTTCCACCTGCTCCAGCGGCCACAAATCCAGCAGATAAGCCAGCAGCCAGCGGGGATAGGACAAGGTTAGGCTCAAGTAAGCAGCCAGGTCATCACCGCATTCCTGCCGGGCCAAAGCCTCCGGATCCAATTCCTTCTGCCGCCGTAAATAGTTGCGCAAAACCGCATTGGTAAGGGCAGCCGTACCCTGATGCCCATATTTTCGAGCCAGCTTGACTCCCTCGTTAACAGCCGCGGAGGCCGGGATCTTATCCAAATATAACAGCTGATAAAGGCTGAGACGCAACACCCAGCGAATGGGCAAAGGCAGCTTTAAGAGGGGTTGTTTCAACAAAAACCCCAGCAAAAAATCCAAGGAAGCCTGATGGCGTAAGGCGCCATAAAAAAGTTGAGTAAAAAGCCTGCTTTCGGCTGCAGGCCACTCCCCGGCGCCCAGCCGCGATGCCGCTTCCAAATTAGCATAGGCTCCTTCTTTATCCACCCGCAGCAAAGCCAAAAGCGCTGCTTCCCGTGCCTGTATATTTAAGTTACTCATTACTAATTCCGTCTGGACAATAGCAACAAACGCAATAGCTGCAAAATCCCGACCAAAGCCGCAGCCAAATAGGTCAAAGCCGCCGCATTCAAAACCTTTTTGGAAGCCTTTATTTCCTCCCGGTCCAGATAACCATCCCCTGATAAAATAGCCAAAGCCCTCCTTGAAGCATTAAACTCCACCGGCAAAGTTATCAGCTGGAAAAATACTACCGCCGTAAAGCAAATGATCCCGATCTGGATCAAGGAGAAAAAACTGAAAATCAGACCGGCAATAACTAAAGGCCAGGCCAGGTTAGAGCCAATACTTGCCACCGGAGCCAAAGCGGAGCGGATGCGCAAAGGGAAATACTCCTCACTGTCCTGGATGGCATGGCCCACCTCATGGACCGCTACTCCGATAGCCGCCAGGGACGAACTGTTATAGACAGGTTCGGAAAGACAGACAACCTTGTGACGGGGATCATAATGGTCGCTAAGCTTGCCGGATACACCCTTCACCTGTACATCCCGAAGGTCATAAGCGTCCAAAACCCGCCTGGCCACAAGAGAGGCAGGCATTCCCATACGGCTGGACTCCCTGCTATAACGGTTAAAAGTACCCTGCACCCGGATCTGAGCCCAAAGCGAAACAATTATCCCCAAAATAACCAAAATAACCGTAGGATCATAAAAAAACATTCCGGCTCACCCCCAAAATAACTTATTACCCATTACCCATTACCTATTACCTATTACCTATTACCTATTACTTATTACTTGCCCTTTTACCTCGGGCAAAAGCAACGGCGGGCATTTTGGTTTTGCCCTCCGGCTGCACCTCGATCAAGCCCAGCCGGCCCTCACCCGCAGCCAGCCAAACAATATTTTCTTCTATTTCAATTATGGTACCGGGAGGGGCCGAACTGCTCTCTGCCCGGTATACCGACTGCCGGATTTTGAGCCTTTTCCCTTCGAATTGAGTATAGGCCCCCGGTGTGGGCGACAAGCCCCGAATTTGATTGTGCAAGGCAAAAGCCGGTTTTCGCCAGTCAATCAGTTCATCTTCTGCTTTAAGCAAAGGGGCGTAGCTGGCCAAAGCCCCATCCTGAGGCTCATATGCCGCCCGCCCGGCTTCGATCAGATCCAAAGTTTCCAAAAGCAAACCGGCGCCATCTACTTTCAATCGGTCGTAGAGAGATCCGGTATCCTCATTTTCGCCAATAGCCAGCCGGGCTTTCAGTATCATATCGCCGGTATCCATACCCAAATCCAGGCGCATGGTAGTTACCCCGGTTTCCCTCTCACCATTGATAATAGCCCAATGAATAGGCGCAGCCCCGCGATAGGCGGGCAAAAGAGAGGCATGAAGATTGACCGCGCCCAAAGGCGCCAGTTCCAGAAGCGGCGCTTTTAAAAGCTGGCCAAAAGCCACTACAACCAAAATATCCGGCTGCCAGGCAGTGATTTGAGCCAGGCTTTCCTCATTATTGACCCGCCGGGGCTGAATCAAAGGCAGGCTATAGGCCAGAGCCAGCTCCTTGACGGGAGTAAAGGCCAGCTTATTACCGCGGCCTTTGGGCCTATCCGGTTGGGTGACGACCCCAATAACCTCATGATGACTAGTCAGAATTTTCTGCAAAGAAGGAACAGCAAAATCCGGACTGCCCAAAAAAACTAAACGCATAAATCTACTCCTCGACCTCTTCCACCATGATATCAATAAAAAGCTGCCCTTCCAAGTGATCTATTTCGTGCTGTATAGCTCTGGCTAAAAGATCCTCCGCCTTGAGGCGAAAGGTTTGGCCAAAACGATCCTGGGCCGATATTTCCAACTTGGCGGCACGGGGCACCATTCCCCGGATTCCCGGTATGCTCAAACATCCTTCACTCTCATTTTTTTGACCCTTGGCTTTAATGATCACCGGATTGATCAGCTCATATAAATTTTCCTCGATTTCAACGATTGCCGCCCGCTTGCTCACTCCTACCTGAGGCGCAGCCAGGCCCACCCCTTTGGCTTCCTTCAGGGTCAGCTGCATATCGTCTAAAAGCTCATGCAAAACCGAGTTGAAACGCAATACCTGCTGAGCCTTCTCCCGCAATATTGGATCACCCTCAAAAACAATCTGGCGCAGCTTCGGCATGGATCCACCAACCTTCCGGCATATTGAGAACCTGCATTCACAGTCTCTGAATCCAGGTTCTTATAAGAAAATTATAACATATACATACCATAATGACAACTGCCTTAACAAAATATTCTTAACTTGTCTTTCCAAATCCTGTAAGTAAAAAAAATTTTTTGTAAAATAGGCGAAAAACTCTTGCCATAAGGCAATAATATATGTATAATAGCTTAAGGCAAGTCAATTTTAGCTCTGTGGAGAGATGGCTGAGTTTGGTCTAAGGCGCACGACTGGAAATCGTGTATGGGCTTATACCCCATCGAGGGTTCGAATCCCTCTCTCTCCGCCAAATATCGGCGCTATCGCGCCCTTTTTTTTTAGTGAGGAGTTACATATGACAGGCAAAAAAGAAGCAAAATTACTGAAAGACATCCCGGCTGTCCGCTGGACGGTGCTCATGCTCTTAGCGCTTGCTATATTTTCCGCTTATTACTTCGAGGATATATTATCACCCTTGAAATCCCTTCTGGAAACATCCAGGGGCTGGGATTCGCTGGCCTTTGGTACATATGCGGGATCTGTATCCTTTTTCAATGTTTTTCTCTTCTTTTTGATTTTTGCCGGAATCATTTTGGATAAAATGGGCGTACGTTTTACGGCTATTTTAGCGGGTGTCGTTATGGTAGCAGGTGCGGCTATAAACTGGTATGCCGTCACAGACCTGTTTGCCGGAACAAATTTAGAAAACTGGTTCAACAATAACCTGAATTATATTCCGGTATTTGATCAATTAGGTGTTTCCCCGTTTTATAGGGAGATGCCGGCTGCCGCAAAATTGGCATCCATTGGCTTTATGATCTTTGGCTGCGGCGAAGGAATGGCGACTGTTGCTGTTATGCGCGGCATCGTTAAATGGTTTAGCGGCAAAGAACTGGCTTTGGCCTCCGGACTGGAGATGGCGATCGGACGCCTGGGCATGGCTACTTGCATGATATTTTCCCCCCTGATCGCAAGATCCGTCATTGCCGGTAAAGCTGATGTTTCCCGTTCGGTATCATTCGGGCTTATTTTGTTGATAATCAGTTTGATTTTATTTATTATTTATTTCTTTGCGGATAAAAAAATGGATCTTCAAGTCAACAAAGCTAAAGTGAAGGGCGATCCGTTTAAAATAAAAGATATTGGTAAGATATTTACCAGCAGCGGGTTTTGGCTGATTGCTTTACTTTGTGTATTCTTTTATTCGGCGATACTTCCCTTCCAAAAATATGCTGTTAATATGCTTGAGTGCAATCTCAACTTCACCCCACTGGCAATGGATTCTTTTTGGAGAACAAACACAGCTGCAACCGTTCAATATATTGTTATTTTAGCGACTGCTGCTGCCGCATTTTCGAGTAATTTTTGGAAGAAGAAAGTCAAAAATCTGTTATTAGCCTGTTCCTTCCTTTTACTTATTGTTGTTTGTTTTATGACATACGCCCAGCAATCCCCCGGAGCAATTTCTTCTGTACTACCCTTATTGGCCATGTGTATTACGCCGATTTTAGGAAACTTTATCGACCGAAAAGGAAAAGCCGTCACTATGCTGATGCTGGGTTCCATACTGCTGATTGCCTGCCATTTAACATTTGCCTTCATTTTGCCTCTGCTTAAAGGATATGTGATAGGGGGCTTTATTGTAGCTTATGCTGCCATTTTAGTATTAGGAGCCTCATTTTCCCTGGTTCCCGCAGCTTTGTGGCCGTCGGTCCCCAAGCTGGTCGACAAAAAAGTCCTCGGCACTGCCTATGCTTTGATTTTTTGGATCCAAAGCATCGGTTTGTGGCTCTTCCCCATCCTGATCGGCAGGACCTTGACCTCATCTAATCTGGATGTGGCTGAAAAACTGAACTTGGGACTGATAACTTCTGACGAGGCATCGGTCATGTACAATTACACAAATCCGCTGATCATGCTAGCCTGCCTTGGCGGCGCCGCTTTGATCTTAGGTTTTGTTCTAAAAATCACAGACAAGAAAAAAAGAATAGGACTGGAACTGCCTAATCTCAATGCACCTGTAAATGCTGATCGCTCAGTAGAAAATCAGCCGGGGTGATTATCTTGATCATGGATGATCGATCGTCTCAATAAAAACCTCAAACCAATGTAATGAAAATGTTTGCAGTTAATTGAAGTATGATAAAAACTGTGATACAATAATGGGGTACCTTGCCTTGTTTGTTGGAGCAAGGCAAATGCAGAGTACTTATATTAGGCACTTATTCCTGAAATTCTGCGCAAAATGGCAAAATTTTTGTACCTTCGTATTCCTGCTCAAAACTCAAGACTCAGAGCTTAAAACTCCGGCTTGTCCGGGTAAGAGGAGATGCATATGACTATAAAAGACTTTCTCTGTTGCGATACTTTTCAATCTCTTATATCAGAGCTGAAAAACCGCAACATTGACATCATAGACAAGGCAGAGAGCCAAAAAAACGAAACGGTACTAATCAGGATTCTAAAAAACGAACTCAAAGAACGTCAATTTCTACTTTATGGCTTTAGCTGTGTACTACCAAGCGAAGAAGAATCTGTAGAATGGCTATTGTCTTTACTTGAAAATGATTCTGAAAATTTGAAATATATCTGCGCAAGAGATAGGTTTAACAAAGCTACTATGGATGAAATAGCCGAGGAGTATCCTCTCGGAGAAGAGCAGGACAAAGAAGATAAGCCAACAAATAATAAACATCTTGGTTACCCTGAAACGTCTATTGCAAAATTCCTTATTGAGCTAGACATGGTAAAAAACCATCCCAAACAACTCATGGATTATTATAAAAGGTTGCGTATTCCATATGCTACAAAGTTTACATCGGACATGAAGCGACTATATAAAAATACATTCGCCTAATAAGCATTAGACCGCATATGCTCTTGCATTTTATACCTCAACAGGAAGTAAATACCCTGTTTGGGTATTTACTTCTCTCTTTCAGCAAAGCAATCAGTTCATCATCAGATTTTCGGCACGTATTACCCGCAATAACTTGTCTTGAAATGTCTCCTTACTGTCGCGGTCAAAGAACACTTCCAAGATGATTTGTGTTATCATTTAGATAAGATATTAATGAAAGGTGGTGAGAGGTGTGAATATTACAGTTTTTGCGAGCAGCGGTAATGTGTTTGTCAATTGCGAATATATCAAGGGTTTTTCTTTCAAAAATACGGCTATAGGGGATAAGTCTGCCCTTTTGCCGGTTATCTGTGCCGCCTTTGGGCTCTTGCAGAATAACTATGCCTATTTTAGCCGTATTGAATGCCTCTTGCCTCAAAGCCATGCAGCCTGACTAACAGGCTTGTTCATGTATTGAGTTACCCGGGTATTCAAGCGGATACCCGGGTTTTTTGTGCCCAAAAATATTCATTAAGGAGTGCAAAATACATGAACAAATATCTAAAAACCGCTCATTTGTCAGCCCTCGAAAAGACAAATGGCGGCATCATCTATCTCTTGCCTGATATTTTTATCAAAATCTTTACCCTTATTCCCCTCATCTTCCTCTGGCGGGTGGTCATGTCCTATCGAGTCCAGGTTGGGATGAGCCTGGAACAAATGCTCTCGTACACCTATCTCAGTGCTCTTTTGGCAGACCTGCTTGTGGTCAAAACATCTCACAAGATTCACAGTGACAATGGATAACAACATTACCCCTTCTCTTCAAGATGGCAAACTCATCAAGTTGTTAACATTGTGCTTGCCCTCAGGGGATTACGGCTCATAGGCTGCAATGACAGCGGAGGTGTGAACTGTAACGCCTGCCTTGACATTCCCTAAGCTGTGATTTATACTTGGCTTAATGGTAATGGTTTGGTGAAGAAAGGGGAGTTGCCTTGTGTTAAAGCGGAAAGTTTTTTATGCTCAAATCGGGTTACTATTACTGATTTCAGCCGCAGTATTTTTTTCCGGATGTCAAGCAAAAAGAGATTATCTGGGCAGATTAGAGCAGATCCGGTCAGAGCCTCTCGAAATAGAGAAAAAATGGCTGATCCGTGAAAGTGATATTCCCTATGATCTGAACAACGCGGATAAATATCTGATTGAGCAATCGTATATTAATTTTTCCCCGGAAATCCGGATCAGGCGGATCAACGATGGACAGTTTCATATTTTAGGCGTGAAAGCAAATACGTCCGCCGATGGTATGGTTAGAGAGGAATTTGAAACCGATATTTCTGAGGATGAATATCTAAAACTGCTCATGAAAAAAGAGCCGGATACGCTAACGATCCGCAAAACGCGGTATCAGTTTTTTGATGAGAAAATAGGTGAAATTTTAGCGATCGATATTTTTAGCAATGAGTTGGCTGGGCTTGCCTATCTGGAAATAGAATTTGCCGATATTAAGGAGGCCCAAAAATTTGGTGACCCCGATTGGGTAATCAGTGATGTTACCGATCGCAAAGAGTACAAAAATGGAAACTTAGCAAAATACGGTATGCCGCCGGATGTTAATAGGTAATATAGTCTTCCGTAATTAGGAAATAATTACCAAATTCTTCGTGGGTCGCCAGATAAGCCAGGTAAGAGCCGTAGCCATAAGCTGCCATAGATTTTTGCAGGCATTCTTGCAGCAAGTCTCTATTAGCCCCAATATCCACCTTACCCTCAATAAATGCCAAACCATACTCAATGGCAGCAATCCCCATCACCATGGCAGGAGGCACCGGCCAGGAGGAAAAACGGCCCGTGCCAATTGGGATTTCTACTTCTCCTGTTTTAACCCAGCTATGCCAATCATAAACTTCATACTTGCCTTCTGCCAGTCTGCTGTGTATTTGCTCGTTGATCCATTGCACATCGCCGGCTTTATACCAAGGTCCTTCTATACCCAAAGCCCTTGAATAGCCAACATAGGGTCCGGGTTCGCATTGTTGAGCTACAATAGCTTTTTGCTCCAAAGCAGCCAGGATAAGAGTTTCCTGCATGCCATAGTAAGTGGAGAAGAAACAGGTATCAGGCCCGTATTCAGCAACTTTTTTGGTGATATCATCCAAGATGAACTGGTAAGTTACGGAGAAGCCCCCATCATCCATGGGGTCGGGGACTTCGATATAGATAAATTCCAGACCAATTTCCCGGCAAATTCCCTCCATTATCTCCCTTTGACGAGCCAAAATGGAGATGTCCATATGCCGGGGGAAAGAATAATGAACCAGGGTTTTGGCCCCCAGCTTTTTGGCCTGCCGGGGGATAGTGCGGCCCATAGCCAGCTCGTCAGTTTGCATAACTATATCGGCAAATTGGGAAATAGTGTCGGTTTCTCCTGGTGTGATGGCAATTAGCAGTATATCCGGACGGATTTTTCTAATTGCCTCGAAAACCCCTGCGGCAAAATGGTTTTGATTTGCAATCACAACCTTAATATCGGGATCCTTCACCATTGATAAGTAATGGGCAATAACTTCCTCTTTGGTTGGCGCCGAAAAAGGTTCGGGCTTTACCGCCACACTTATATAACCAGGATTGATGTTTTCCTGAGCTACAAACCCATAATATTTCCCCTGGAAGTGTTGAATCCTTTCCGAACCATACATATCCAAGGCTTTTTCAGCACAAAGATTGGCTTCTTCATCATCAAAAAAGCGGAGTGTGCAAAAGGCGATTTTGTAGTTATTAGCCGGCTCCTCTTTCGTCTCCAAGATTATTTCATCTTCTTGTCCCGGTTTTGGCTCTAACTCCTCCGTTTTTTCGCAAGCTACCAGAGGTAGCAGCAAAAACAGAACCAAAACCAGAAATACAAAACGCTTCTTCATAAAAGCACTCCCTTTAGGCTATTTTTCACTATAATGTCCTTTGCATTGATAGATTTCCACTCTATCATCGTCCAAGATCCTATCCATTGCCTGATATTTTTATTAAAACGCAACAGCAGTAAGTACTTAGCAGCTATGTTATTCGCTTTTAGTATAACATGAACGCGAACAATTATCAAATAATGCTGCACTCAATTTTTACGAATTTTTATTGGCTCAAAATAAATTAGTCGATTTTGTCAAACATGCTCCTCCAAAAGATTTCCCGAAGCTGTCCGCTATTTGGAGATCTATTCCCAGCCAGTTATCCAGGGAAAACCGTAAATTTATTATTAGCCATGTCAAAGAAAGCTGGCGCGCAAAAGATCTGGAAGACGCCCTGGAATGGCTGATCACCTACCTTGCCGAAAGACCTTGGATAAAAGTGTGAATTACCTCCCAAAAGTCCTTGTATTTTTCGTGACTTAATGATACAATACATTATATCATCAGACCAATGAGAGGTGAATGGCAATGATACGCACCGCAATGAACGATTTGCACCAATGGAAAAATGGCAAATACCGGAAACCACTGATTATAAGGGGCGCTCGCCAGGTGGGCAAGACTTGGCTGATGCAGGAGTTTGGCCGGACAACATATCAAAACACTGTCTACGTCAACTTTGACAATAACAAGCGTATGGAAGAATTATTCTCTGTTGATTTGCAGGTCCAGCGCCTGATCATGGGCTTGGAACTATACTCCGGGCAAAAGATTGATCCGGCAAATACGCTGCTTATATTTGACGAGGTGCAGGAGGTTCCTAAAGCCCTGACCTCTCTCAAATACTTTAATGAAAACGCGCCGCAGTATCATATCGTCTGTGCCGGAAGTTTGTTGGGCGTGGCATTGCATCAAGGCACATCTTTTCCTGTTGGTAAGGTTGATTTCCTTGACCTTTACCCGCTATCCCTTTTTGAGTTCATGGCGGCGTTAGGCAAAGAGCGGTTTGCCGAGATTCTTATAAACGGTGACTTCGAGATGGCCCATACTTTTCGCCAGGAATATATCGACCTCTTGAAGCAGTATTATTGTGTCGGCGGGATGCCGGAAGCTGTCCTGCACTTTGCCGAAAACAAGGATTGGAATGAGGTGCGCAAGGTTCAGGAACGCATACTTGCAGCTTATGAGCAGGATTTTTCCAAACACGCACCCAACGAAGTTGTTCCGCGAATCCGAATGCTGTGGAATAGCATACCTACCCAGCTTGCAAGAGAGAACAAGAAATTCATCTATGGACTGATCCGGGAAGGAGCGCGGGCAAGAGAATATGAGCTTGCCCTGCTCTGGCTTTGCGATTGCGGCTTGGTCTCCAAGGTTCATCGCGTTAGCGCGCCGCAAATCCCATTGAAGTCTTATCTGGACTTATCCGCGTTCAAGTTGTTTGTGGTAGACGTGGGACTGCTATCTTGTATGGCCGGGTTGCGACAGGATATCTTGTTGGATGGAAACGCACTGTTCAAGGAGTTTAAAGGCGCTTTGAGCGAACAATATGTGCTCCAGCAATTAAATCCCCAAAAAACTCTCAGCGCATATTACTGGACGAACGAGCGGAACACCTCAGAGATTGATTTTCTTATCAGCGATGGGTATTCGCTAATTCCCTTGGAGGTCAAGGCTGAGGTAAATTTGCAGTCCAAAAGCCTTAAAGCCTTTAGAGATAAATTCTCCCCGCCTTTGTCGATCAGAACAGCCATGACCGATTATAAAAAAGAGAATTGGCTGTTAAATCTTCCCTTATACGCTATAGGGACGATTTCACAACAAATATCAAAGCATATCTAAAGGGCACCTCTGAAATCATCAATCGGCGTCCATTCTTTTGATGGGGAAAACAAGTGAATGTTGCAAAAAAGGTGTTTGCGTTATGGCAATGGTTATGCAACATTTCAAATAGCACTATTCTAGGGGTATTATTTTGCAAAATTCACTGCAAAATAATACCCTTTTATTGTTGACAATTCTCACGGCAAGCATTATAATAATTGCAGCAGGAGGTGATTTTCGTGGAAAGACTATTGATGACAAAGCTAATTGCCTGGAAAGATAATCCGGATAAGAAGCCACTGATTGTGCGTGGCGTCCGCCAATGCGGCAAAACTTATTTATTGCAAGAATTCGGGAAAACCTTTTATGAAGATGTAGCCTATTATAAGTTTGACGAAGATGAAAAGCTGGAGGACTTTTTTAGGCCAAACTTAAACCCTCGGAGAATTATCAAAGCCTTGAGTTTATCCCGGGGCAAAGATATTAAACCCGGCAAAACCCTGATTTTTTTTGATGAAATCCAGTTTTGCGGCAAGGCCCTGGCTTCGCTTAAGTATTTTTGCGAAGAAGCGCCCGAATATCATATTGTGGCGGCCGGGTCTCTTTTAGGCATTGCTTTGCCTAAAAAAAGCCAAAATGAGCAAAATCCTTCGTTTCCTGTGGGAAAGGTTTCCTTTTTGACCCTTTACCCCTTCAATTTTTACGAATTTTTATTAGCTCAAAATGAATTACTGGCAAGGCATCTCCAAGAATCATCTTTCGATGACGAACTTCTGCCCTCATTTGCACCTGAATTAAAAGAAAAACTCCTGGAGTTTTTTGTGGTGGGCGGCATGCCAAAAGCGGTCAAAACCTGGATCGAAACAAACAGCATCGAACAAACCGAGGAAGTGCAACAGGAAATACTTGACGGTTTTGAAGTCGATTTTGTCAAACATGCTCCTCCAAAAGATTTCCCGAAGCTGTCCGCAATTTGGAGATCTATTCCCAGCCAGTTGTCCAGGGAAAACCGCAAATTTATTTTTAGCCATGTCAAAGAAAGCTGGCGCGCAAAAGATCTGGAGGACGCTCTGGAATGGCTGATCAGGGCAGGCTTGATCTACAAAGTAGAAAACATTGAAAAACCTTTTCTCCCCATTTCTGCCTATGCTAATCACACTATTTTCAAGCTGTATATGTGCGATATCGGCTTATTGCGAAAACTGTCTAAACTGCCCCCCAAGGTTGTTTTCGATAAAACCCCGGTTTATAGAGAGTTCCGGGGAGCTATGGCTGAAAACTATGTCTTAGGCGAATTGGTAAATATTTATAATTCTACGCCCTATTATTGGACTAGCGACACAAAATCCGGCAAGGCAGAAGTTGATTTTATTATTCAAGAGGATGCAGACATTGTGCCAATTGAAGTTAAGGCAGGTTCGGCAAGCCATGCCCAGTCATTAAAGCAATATTGCCAAAAATATCAACTGCAAAAATCAGTACTGACTTCTCTTGATGATAATAAGCCGAATATTATCCCCCTATATTTGATTTGGAAGATCAGAGAGTGGCTCCAAGATCATTTTTGCCAAATCATCTAAGGCGGTCTTTGACCGCAAGTATTCAGGATTCAGAAATCAGAATGCGGGAAACTTTTGATCACAAAACAACATCGAATATGCGCTTACCACCGTCAAAATCTACCCATTCAGCGCGGCGCTGCTTATTTGCCTCTTTGCGAAAATCAAAAGTCAGCAGATAGCCATTTAACGCCTTTTTATTCTCCATATAGCCCAAAAGCTGTTCATAAGCCTCCTGATGCCGGGAATTGCCGTACCAGATTTTAAGTTCGATAATGAATTGATCGCGCCCGAAATCAACTACAATATCCATGCGGCGCTGGTCGGTGAATTGGCTTTCTATATGATAAAACCCCTGTCCGTTGATCAGCGGTTGCAGGTACAAGAGAAATAGCAGCCGCCCCTGTTTCTCGATAAATTTAAGGTCGCAGCCGCCGAATATTTCGACATAGTATTCCGCGAATTTTAAGAGGCACAATTCCATGTCAAAACGCCCGTTTCTCACCACATCTTGCTGCAAAACCCCTGTTATCTTTGGTATTTCTTCGTTGTCTCCATTTTCTGAAACAAAATAGTTATAAATAAGCGTTTCAAAAATTTTATTGGCAACCCTTACCTTGCCATCCGCTTCTTTGAAAAACCCATACATATAACCCAGGTTCACCAGGGAATTATTTATATTAAAGTTTTTCTCTATTCCTATGAACAGCAGGTCATAGAGATAATTGGCTAATTTTTTGTTGTTTTTAATGTTTTTAAATAGATCCTCAAACAGGGTGTTTTGTTCTTTAAGTATTTTTTGTACTGCCTTCTGCACACCGCCAATTGTCCAGTCTTGGTCGAGTTCCTCGTCTATAGCTTGACAGATTCTTGAGACAAGAAAAGGATAGCCGCTGGTAAACCTATATATCTCATCAGATATTGCCATAATATCCATACCT
Organism: Clostridiales bacterium; assembly: GCA_009783415.1. Lineage (GTDB taxonomy): Bacteria > Bacillota > Dehalobacteriia > UBA4068 > UBA4068 > WRHF01. Next base: position 20,073 of record WRHF01000026.1, read on the forward strand.
GTATTATGATCAGCTTCATACTCCCCAAGCATGGCAGCTATCTCATGCGGGCTAAATGACATATCAACTATAAAATTGACGGCGATATTCCATGGCGAATTATAGATCTTGTTTTCTTCGGCTGCCCGGGGATGTTTTCCCTCATTGATCATTTTTAGCTTGATGTTCTTAATATCGTATACTCCTGCCAGGATCACACTGTGAAATGTATAGTCTTTTCTGTTTTTCCTCAGCAGAAACTTATCCCGCAACATTCCCAAAAAGTGCAAAAATACTTGATTATTACTTGTCTTGTCCACCTCGTCTACCATCAGCACGACTTTGTTATCACGGCACATTTCTGTAATATGCTCACTCAATAAATCGAAATCTGTGATTTCATTATTGATCCATTCTTGCACATATTGCTTCGGTGCCGGTGTAAATTCGAGGGATTTTGCTATTTTTTTTAAAAACATAGGACAAAAGGCTTCCGGTGACTCAAACTTCTTTTCACTGAGCCCCTCAAAACTGATTGAGGCAACTAAATATCTGTTCTTAAGGGCATTTTCAAGACATGCTAAAGTAGTAGTCTTACCATATTGCCTAGCCCGGTTTATTGTAAAGTAAGAGCGGCTGTCTATCAATTTACTTATCTGTTCCACTTTACCGCTGATATCGACCATGTAGTCTTCTTCGGGCACGCACAGTCCTGTTACATTAAATCTACGCATATAGCAATCCCTTCCTTGATTAATTTTAACTCCTCTTGAATCTGCATATTCATGTGGCCCACCGCCTTTCATATGCTAAGTATATAATGCCATGGCCGAAAAAGCAAGTAAAATCCCTGTATGTTTATGAAGTAAAAGATGGGGTGAAAGATGGCAAAGGCGATTGATTACAAACATTCAATATACTCAACTACTCTCCGGGCAATCTCTATGCTTACCTTTGAGCAGTCGCCATGTTTGATGTACGCATTCATGTTCCCATGATTGATCTGCAAATCGGTATAAAGCCGGTAATTCGTTATCTTCTTTTCTCGCTGAAGCTGAATAATCCGGTTACGCATCAACGACTTGGTATGCATATCATTTTTGTTCTTGTTTTTTAGATTAAGATAGCTGCGGTAAACTTTTGCATACTCTTCAGGTAATATAGGGTCACCGCTTTGTAAAGATTGCTCCATCCCCTGCCGATCATACTGCTTTAGCATATTGGCATATTCTCTGTGTAGTTCCGGCAATTTAGTCGCAGTCAGCAACACTTTCTCTTTTCCGGAAAACAAAGCAAAAAGGAACAGCGGCTCACGCAATCTGGGATTATCTGACGCCGCTTCGGATGCAAGCTTGCTAAGGCTGCCTGTATTAGAAAATGACAAGGCGCGAACATACTGTTTCAAAAACCCGATAAAGGTCAATTCCCGCATGGGCAAAACCTCCTGATATAGTTCTCATAGTTTACCATAAAATCAGCGTAATTTCTCTCATTTAGCACACTTGCTTTTGCTTCATCATCGTCAGTGGCTAGTTTATCAAGTAAATCCCAGTTCAAATTTTTTAGCACTTCTTCCGCCTCAACATCTGATTGATCAACCGGTCGCCTGGAGTAAAGCTTTGCTATAACCATGTCCTCAAGCGAAGCTGTAAAGAAATCAATTTTACGGCCTTGAAACAAAGGGACAAGCCGGTCTTCATAGTTATAAGGGAAGTTATTGATAAAAGTTTGTACCCGGCAGTTAATATCATATTTTTCAAGCAACGATAGCAGTTTAGGCGAAACCGAGATTGCGTCCAGGTCATGGGTAGCTCTTATAATATACCGTTGGATAATCAGAGCGCCGCCGCCTACTATGACAAGATGGCAGCGCTCATCCGGATCAAGGCTCAGATCAGCATCCTCATCCAGCCGTAAAAGCCGTTTCATTAATTCGTCGCGTGTTAATTTAAGCATAGCACAAGTCTCCTGCGGTAATACTTATTGATTAATACTATTATCTAATTAATATTATGACATAGTATCCTCCAAATGTCAACTTTTCTACTCAACATAAAAGAAACAGGCCGAATTGGATTGAAGAGGTAAAGGTGAGGAAATATATACCGGCAACTTGAGCTTGACCGCAGCAACAATTACCTCCCTTCAGGCAGCAGAGGCGGTGAAGCTGTTGCTGCAACATGAAAGCCGTTAGCCCGTCAATTACTGGAGCTGGATCCTTTGAATAACAGGTAGAGGTTGCCCGATTACAAACATTCAATATACTCAACTACTATCCGGGCAATCTCTATGCTTACCTTTGAGCAGTCGCCATGTTTGATATACATGGATCTTCATGGCACGCAATTACTCCTAAAAATATATTGACATGCTATAGCTAATGAATTGAAAAGGCCAGTAAAAACCATATGGGCTACATTTTTAGCGTCAGATAACAATTCATTGAAGTAGGATTAATAATGAAGGTGATTGGGATATATCTCAGAGATTAAATTTGAGCAATATC
>WRHF01000027.1 GCA_009783415.1 Clostridiales bacterium
CAATGTTGCAGACGGGGTAGAACTGGGCGCTATCATCCCCGGTACTGCTTATCAAAAAATCTATTTGACTTCCGCCAAAGATGGCAAAGCCGGCCGCCTTTCCTATGTGAAGCCAACACCCGTGGTGGAACATTTTGCTGATCTGGATGTTATTACCCAGCTGACTGCCCCTGTCCGAACTACTGCCAATATGGGTACCAGACCCTCTTCCACTATCAGTATCAGCGGCGACGGCAACCTTCGGGTGACTTCCGCTCAAGCTACCTGGTGCGAAGCCCGGGTCATCGGCAGTCACCGTACCACCGCGATAACTAATCTTATGGCCGAGATCGACAGGCCCATTGATGGCCGTCTGCTCTACCTCTCCGAGCCTTTGACTGAAAGATTGCTTTTAAGCGGTACTGTTGTGGTCCGTCTCCATGCCGCTCCAGATAAAGGCTTTGGTAATCTTTCCGCTGCTTTGGTGGAAATCGGCCGTCAAACCCGCCCGGAAACCGGCAGGCGCGCCGGTTCCGCCGCTACCAGCACCGCTAATGGCACAGTCTCCAGAACTTATGGCGGCGGCAGCTCCACCAGCCTTACCGCTACGGCCTACGCCAATCTGGCCAGCCAAACCGGCAATATTTGCAACTGGAAATATGTCACCTGGGGTTATGCCGATGTCCAGAACCCCGACCCAGCCGGCAAAGCTTGGTTCGAAATGGAAAGTCAAAACTATATCCCCAATTTCTATTTCCAAACCACAAAAATCGTTCCCAATCAATACTATGATTATACTATAGAAATGGAACCCTACAACTATACCTTCGAACCCGGCATGCGCCTGGGCATCCTGGTTTTTGGTACCGATGTGGATTACAGCCAGCTCTTGACCCCTGAGTGTACCGCCGAATTTGATGTGCAACTTGGCGAAGGCTCCTATGCTATGATCCCGCTCAAGCTTGACGAGCCGGATGGCATCACCATCGCAGTTGCCGACGTCCTGGCTGCACCCGGCGGTACGGTGGATGTGACCTATAGCATTAAGGGCAATGAGTCCGGTTTTTCCGCCTTGGATCTGAAGATACCTTATGACAGTGCCGTCTATACCCCGGTCGGAGTAACGGCTGCCGCTGCCCTGGCTACCCCCTTCTTTGTCTTCAATCCGGCTTTTGCCGCCGGCATGATGCGGATCGCTTTTGTCGCCGAAGATAATGTGTTTGGCAATGATATCCTCTTCACCGTCAAATATCAAGTATCCGCTGCCGCGCCCGGCACCGGGGACTTCCCGCTGAATGTGGAACCGGTGAAGATGCAGTACGGAGGATTCATGGACAAACTGGTTGATTTGGATGTTGCGGTCAAACCCGGAACCCTGGTCATCGGTCTTTTGGGCGATATCAACGGCGACGGTTTCGTTACCCCCGAAGATGCCATGCTGGTCCTGCAAATGCTGGTCGGCCTGATCGACTGGACTCCCAGAGCGCTGCTTTTAGGTGACATCAATGGTGATGGCGTAGTTGATACAACTGATGCTGCTTTGATCCTGCGTATGGTTGTCGGCGGATGATGTAGAGCAATTCGTAATGCTTGTTAACTGAAAAGGAGGCTGTTGAAGTAAAATTGGATTTCAACAGCCTCCTTGTATAGGCTTATTCTTTTAATGCAAGCAGGCGATTCTTGCTTTTGTTGAAAGATAATATGATTTGCTGCACTTTAGGAATTTTGACATAAATTGCCAAATTGCGTCAATTAGTGACAAAATTCTTGTTGACAATAATTGACAAAAGTGATAGAATTTGGATTGGATAACCCCTGTATTATCTCAATTTCTCGGCAGATTTTTGGGAATGGAGCAGGGAAAATAGATCGTTTTTCTGTTCAATTAAGGGGGGTGATGGAGCTCCGGATGGCCGGAGGTATTGGTATTTTCAGGCGCTAAGGGGCTTTTATTACATACTTTTAAGCAAACGGAGCGCCAAGCTTGCCAAATTGGTAAAATTTACCAAAGTATTTGTAATATTTCATTTAAAATTTTAAGGAGGGAATTTTTGACATGAACAAAAGATTTGCTATTATCCTTGCTGCGGCATTGGTCTTGGTCTTGGCATTTTCAGCTATTGCTTCCGCCGAGTATGTCAAAGGCTTTGACAAAAACCTCGAATTGTATCCCGAATGGATCGGCCTGGACGCTCAGGGCCTGCCCACCACTATGCCCATTTTTAGCTATACTACTGCCGGCTATATCAACGAAGTCGTCTATGTGGAAGTACCTTGCGATACTGACCGGGACGGCAAGCGGGACCGAGTCTCTCTTTGGATCCGCCGTCCTGTCACCAAGGAAGGCTTCCTTTGCCCGGTAGTCATGGAATTCAGTCCCTATCACGATGGCACCAGAGGCTTTGGCAGGATGAGCAATTACATCGACAGCCCGGATCTCCATCTCAAGGGGTTGTCTGAATCGTTCCAGTATAAAGATAATTCCGCGGTGCACCTAAAAATCAACCCGGATTCAACTTACTTAACATATGATGACATCAAGTATCAAGGAATTGAAGCCTGGGACCCCATCTGGTGGTCCACCGATGCCGCTTTCACGACCGGCAGCTGGTATACCGGTACGGATAATTCCGGTATAGAAACTTTCACAGATGAATACGGGGATGTCAGAACCAGAAAGCTTTACACCGGTACGGTTCCCGCTGCTACCGTTCCTACCGAGGTTGGCATAGCCGGCAGTTCCGGTTCCTGGACGGGCAGCAGCGGTGCTGCTCCTCCTGCCAGACATCACCATTATTTCGTCCGCGGTTATGCCTGTGTTTACGGTCAGTTGTTGGGTAACAGGAGCTCCGAAGGTATCACCAGCAGCTTGCATGTGGAAGAATGGCTTTCTGCTGCCGCTGCCTGCAAATGGTTTGCCGGCGAAGCCAAAGCTTATACTACCCGCACCGGAACCGTGGAAGTAAAAGCCGATTGGGCCAATGGCCATGTGGCTATGGATGGCACTTCCTATCCCGGCACCACCCCGATGGTCGCTGCTATGGCTGGTGCTCCCGGGCTTAAGGCCATTATGCCGGAAGCCAATGTCACCAGCTGGTATGAGTATTATCGTTCCGGCGGCGCTCTCCACGGCCCCGAAGGTTATGGTGGCGAGGACATGAACCTCCACTCCTCCTTCAACTTCAGCCGGATCGACGCCGATATCACCGGCACCACCAACAATGTCATTCCTCCGGAGATTGGTCCTACTTTCCCCAAAGACCCCGCTCAGATGGCCTATGTGGAAACCCAGCATTATATGATGACACAGCAGGACAGGGACACCGCCGACTATAATACCGCCTGGGATGTCCGCAACCTGACCCGCGGCTATAGCAAAATCCCTGCCGACATGGGTATTCTCCAAACTATGGGCCAGCAGGACTGGAACGTTATGCCCAGGCACGGTTATGGTCAGTTGGAAGCCCTGCGCGCCAGATTCGCCGGTAATGCCCCGGCAGCTTACGGTACCCATAAATTTGTAGCCGGCCTTTCCAAGCATGCCAGCCAAGGCAATGCCACTACTGCTGCCTCCCATCGTCTTGTCCTCGGTAAAGACGGCGTGGAACGGGGCATGTTGAAATGGTATCTGATGTTCCTCGACCACTACCTGTTAGGCTTGGATAACCAGGTTGACGAATTGATGTATGATATCTATATTGCTCATAGCACCACCGGTGTTATGGAAGGTTATGATTATGATGTCGCCGTTGAGGAACCCGGCACCATTATCCCCGGCGCCCACTATGATAAAATTTATCTGGCTTCCGGTCCCGCAGGCAAAGCCGGCCGCCTTTCCTACTATCCGTCTGATTCAGCTGTGGATCATTTCGATGATCTGACTCTTGCTGATCAGATCAATGCTCCTCAACATCCTGGTGCTCCCGACAGGCCTACCACAGTCATTCCCTTCAGCAGCGGCCGGGGCAACTATACGCCCTCTACTGCTCAAATCAACTATTGTGACGATCGTGTTGTCGGTGTCAACCGCACCACTACCAACTACGGTGACGGTTTGACTCTTATAGATGTTGTTGATAAACCCGTTACAGGACGCCTGATGTATATCTCTGAGCCCCTCCCTGAAAGAGTGACACTCAGCGGCACCCCAGTGGTCCACCTGCAGGCTGCTCCCACCAAAGGTGTTGGCAACCTGACTGTAGCTTTGCTGGAAATCGGACGTAAATCCCGGGCTGCTGTCCGTATCGAAAGTGTCAGTATCGGTACTACCGGCTCCACCGTTGTCTTCCCGGCTGAAAACGGTGCTGCTTCTACTAGCGCTACCCGCTACACCAACCCTGTCGGCACCGGTACTACCAGCAACTTCAAATATGTTACCTGGGGCCATACCGATGTCCAAAATCCCAGCTATGACGGGAAAGCCTGGTTCGATGTTCCCGAGACAAATTATACCCCCAGCTACTATTATCAAACCACTTTGCTGGAGCCCGGCAAGTACTACGACTATGTGGTAGAGTTGAATCCCTATAACTATACCTTCGAACCCGGTATGCGCATTGCCGTCATGGTCTACGGCACCGACACCATGGCCAGTCCGATTTTGGATGCTGCCAGCACCGGCGGTTTTGATGTAAAACTGGGCACAGGCACCTATATTGATATTCCCCTCAAGCCGGCCGAACAAGAAAAGCCAGTGACTGTCGAAGTATCTAATATTTTAGCCAAGCCCGGCGCCGAATTGGAAGTCACCTACAGCATCAAGGACAATGCCTTCGGCTTTTCCGCTTTGGATCTGAAGATACCTTATGACAATACTGTCTATACACCTATTGCTGTCACCGCTTCCGGCGCTTTGGCTTCCCCCTTCTTTGTCTTTAACCCAGCTTTTGACACCAACCTGATGCGGGTTGCCTTTGTTTCCGACGACAATATCATGGGCGACGGCATCCTCTTCACCGTCAAGTACAAAATAGCTGATACCATTCCCACAAAGCTGGATCATCCCCTGACAGTGCTGCCGGTGAAAATGCAATACGGCTCCCTGGTGGACAAGCTGGCCGACCTGGATCTTGCCGTAAAAGACGGCGGTCTGGTCATAGGGATCCCGGGCGATGTCGACGGCAACGGCCTGGTAACCCCGGAAGATGCCATGCTGATCCTCCAGATGCTGGTAGGCCTGGTAGAATGGACTCCCAGAGCCCTGCTTTTGGGCGATATCAACGGTGACGGTGTGGTAGATACTACTGATGCTGCTTTGATTTTGCGTATGGTCGTTGGCGGATAAGTTATTAAGAAAAGCATTAAAAATAGGAGGCTTTTTAGCCTCCTATTTTTAATGCTTTTCTTAAAACGAAACAAAATTCCAATAAAAGTATCTATTGACAAAATATAACAATATAAGTATTATTAGTATTAAACAAGCACTGTTTTTGTTTTTCCAAAAAGGAGGTGGTAAGACCCTTTGAGGTTGGAATTTGAAGCCATTCTATTGTGAATTGTGAATTGTGAATTGATTAAAGGGGGTTATGAAAACACATGAAGAAAAAATTAGCTATTGCTCTTGTCTTGGCCCTGGCCTTTGTTCTGGCCTTTTCTCTGGTTGCTTCCGCTGAGTTTGTCAAAGGCTTTGAGAAAAACCTGGAATTGTACCCCGATTGGATCGGTAGCGATGCTCAAGGCTTGCCCACTACTATGCCTATCTTCAACTATAGTACCGCCGGACAGTATATCTCCGAGCGCCTTTGGCTGGAAGTTCCCTGTGATACTGACCGGGACGGCAAGCGCGACCGGATTTCCCTTTATATCCGCCGCCCTGTTACCAAAGAAGGCTTCCTTTGCCCGGTGGTGATGGAATTCAGTCCTTATCACAACGGCTATATGACCTATCCCCGCATGTCCGGTCACATCAACAGTACAGATGAACACCTCCAGGCCCTTGCCCAAACCTTTAGATATCACGACAATTATCCCTTAACTATCAATATTAATCCCGATACTACCGAATTGACCTATGAGGATATCAAGTATAAGGGAACCGATGCCTGGGATCCTATCTGGTGGTCGACCAATGGCCCCTTTACCGTGGATAGCTGGTATACCGGAGTTATTCCCGGTCAGGTACCTGCTTCTACCCCTTCCGCCATAGACGATCAGGGCGATATTATTTACGGCGCGGCTGCCAGTCACACTTGGACCCCTCCCGTCAGGCACCGGCAATTTTTTGTCCGCGGCTATGCCCTGATTTACGGCCAGTTGCTGGGCAACATAGACTGCGAAGGCATTACCAACAGTTTGCATGTGGAGGAATGGATCTCTTCCGTAGCCGTTATCAAATGGCTTAACGGGGAATGCAAAGCCTTTACCACCCGTAACGGTGATATTGAAGTCAAGGCCGACTGGTGTAACGGCCATGTTTCCATGGATGGTACCTCCTATCCCGGCACCACCCCGATAGCCACAGCCTTAAGCGGGGTAAAGGGCCTGAAAGCTATTATGCCGGAAGCCCATCTGGCCACCTGGTATGAAGGCTACCGTTCCGGCGGCGCTCTCCATTCTCCCGATGGTTATGGAGGTGAGGACATCAACCTCCATGCTTCCTACAACTTCAGCCGTTTCAATTCCGATGTCACCGGCAATAACAATCCCCCTTTAGCGGCCGGTCCCAACTTCGGCCTGACTGCTCAGAATTCCTATATCCAAGCCCAGCAGTATATGATGAAAGGGCAGGACAGGGATACCGGCGACTATAATGCGGAATGGGATTCCCGTAACTTTACCCGCGGTATCGGCCATATCAATCCCGATGTTGGTATTCTTCAAACCAATGCCCAGCAGGACTGGAATGTTGTTCCCAAGCACGGTTATATGTTCCTCCAAGCCATGCGTGACGGATTTGCCGGCAATGATCCGCAAGCTTACGGTACCCATAAACTGGTATCCGGCCTTAGTACCCATGCCAGTCAAAACGGCCGCCTGGTTCCCGGCAAGGACGGGGTGGAGCGGGGTATGGATAAATGGTATCTGATGTTTTTGGATCATTTCCTCCTGGGCCTGGATAATCATGTTGACGAATTGATGTATGATATCTATATCGCCAACAATATCACCGGCGTGATGGAAGGTTATGATTATGATCCGGACATAGAAGAACGCGGGACCATAATCCCCGGTACTCACTACAATAAAATCTATCTGACCCCCGGCCCCGAGGGCAAAGCCGGCAGGCTTTCTTATTATCCGCCGGTTCCTACTGTGGAACATTTTGCGGATCTGGATATCCATGAGCAGCTGACTGCCCCTCTCCATTTAGGCGCTGTCGAAAGCGGAGGCGCAAGCGGCTATAACAGGCCCTCCAACACTATCGGCACTGTAGCCAGTCAAGGTAACCGTACGGCCAGCTCCGCCCAAGCGCAATGGTGCGAAGACCGTTATGTCGGCGTTCACCGTCTTTCCAACCAGACTGCGGAGGCGATCCTAGCCGCCGTGGACAAGCCCAATGCCGGCCGCCTGCTCTATCTTTCCGAGCCTCTGACTGAAAGAATGCAGCTGAGCGGTACCGCGATGGCTTATCTGAAGCTTGCTCCCGATAAAGGAATGGGCAATCTTTCCGTGGCCATACTTGAGATCGGCAGAAAAGCCCGGGTCGCTGCCCGTACCGGCTCCAGCGTCAATACTACCGGTTCTACCACCGTTTTCCCGGCTGTTAACGGCGCCGATGCCAGAACTGCTTCCCGCTATGCCAATCCGGTCGGCAACAGTACCTGTAACTTTAAATATGTTACCTGGGGCCATACAGATGTCCAGAATCCCGGCTATGGCGGCAAGGCTTGGTTCGACCTTCCGGAACAGAATTATGTTCCCGATTATTATTTCCAGACAACCAAATTGGTACCCGGTCAATATTATGACTATACCGTTGAGCTCAATCCCTATAACTATACATTTGATGCGGGTACCCGGATCGCCGTCATGGTTTTCGGCACCGACCCCTGGTTCAGCCCGCTCTTGACCCCCGAATGCACCGCCGCCTATGACCTCCGGCTGGGAGCCGGCTCCTATGTTGATATCCCCCTCAAGCTGGCCGAACCGGAATGGCCGGTTACTATCGAAGTATCGAATATTTTGGCCAAGCCCGACGCTGAATTGGAAGTGACCTATAGCATCAAGGACAATGACTTGGGCTTTTCCGCACTGGATCTGCAGATACCCTATGACAACACGATCTATACCCCCATCGCTGTCACTGCTTCCGGCGCCTTGGCTTCGCCCTTCTTTGTTTTCAACCCGGCCTTTGACACCAACCTGATGCGGGTCGCCTTTGTCTCCAGCGACAATATCGCGGGCGACGGTATCCTCTTCACCGTCAAGTATAAAATAGCCGATATCATTCCCGTTAAACTGGATCACCCGCTGACTGTCCTGCCGGTAAAAATGCAGTACGGTTCCTTGATGGACAAACTGGTCGACTTGGATGTTGTGGTAAAAGACGGCGGCCTGGTAATCGGGATCCCGGGCGATATCAACGGCGATGGCCTAATTACCCCGGAAGACGCCATGCTGATCCTGCAAATGCTGGTAGGCCTTATTGATTGGACTCCCAGGGCTCTGCTTTTGGGTGATGTAAATGGCGACGGCCTGGTCGATACCACCGACGCCGCTTTGATCCTGCGCATGGTCGTAGGAGGATAAGTCTTTAGGAAAAGCATTAAAAATAGGCGGCTAAAAAGCCGCCTATTTTTAATGCTTTTCCTAAAACAATACGAATTTCCAATAAAAGAATGTATTGACAAAATATACTAATAAATATATTATTAGTAGTGAACACGAGCTGGTTTTGAGAGTTTTTGTTGGGGGAAGGAGGTGCCAGGTCCCTTGGGAGTTGAAACTTTGACGCGACTTAATTGTGAATTGTGAATTGAATTAAGGAGGGAGTTTTACACATGAAGAAAAGATTTTGGATCACGCTTGCCCTGGCCTTGACCTTGGTCCTGGCCCTTTCGCTGGTTGCTTCCGCTGAATTTGTCAAGGGTTTTGACAAAAACTGCGAGTTATATCCTGAATGGATCGGCACTGACGCCCAGGGCCTGCCTTCGACTATGCCCATTTTCAACTATAGCGAATTTATCTCCGAGGAAGTCTGGGTGGAGGTCCCCTGTGATACCGACCGGGACGGGATCCGGGACCGGGTTTCCGTCTGGATCCGCCGCCCGGTTACCAAAGAAGGCTTTCTTTGTCCTGTAGTAATGGAACTCAGTCCCTATCACGAAGGCACCGTCGGTTGGGGCAGGGTCAGCGGCGGGGCCATGAATTCCAGTACCGATCCCCATGTCAAAGACATGCAAGCCACCTTCCGCTATCATGACAACTATCCTATCACCCCAAAAATCAATCCCGACACTACCGTTTTGACTTACGATGATATAAAATATAAAGGTACCGAGGCTTGGGAATCCACCTGGTGGGAGAGCGATGATGCTTTCACGGTCGACAGTTGGTATACCGGCCTGATCCCCGGCACGGTTCCTGCCGCCACCAAACCAAGCGCTGTCGGCAAAGCCAATACGGTCGGCACGGGGGTCGGCTTGAATTGGAGTTATTCCTATAGCCCCCCGGCCAGGCATCATCAATATTATGTCCGCGGCTATGCCACCCTCTACGGTCAAGTGATCGGCTCCAGGAGCTGCACCGGTGTTTCCAATCTCCGCCATGTGGAAGAATGGCTTTGCGGCGCGGCTATTATCAGATGGCTGAACGGCGATTCCCGGGCTTTTACCACTCGTAACGGCGATGTGGAAGTTATCTGCGACTGGGCCAACGGCCATGTGGCTATCGATGGTGTTTCCTATCCCGGCAGCACCCCTACAGTCACCGCTATGACCGGAATTCCCGGCGTCAAGGTGATCATGCCGGAAGCCAATACCTCCAATCAATTTGATTATTACCGGGCCGGCGGCGGCGTCAGCAGCCCCGGCGGTTATGGCGGAGAGGATATCAACCTGCATGCCTCCTATAATTTCAGCCGCTTCAATGCCGATATCAACACCAACGGCGCCATTCCCCTGGCGGACGGTCCCAACTTTAATCTGGCTGTGCAAAAAGTCTATGTCGAAACCCAGAAACATATGATGGAAGGGCAGGACCGCGATACCGGCGACTATAATACGGAATGGGATGTCCGCAATCAGACCCGCGGCTTTGGCGCTATCAATTCCGATGTGGCTGTTTTGCAAACCAACGGCCTGATAGACTGGAATATCAAGCCCAAGAGCGCCTACTTGATGCTCCAAGGTATGCGCGACAGAATGCCGGGCACGCACAAAATGATTACCGGCCTTTCCAGCCACACCAGCCAAAGCGGCCGTCTGGTTACAGGTAAAGACGGTGTGGAGCGGGGTATGCTGAAATGGTATCTGATGTTTATGGACAAATATCTGTTGGGCTTGGATAACCATGCCGATCAATTGATGTATGATATCAATATCGCCAACAATATCACCGGCGTGATGGAAGGCTATGATTATGATACCTCAAGCGAAGAGCGCGGCACCATTGTTCCCGGTACTCATTATCAGAATATCTATTTTGCCGCGGCAAAAGAAGGCAAAGCCGGCCGCCTTTCCTATTACCCGCCTGTTCCCGCTGTGGAGCATTTTGCGGACATGGATATTCATGCCCAGCTGGAATCGCCTACCCCCCGAGGAACTGCGGACCTTTCCGTTACCAACAGAACCACTATCCCCACCAGCAGTAATGGCAATCGGACAGTCAATTCCACCCAGGCTGCTTTCTGCGAGGACCGCTACATAGGGATCAACCGTTCCACTTCTTCCCTGGAAAGCGGCAAGGTCCTGCTTGATTATATTGACAGGCCGGTTGAAGGGCGTTTGCTGTACATATCCGAGCCTTTAACCGAAAGAGTTCGGGTCAGCGGGGCTACTACTGTTCATTTGCAGGCTGCGGTCGATAAGGGTGTTGGTACCATTTCCGCCGCTTTGCTGGAAATCGGCAGAAAAGGGAGGATCGATAACGGCCGTACCAGCGGTTCCGCCCAAACCACCGGTTCTAGCACTGTATTTCCGGCTGTTAACGGCGCCGGCGCCCAAACAGCTACCCGTTACGCCAATCCTGCCTACGCCGCAACCAACCTTTCCAACTACAAATGGGTGACCTGGGGCCATACCGATGTCCAGAATCCTACCTACGACGGAAAAACCTGGTACGAGGTTCCCGAGCAAAACTATGCCCCCAATCACTATTTCCAAACCACATTGATCAAGCCCGGCGATTATTACAACTATGTAGTGGAATTGTATCCCTTTGATTATACATTTGAAATTGGTACCCGGATCGCCATCATGGTCTACAGCACCGATCCCAACTACAGCCCCCTTTTGGTTCCCGAATGGACCCCCGAATTTGAGATTCAGCTCGGTCCCAATTCCTATGTCAGCATTCCCCTGAAAATAGCCGAGCCCGAAGAAGCTGTCACTATCGAGGTATCCAGTGTTTTAGGCAAACCCGGCAATGAAGTGGAAGTTACCTACAGGATCAAGGATAATGAATTCGGTTTCAGCGCCCTGGACCTTATGATCCCCTATGACAAGTCTGTCTATGAGCCGGTGGGGATCACTGCCGTTACCCCGGCCGGCGTACTGAGCGGCCCCTTCTTTGTCGCCAATCCCTTCTTTGCCGATGGAGTTATGAGAGTAGCCTTTGCTTCCGATGACAATATCAAGGGCAACGGCCTTCTCTTCAGCGTCAAATACAAAGTAGCCGCAACCGCTCTCGGTACCGGCGATTATCCCCTGACTGTAGAGCCGGTAAAAATGCAGTACGGCTCCTTAATGGACAAACTGGTAGAGTTGGAGATCACAGTCAATAAAGGCGCCCTGGTCATTGGTATTCCGGGCGATATCAACGGCGACGGTTTTGTAACCCCGGAAGATGCCATGCTGATCCTGCAAATGCTGGTAGGTTTGATAGACTGGACACCCAGGGCTCTGCTTTTGGGTGATCTCAACGGCGACGGGGTAGTTGATACCACCGATGCTGCCTTGATTCTCCGCATGGTAGTAGGAGGGTGATGTCAATTAATTAATACCCTCCCGGAGGAAAAACTCAAATCCCCTGATCCAAACCCAGTATTATCCAAAAAGAGCAACCGTAAAAAAACGGCTGCTCTTTTTCTACTCCTAACTCCCAACTCTCCACTCTCCACTCTCCACTCCCCACTCCCTATTTCCATATTTTTTCGTCAAATAATCGTTTTTCACTATTGATAACCAATCTCTATTGTGATATAATTACATTATTTCCGCAAAAGAGAAAAGATTTCTAGTGAGCAAATATTCCACAAATAGGTAATTAATTACGGATAGGGGGAGTGCCTATGGTATAGATTTGGTTTTGTTCCAAGCATTGACCCTGATTTCGGGCTGCCTTGGAAAAGTTTCTATTGATCTCAGCAAAAGAAAAACGTTAAAAATTCTAACAAACTGTTAGGCAAAATGAAAGGAAGGGCTTATCGTATGAAAAAGATTGTTTCATTTTCATTATTTATTGGACTGGCAGTAGTGCTGTTATCCCTGGGGATCACCAGCCTTGCTGCGCCGGCAAGCGATACTTATAATAATCTCTATGCCTCGGTACAGGGAGAAACCAATGCAGCCGCGTTTTACAGAGCCTCTGCCGGACAAGCTGTTGTTGAAGGCTATCCGGTGATAGCCAAGTTGTTTTTGACCACTGCAGATGCGGAAGCCAAGCATGCTGACGATGAATGGGCCATTCTTTCCGCTATGGGCGCCACGGTCCGGCCTACTGCGGATGCCCCCAAAGTAGGAACTACCCTGGAAAATCTCAAAGCAGCCTTTGATGGAGAAACATATGAATACACCGTGATGTATCCCGATTTTATAGCAGCAGCGACAGCGGAAGGGGAAACAGCCGCCGTGGCTATCTTTACTTATGCTATGAAGGCAGAAGAAGTCCATGCGGGCAATTATGCCGATGTCCTGGCTTTGCTCTCGGAAGGAAAAATAGCAGAAATAAATACCAAATATGCCAATGTTTACCGTTGCCTGACCTGCGGTGAAGTGGTTACGACCCGTCCGGCCAACTGCCCCATTTGCGGCCGTCCGGGCAGCACTTTTGCCTCGGGTAGTAAAGAAACCTTCCTCAACCTCTATGCCTCGGTCGACGGGGAAACCAATGCGGCGGCATTTTATCGGGCTTCCGGCCTTAAAGCCCTGGCTGACGGCTATCAGATCATAGCCAAGCTTTTCTTTGCCACAGCTGATGCGGAAGCCAAGCATGCCAATGATGAATGGGCGATCCTGGCCGGAATGGGCGCCACGGTGCGGCCTGTAGCGGGAACTCCTACGGTAGGAACCACTGCCGAAAACCTGCTGGCAGCCTTTAACGGCGAGACCTATGAATACACCGTAATGTATCCCGATTTCCTGGCGACAGCTACAGCAGAAGGGGAAACAGCGGCTGCAGGTATCTTTACCTATGCCATGAAAGCGGAAGAAGTGCATGCCGGCAATTATGCCGATGTGCGGACTATGCTTTTAGCAGATAATATTGCCGGGATAAACAGCAAGTATGCCGTAATCTACCGCTGTGTGACCTGCGGTGAAGTTGTTACCTCCCTGCCGGCCAACTGCCCTATCTGCGGCCGTCCCGGCAGCACCTTCGCAGTTTATAATCAAACCTATGCCAATCTCTATGCCTCGGTGCACGGCGAAACCAATGCTGCTGCTTTTTACAGAGCCTCCGCGGCCAAAGCCTTAGCTGAAGGCTATCCGGTCATATCCCGCCTCTTCCTGGCCACTGCAGATGCGGAATCCAAACATGCCGAGGATGAGTGGACTATATTAGCAGGCATGGGCGCTGTAGCCCGGCCTGTGGCGGGGACCCCTACAGTAGGTACTACAGCCGAAAACCTGCTGGAAGCCTTTAACGGAGAAACCTATGAATATACCGTAATGTATCCCGGATTTTTGGCTACAGCCACCACAGAAGAAATGACAGACGCTGTTCGTATCTTTACATATGCCATGAAGGCGGAAGAAGTGCATGCCGGCAATTATGCCGATGTGCGGACTATGCTGTTAGCAGATAATATTGCCGGGATAAACAGCAAGTATGCCGTAATCTACCGCTGTGTGACCTGCGGCGAAGTTGTTACCTCCCTGCCGGCCAATTGCCCCATCTGCGGCCGCCCGGGCAGCACATTTGCAACCTATAATCAAACCTATTTCAATCTATATGATTCCGTACAAGGGGAAACCAATGCCGCGGCATTCTACCGGGCCTCTGCAGCAAAAGCTTTAGCTGACGGCTATCCCGTCATTGCCCAGCTCTTCAATGCTACAGCCGATGCGGAAGCCAAGCATGCCGATGATGAATGGGCTATCCTTTCCGGCATGGGCGCTACGGTACGTCCCGTAGCGGCGGTTCCCACAGTAGGTACGACTGCGGAAAACCTGCAGGCAGCCTTTGATGGGGAAACCTATGAATATACTGTAATGTATCCCGATTTCCGGGCCACAGCCCTTGCCGAAGGAATGACGGCAGCCGCCAATATCTTCAGGCTGGCAATGGCAGCGGAAGAAGTACATGCCGGTAATTATGCAGATGTACTGGCTAATATTGCCGATAAGTCTTATATAAACATCAAATACGCCACGGTTTATCGCTGTGTGACCTGCGGCGAAGTGGTGACGTCACTTCCGGCCAATTGCCCCATCTGCGGCCGTCCGGGCGAGACTTTTGTTGTCTATAACGACACCGCATACAAACCTGTAATTAGAATTGCCAGCGTTGCCGTAGCCCCGGGAGGCAGCGTTAATGTAACCTACGGCTTAGAGGGCAATCTTTATGGCTTTACCGCGCTGGATGTGAAAATCCCCTATATCAGCGCTGTTTACGGTCCCGCTGTTATTACTCCTGCCAGCCCCTTGAACACCCTCTTATTCGTGGTCAATCCGGCCTATGACACCAATGTTATGCGGATCGCCTTTGCCTCCGAAGAAAATATTACCGGCGACACCCTTCTTTTCACCGTCACTTATCAAATTGCCCCGGCCGCTCCCGGTTTCGGTGATTATCCCCTGAATCTGGAAGTAGTGAAAATGCAGGCTGAATCCCAAACAGAAAAGCTGGTTGATTTGGATATCGCTGTAAAAGCCGGTACCCTGGTTCTGGGCATCCTGGGCGATGTTAACTGCGACGGCTTTGTCACCCCGGAAGATGCCATGCTGATCCTGCAAATGGTTGTCGGCCTGATAGAATGGACTCCCAGAGCGTTGCTTTTGGGCGATATCAACGGCGACGGCCTGGTTGATACCACGGACGCAGCCCTGATTTTGCGCATGGTTGTCGGAGGCTGATAGCAGTTGACAATTTTATAGTATAAAAGCGGGCGAGAATTCGTCCGCTTTTATATTTTTAGCTCCCCCTTTTGTTCAAAGTGGGCTTTTGCTAAAGCAAAAGCTATCTGAGAGAGGCTATTGTCAGGTACTCATTAACGCAGCCATTGTTTTCTGCAACGGTTATGGCGCCGCCTACAACCCGTAATGAGATCACAGCATTAGGTTCCAATTTATAGATAAGATCCAATGAGGAAAACCCCGAGCATTCCATATTCAGGTTTGTTCCGCTAATAACACATCCATTTGCCAGAAGCTCCAGCCGCGGACGGCCTTTATCAATGCTAAAAACATCTATCCCATATGAAATTCGATAGTAAGTTTCATTGGATAGGGTGATTTTTGTCCTGGAAGGGTCAATCGATATGCCTGCTTCGCATATGGTCCGGTCGAAAAGCATAATGTCCCCATTGTCATAGCTTGTGCACCTATTGCGGCAATAGGTGGCGATTTTCGGCATAGATACAGGTCCGCGCTCTCCCTGATGGCCAGGCTCTCCTTGAGGCCCACGCGGTCCGGTTATCGCAGCTCCGGGGGTTCCTTGAGGTCCTTGGGGGCCCATCGGACCTACCGGGCCTGCCGGCCCTATTTTACCTTGGATGCCGTATTCACCTTTGGGGCCTTGGATACCTACCGGGCCTTTGGGGCCTATTTCGCCTTTTTCACCCCGGAGGCCTACCGGACCTATCGGGCCCAATGCTCCGCGGGGACCCATTTCACCTCGGATACCTGCCGGTCCGCGAACTCCTTCCGGCCCCGGTTCGCCCTGAGGGCCTGCCGGCCCTATTGATCCCCGAAGACCTTCCGGGCCGGACTCTCCTATATCGCCTTTAGGCCCTTGCGGCCCTATATGTCCGGGCTCTCCCTGTGGCCCTTGGGGGCCTTCCGGTCCTTGAGGGCCTTGAAGGCCTATCGGTCCGCATTCTCCCCGTTCTCCCTGAGGGCCGGCCGGACCTATGGGGCCTATTGATCCGATATCCCCTTTATCACCCTTTTCTCCACCGGGGCCTACCGGACCCGGTATACCCATTGGGCCTTGAAGACCTTCCGGGCCCTTTGCTCCCATGTCGCCTTTTGGTCCCTGTATTCCCGGGCATCCGGGTTCTCCTTTAGGACCTTGGGATCCTTCAGGGCCTTGCGGGCCTTGCGGTCCCATCGGTCCGCATTCTCCCCGTTCTCCTTGAGGGCCGGCCGGTCCAATTGGACCTATTGATCCTATTTCTCCTCTATCACCCTTTTCTCCCCGTGTCCCGATAGGGCCGGCCGGTCCTATTGGGCCATGACTTCCTGCCGGGCCTCGTTCCCCGGCGCCGCCCTTTAATCCCTGCGGCCCAATGGGGCCTGCAGGACCCACAGGTCCGCGCGGACCTTCCGGACCTACCGGGCCGGGTGGATTGCAATTGCGTTTTTCACATCTGCCTGTGCAATCATGCTGCTTAGAGTCAAATACTTCATTTTCATGACAATTATTCATGATTATTCTCCTTTCATTGATTCATTAATAAGGCTAATATAGCCTATAACATTATATGAAAGTTAATTGGCAAGTGTTATTGCTTGGCCTATTTATTTTTCTAAGAGCAGGACTGGCAATTTTGCTGTTTTTTCGCTTGAAGGGAACTTTTTCCGCTAAACCCCGGTCTAAACGGGCATGATATAAAAAGTTACCCGGAATAAGGAGGAATGAGATCCTATGAAAAAACTATCATTTTGGCTGACGCTTTTGGCCTTGCTTGTTTCCGTCCCGTTATTATCAGCTTGCGGCGCAAAAGGCGCTTTTGATATGTATGAAACTGCAACTCCTATGACTCCGCCTATAGACGAAGTCTACGACGGTTATGGTAATGCGGATCCTGGTGGTTATCCCAAACAGATGCTTAGCTTGATGAAGTCTGATTCGGAGTATTCTTATTCGTATGCGAGAGGAGGGGATATGTCCGACATCGAGCTTCAAATGGTCTCCGGAGAGGTTGGCGCCGGGTCTGCTTCTCAATCCCCGGAGCTTGCGGCGCCGGAAAAGAAGATTATCCGTAACGGCGATGTTTTTGGTACAGCCGAGGATGCCCCTTCGGCTTATCAGAGTATTATTGGCTGGGTCCGGGCTAACGGCGGTTATGAGTTTAATAAGGATCAACAACAAAACAGCGCCGGGGTGCGTATTTCCGCCCAGCTGAAAATCCCCCCGGCCAAGCTGGATGCTCTGTTGGAAGTCATAAAGGATACCATAGAAGTGAGCCGGGTCACAACCTCCGGCCAGGATATTACCGACCAATACTATGATACGGATACCCGCCTGACCTCTATGCGCAAATCCCTGGATCAGTATTATCTGATCATGGAAAAAGCCGAAAAAATAGAGGATATTCTCCGGGTACAAAATGAAATCAACAACCTGACTACTTCTATGGAAGCCCTGGAGGGCCGTTTGCAGCTTTGGGACCGCCAGGTTAGCGAAGCCAGCATTAATCTGGAAATCAGCGATAATAACCGGGAAATTACCGGGCGTTCGGCGGCAATAACGCCGATGGCTCAGGTATGGAACGATTCCTGGTCCGCTCTAAGCTCATTTCTCAGGGGTTTAGCCCGGATCGGGGTGGCTTTGGTTCCCTGGTTGGTAATTATTGTTCCAATAATTCTTTTGATCTGGCTCCTATTTTGGATCAGCAAAAGGCGTTTAAATAAGAATAGGGATAAGGGAGTAGGGAGTGGGGATTAAAATTTCTCTTTACAAGTGTTCTGTGTTATGATATAATATCTTCTGCTGGATTAAGGGTCTATTGATTAGGATTAGTTTTTCGGTTGCAAAGTGCTAACAAGAAAATATCCTAATCCTTAACCCCTAATCCCTAATCCCTTGGGCTGCGAAGCGGTCCTAATAAAGAGGTGATTTCAATTGAGAGAAGGCATTCATCCCAAATATCAGGAAGCGGAGGTTAGCTGCGCTTGCGGTAACCGTTTCAAAACCGGTTCCACCAAAAAAGAAATCAGGGTAGAGGTTTGCTCGCAATGCCATCCTTTCTACACCGGCTCCAAGCGGCTGCTGGTCGAACAAGGCGGGCGGGTAGATAAATTCAAGAAGAAATATAATATGTAGGCGCCGCCGGGCGGCGCAAATGGCTAGTGACTAGGGGCCGTGGCATCTCAAACTTTACTCTTTCTTCTTCCCGTCATTTTTGGCTTGAGCCGGAATCTTCCGGATGTAAGCAGGGGATCCCGGATCAAGTCCGGGATGACGTTAGGACTGATTTTGTAGAGATTTAGTTGACACATGGTACTAGGGGCCGGAACGGGTGACTTTCGCTCCGCGAAAGGATTGAACAGAAATATTGTTTTTATCGACACCTTTTGCCCATAAGTTACCAAGGTTACTAACCTTTGATTGGAAATTAGGGCGCGGTATGCCGCGCCTTTTTTGACTTGGATGATATTATTATGATTACAAAGCGGGGTAACGATATGAAAGTTCATTGTCAAAAAGAGGATCTGCTCACCGGGGTTCAGGCGGCTTTACGGGCCATTTCCGGTAAAAATACTTTGCCGGTTTTGGGCGGCATCATGCTCACAGCCGCAGGCGGCCATTTGATTTTCCGGTCAACGGATTTGGAGCTGGCTGTGGAAATGACACTAAAGGCGGATATTGAGGAGGAAGGCCGGATTTTGGTTCCCGGTAAATATTTTGCGGATCTGGTCCGCTATTTGCCGGGCGGTTATATTTCCCTCACTGCGGAGGATGGCCGCTGTCTGCAGGTGGATTATGACGGCTCTTCCACCATGCTCAATTGCTATGATGCCGAGGAATTTCCGGTATTTCCTCAAGTCGAACCGCAGGTAACAGGTACTATTGCCCCGGCGCTCTTCCGCAAAATGGCCAAAAGGGTGGTAATTGCCGCTGCCAGCGATGAATTGCGGCCCCTTTTTACCGGGGTTTATTGCAAGTTTTCCCCGGATGAGTTGCTGATGGTGGCCACGGATACATACCGGCTGGCCTTGACCAGGGGCAGCTGGCAAGGGGATGGCAGCACCGAGCTGGTGATCCCCGGCCGGATCATGCAGGAAATTGCCCGGCTTACGGGGGACAACGAAGAACCTCTCACGATCAGCTGCGGCATGAGCCAGGTCTTTTTTGCCTGCGGCAATATTACCCTTATCAGCAGATTGATCGGGGGTACTTATCCCGACTATCGCAATGTTTTCCCCCGGGAAGAAGATTTTAGCTGGCACATCCTGATCAACCGCCAGCGTTTTCTGGAGGGCTTGGAAAGAACTACCATTTTCCCCCAAGGAGGGTCGGCAAATAAAAGCCATATAGTGACTCTGACCTGGGAAGATGAAAAAATGATCATTTCTTCCTCCGATCCGGAATTGGGACAAATAGAGGAAAATCTAGCTTGCGAAATAGAAGGTGAACCTTTAACAGCCAGCTATAATACCCGCTATTTACTGGATGCCCTGAAAGTAATGGACGGTGAACGGATCCGTCTGCGCTTGATCGGCGCCATCAATCCGGGCGTTATGAGTCCGGAAGAAGACGAAAACTATCAATACCTGATCCTGCCGCTTAGAATGGACTGAAGAGCAGGTAATAAATAATAGGTTGCACTATGCTACTAAATAGTCTCCAGCTAATAAATTTCAGAAACTACGCTTCCGCCACTGCCTCTTTTTCGCCCCGGCTTAATCTGATTTATGGCGAAAATGCCCAGGGTAAGTCCAATTTGTTGGAGGCTATTTGTTATCTGGCTCTTAACAGCTCTTTCCGGGAGGCCGGTGATGGGGAGATTTTGGGCTGGGGACAGGATTTTTTCCGGCTCCAGGCCCAGGCAAGCAGCAGCAAAGCCCAGTTGGAACTGGCTATCGGTTATGACCGCAGCAAACGCAAAAGCTGGCAGATCAACGGCTTGCCTCAAACCAAGCTTCATCAGGTGCTGGGCCATCTTCATGTGGTAATATTTTCTCCGGCCGATCTGGCGCTGGTTCAAGCCGGGCCCCAGGTTCGCCGCCGTTTTCTTAACCGGGAAATGGTGCAGCTGGAGCCCGATTTTTGTTCCCTTTTGGTTCGTTATAATCAGGTGATCCGTCAGCGCAATGCCGTGTTGAAAACAGGGCAAACCGGACCCTTGCTGGCAGCCTGGAATCAGCAATTGGTGACCCTGGGCAGCCAAATTATCCGCCGCCGCCTGGCTTTGCTGCAAAGGCTGAAACCCCTGGCTGCTTCCTTTCATCGGGAACTCTCCCAAAAGCGGGAGGAAATCACCCTGAAATACCGGGGAATAGCCCCGGAGGATCAATTGCTGGCAGCCGGCCCGGAACAGCTTCAGGAGCTGTTTTGGCAGCGTTTGGCCCGTTTGGAGGAAGCAGAAAAGGGCAGAGGCATCAGTCTTTTAGGGCCCCATAGGGATGATTTAGAATTGGAAATAAATGGAAGAATAGCCCGGCAATACGGCTCCCAGGGGCAGCAACGCACAGCAGCCCTGGCTCTGAAATTGGCCGAACTGGAACTGGCCCGGGAAGAAAGAGGAGAATACCCTTTGTTGCTATTGGATGATGTTCTTTCCGAACTGGACCCTCTCCGGCGGCAACAGCTTTTGCAGATGATGAATGGCCTGACCCAAACCTTTATCACCACCACGGACAACCAGTTCCAGCTGGAAGGAGCAAAAGCCTATCACATTTCCGGGGGAAATGTTTATTAATAGGCTTAATAAAAACATTGACAATTCTCTTAGGCAGAAGTATAATATAGACAGAAAAGGGCAAAGCCTATAACGGTTACGCCAAGTAATGACTAAGAAAATAGCCCACTACTTTGGCGAGCGGAGGGCTATTTTTTCGTTCTTTGATTTGCTAATATAGCGACAATAGCAACGAGTGCCATAGCTACTATGTAAGCTATCTCCATACGCAACCACCTCCTTTCGCATGAAAGGTGGGTGGCGTAACCGTCCGGCTTTTTTGCCGTTTTTAGTTTTGCCCTTATTCCGGTCGAATTGCTTCGACAAGGATAATTATAAACTATTACTTCACATATTTCAATAGGAAAAGTCATAGAAGGGCAAGCCTGGCGTAAAATATAATAACAAAGCCCTGTGGAGGGTGAAATCTTGACACAGCAAAATAACAATTATATCGCTTTTCTGGATTCCGGAATGGGAGGTGTTTCCGTTCTGGCCCAGGCCCGAGCTCTGCTCCCGGAGGAAAATTTTATCTATTACGCCGATATTGCCAATGCCCCCTATGGCAACAGGCCGGCCGGGGAAGTGCGCCGCCTGGTTTCGCAGGCATTGGGGCAGTTACTGCCCTTTGGCCTCAAAGCCCTTCTTTTGGCCTGCAATACGGCAACCAGCGCCTCGGTAGCCCATCTCCGCCGGCTTTTGACTATGCCGGTTTTAGGTATGGAGCCGGCCCTTAAACCGGCTTTGGCTTCTAGCACGGGCCGGGTTTTGGTGCTGGGTACTGCCCTTACCATCCAGGAGGAAAAATTCTGCCGGCTTTTTGCCGGGCTGGGCCAAGACCGGGATATAGTACCCCTGGCTTGCCCTCTTCTGGTCGATTTGATAGAGGAGAGTCCGGAAAATGAGCTTATCGCTCCCTATCTGCAAGAACTGATCAACCCATGGGAACAGGGCCTGGAGGCTATCGTCCTGGGCTGCACCCATTATGTATTTTTACGGCCCCTCTTGCAAAAGCTCTACCCCAGTGTCAGACTCTTTGACGGCAACGAAGGAGTCAGCCGCCGCCTGGATCAAATCCTCAAGGAAAAAAACCTCCAAGGAGGCAGCAACCAAACGATCTGGCTTTCTTCACTAAAAGGAACGGCAGGTGAGGGATACCTGCAAAAATGCCGGGAATTCCACGAAATCCACTTAAGGCAACCTCTAAAAACACAGCGCTGCCAGATTCGCTAGCAATTTTTTCGACTGGCCTACCTTGACTTTACCTTCGGCAAAGCCTAAGGTATGCACGTAGGTAAAACTCGAAATCAAAGATTTCGGCTTTACCTCTGGCAAGGCGAAGGAGCCGAAGCGTAGCCGAGCTACGTGAGGTGACGACAACGCAGTCCAGGCGGAAAAAGGGCAGCGAAGATGGCGGC
>WRHF01000028.1 GCA_009783415.1 Clostridiales bacterium
CCGGTCTTTTTGCCGCCAGGCGGCGCGGGAAAACCTTGAAAGGCAACAAGCATTCCTGCGGTTTTCCCGCACCACCTGACGACAAAAATCCTCGGCGGATTAATAGAAAATGTTTTCGTTCTCGGGTATAACCTCATTAAATACAAAACCAAAATGAAATCACAAAATAGACACCTGAAATATTATGTAAACTAAAATGCTTTTCCAAAGCATTTTAGTTTACATAATATATATTATCAGAAGATAATCACTGATTTATAAAATTGAGGCTCGATCCCTGGCGGAGATATTCGCATTTTTATTCCAAAGGGATATATAAGACTTCTCCCGGGTTGATTATTGCCGTTTGCAAATTATTGATTTTCTGCACCTCATAAATTGCTTTGCGAATATCTCCGCTATAGGAATAATTTTCTTCAATCAAGCCCCACAAAGTATCGCCTTGATTCACGATTACTCTCTTGATAATTCTGCTTTGCTGACCGGCTTCATACCCCGGATTTGTATATGCCCGCAATGATACACCGAAAGTTAAACCCAAAAACAAACTTAATAATAGTAAACATACAATCCGTCCCAGCGCTTTTTTCTTATAAGTCATTTTCCCAACCTCCGTTCAATTTATCTATCCATTTATATACCCGCAATGAAATTTTAAAAAACAATCTTAAGAAAGACAGGCAAAATATTCGTCCAAGTGTTCTTTTTCTATAAGTCATTTTACTTTCCTCCAAGCGCTTAAACAGAACATGTGTCCATATACTTATAATATATACCAAACAAATATTCTTGTCAAGTAGTTTTTAAAAAATTTTCAAAACAAATGTTTGACAAAGTCTCCAACCCGTGTTATAATTGAAAAAAAGGAGGTGTGCCAATGACATATTGGGATTTATCAAAAAGACAAGCAACTATTTTAGATTTCATAAAAAAAGAAATTCGGGCAAAAGGTTACCCGCCCTCAGTACGGGAAATTGCTCTGGCTTGTGGCTTAAACTCCCCGTCAACAGTCCATGCCCATCTAAATACCCTGGAGGAAAGGGGTTATTTACGCCGCGATCAATCCAAACCAAGGGCTTTGGAAATTCTTCATAATGAACTGCAGCCTGTTTCATCCTATCAGGAATTAGTAGATGTGCCAATTTTAGGAGAGGTTGCTGCCGGCGAACCTATGTTTGCCGAAGAGAATTGGGAGGACATTTTCCCTTTACCTCTAAACTATTTTTCCAGCAAAAATGAGCTGTTTATGCTGAAAATCAAAGGTGAGAGCATGGTTGAAGCAGGCATTTTAAATGGAGATTTTGTTATTGTCGAAAAATGTCCTTCAGCCCGCAGCGGAGAAATTGTGGTAGCGCTGATTGATGATGACGCTACAGTAAAAACATATTATAAATATGCAAATTATGTACGCCTGCAGCCGGAAAACTCTACTATGGAGCCTCTCATAATCAGAGGCGACCTCAAGATATTAGGACGGGTCATCGGTTTAGTCAGACGATATTAAACAGTAGTTGCCAGTTGCCGGTTAATTATGATACAAAAAATCCCGCCTATGATAGAGCGGGGTTAAAGGGTGAAAAGGTTTAAGGTTGTAGACAATAGCTCGATTGTTTTCCATTCTGCAACTGTACCGTTATTTGTTGTTGGCATTGTCAAAAAAAACAAGAAGATTTTTTACTTCCTAACCCCTACCCTTTGACGGCGAAACAGCACTTCCCAGTAGATTCCAGGTTTTTGCTGAAACTATTTCTATATCAATAAACTGTCCGGTCATATCGCTATCGCCGGGGAAGTTGACTATTTTATTGCTTTCAGTACGCCCGCTATACATATCAGGGTTATTTTTACTTTTGCCTTCCACAAGAACCGGGAGATGTCTACCAATAAGCTTGCAGTTGATTGCCAGGCTGATTGGTTCTTGCATAGCTATAAGTCTTTGGATGCGTTCTTTTTTGATCTCTTCATTAATCTGATCAGGTATTTCCGCCGCCGGGGTACCGCTGCGCTGCGAATATATAAAAGTATAGGCGGCATCGAATTTACAAGCTGAGACAAAATCTAAAGTGGCTGCAAAATCTTCATCGGTTTCTCCCGGAAATCCGACTATCAAGTCGCTGGTAATAGCACAGTCCGGAAATACCCGGCGGATATAATTTATTAATTGCAGATAATAATCACAGTTATAGCCTCTATTCATAGCTGATAATGTTTTATCGCAGCCGGCTTGCAAGGGCAAATGAAAATGACGGCAAACCTTAGGCAGTCCGGCAATGGTATCTACTAATTCCCGGCTAAAATCTTTGGGATGAGAGGTCATGTAGCGGATGCGAGCTAAATTGGGGATAGAGCTCATTTCCTGTAATAGGCGGGCAAAACTCCAATTATCAGCCAAATCCCTGCCATATGAGTTGACATTTTGCCCCAAAAGCTGTATTTCCCGGCAGCCGTCATTGACCAATGAGCTGATCTCTGAGAGGATTATTTGAGGATCACGGCTCTTTTCCCTGCCGCGGACATAGGGGACTATACAATAAGAACAAAAATTATCACAGCCATAAATGATACTGACCTGGGCGCGAGAATCAGAAGATCTTTTTACCGGATAACTTTCAGTTAAGGGCAGGTAACTTTTTTCGCCTTCTGCAACATCAATAATAGTTTCTTTCACCCCTGCAAGCTTTTCTGCTATATAAAGGGGCAGCTTGCTTATGGCAAATGTGCCAATTAGAATATCTATATGTCGGGCAGTTCGCAAAAAACGCTGCACAGAGCCTTCTTTTTGAACCATGCAACCGCAAACAGCAATTATAGCGCCCGGATTCATGGTTTTGATTTTCTTGAGGCTGCCAATAAAGCCGTTTATTCTATTTTCTGCACTTTGACGAACACAACAGGTATTAACAACTATGATATCAGCCTGCTCTTTAGTTTCTGCTTCCTGATAGCCGGAGCTTTCCAATAAGCCGGCCATTGTCCGGGAATCGTTTTCATTCATTTGGCAGCCAAAAGTTTCAAGATAATAACAGTGCATATCAATACCCCTTTATTTCTCCGGGAAGCGGAAATCAACCAGTTTGAGCTGCAAAGATTTTGACCCGTTATATTCATTGACTTCAATAGTATATATCAAATCCCAAACAACCTTCTCTTCCCTGCCATCCAGCAGCCTCTGCCAGGTTCCCAGGCCATAATTTTGCTCTAAGGCCTGCTCCAATTGCAGCCTGTGTTCGAAGGAAATTATTGCCATTGCCCCCCCTCCCCTGCTCCGGCAAGTAAGGCGCATTGTTTGCTGATTTTGTCCCATCAAGCGGATTTTTAAGAGATGTACATCCTTATCGGCAAAATAAGGAGGGTAATTGCCCTTACCAAATGGTTCAAATATTTTCAACTGCAAAGCCAGTCGCAAATTTGCCTGATGGAGCGGCAACTGTTTATCAATTCTGTAGCAGGGGATCATATCTTCCCAAGTCATTTGGCAAGTCTCATTTAATCGCTTGCGCAGCAGCCCTATATTGTTCCTCTGTATGGTCAATCCCACTGCCATGGGGTGACCGCCATATTGGATTATTATATCCTCGCAGAGGGAAAGTGCCAGGGCCATATTATAAACATCTATAGAACGGCCTGATCCGTGGAGAATATCCTGGCCGCCGCCAAAAACCAATGTCGGACGGTTATAACGTTCGCGTACCTTGCCGGCAATTATCCCGGCCACACTCTCTTGTATCCGCTCGGAAGAAATCACAATTACCTTATCCTCTTGGTATCCCCCATCCTCTACTTCTTTGATGGCCTCCATTGTTCCGGAATTGGTGATTTCTTTGCGGGAATTATTAAGGCTGATAAGATGGCTGGCCAAGAGCATGGCCTGGGCCGGATCGCAGGTAGTGAATAGATCCACCGCCATATCAGCCATACCCAAGCGGCCGCAAGCATTGATACAGGGTCCTATAATATAGCCAATATGAAAAGTATTGATTTCCTGCTCAAGAAGGCCTGTTGCACTGAGCAAAGCCGATAAGCCCGGATTATTACAGGTAGTTATTTGAGGTAAACCCTGTTTTACCAGAGTACGGTTTTCACCGGTCAATTCCACTAAGTCGCAAATTGTGGCGATAGTGGCAAGAGCCAGCAATTGCGGCTTAATGTCCTGCCAGGGGGCATTAAAATGGCGGAACAGCTCTTCGGCAAAACGGTAAGAAAGCCCGCCGGCACAATAGTATTTAAAAGGATAAGCACAATCTTGCCGGTGAGGGTTAACAACGGCATGGGCAAAAGGAATATTATCCTGCCCCTCTTTTTGAGGTACACTGTGATGATCCAAAATAAGCAGACAAATCCCTAAGGAATTGGCATATTCTACCTGTTGATGGCAAGAAATACCGTTATCGCAAGCCAGGATAAGCTCAACCCCCCGGCTATGTAGAAGATGTATTGCCTCATTGTTGAGACCGTACCCCTCCTTACTGCGCTCCGGTATATAATATGAAATATTACCGCCAAGCTTTTTGATAGCCAGATACAAAATAGCAGTACTCGTCAAACCATCTGCATCATAATCGCCAAAAATAGCAATCAGTTTTTGGTCGCAAATGGCTTTTGCCAGATAATCTACAGCCTTCCCCATATCCCGGAAAAGATTGGCTGAAGCAAAAGGAAGGTTCTCAGCGTTGAGAAAACTCTTAATTGCCTCTGGATTTCGATAGCCATGTACCGCTAAAATATGAACGATCACGGGGTCTATCCCGGTTTCCCGGCTCAGCATATCAATATTGCAAGTACTTTGTCTGAGCAGCCATTTAGACATCATTTTTATTTATATCCTTCCCCTGATCTGTTACTATACCCGAGAACGAAAACATTTTCTATTAATCCGCCGAGGATTTTTGTCGTCAGGTGGTGCGGGAAAACCGCAGGCCTACCTTGACTTTACCTTCGGCAAAGTCTAAGGTATGCACGTAGGTAAAACTCAAAATCAAAGATTTTGGCTTTACCTCAGGAATGCTTGTTGCCTTTCAAGGTTTTCCCGCGCCGCCTGGCGGCAAAAAGACCGGAAGAGGGATGGAAAATGTTTTCGTTCTTGGGTATAGTATTAAGTTGTTTAAATCATACCATTTTCAACGGATTAAAGCAAGTTTTTCTACTCCCTTCTCCCTACCCCAGATAAACTGGAAAAGCAATAAAAACAAATTGGACACGGATTTACACAGATTAAAACGGATTAGCACGGATTTTTTTTATTATAAAAAGTATTAAATTATTTTTTTTCTCAATCAACAGCACTTAAGTTCATCATATCCTCAGGCAACAGCGAAAATCCGTTAAAATCCTAAAAATCCGTGTCTAATTATTTCATGCATCATTTTAAGTCTACATCATTTCAGGTAAAACCAAAGATAAAGTGTATTTTGTGACTTTTTTGTTCGAATTTGAGTGCTTAGTTCCTAATCCCTTACGGCGCCGCCGTTTTTAAAAATCTTCGTCAATCTGCTCATCAAGAGTGTCTTCAATCTCATCCGGCTCTTTATTCAACAGTTCATATATTTCATCTATCGGTTTGCTGAGCTGAAAAGAAGATATCATAGCTTCAAAAACCTTCTGATATTGCTGAAAATCACTGCCCCCGGCCAATAAAAAGACATAATAGCGTAAACTGTCATAGGGATGAAAAGTGTAGGCCAGGGCCTGAGCTAAATAACCGTCCTCGTCCTGTCCCTGCCAGAGCTGAAGCCGGCTTTTGGCCTTATCACGAACAGGCAAATCTTCTACCAGGCTCAGTTCTGTCAGGCTCTGATCCAGCATCTGCCGGGCAAATCCGGCGCATTCATCCAAAGAATAATAATCCATTCCTCCGATCTCACTGACGATTTGCAGAGCCATGCTGCCTTCAGGATCCAGAAAAACAGCCGTAGTACCGGTTTCCTCCTCCAAATTCCAATCCTCCGGTACCGATATGCTATAGCCGGTAAGATGACTATAGGTTTGCGGGTTCAGTTCGTTTAAAGCCGGGTTATTATACAAATCACAGCCGTTCAGCACCAGCACTATTATCAGGGCAATAATGACTGTCAAGAGCTTTCTATGCATTAGTCTTTTCTCCTTTTTTTAGTTCAAGTTCCTTTACCAATTCTTCCGCCCAAAGCAAAGCCTCTTTTAATGTTTGCCGTCGAATTTCTTCCCTATTGCCCCGGAATTGATACCGGCGGCATTGATTGCCATCATCCCAAGCAAAAGCAATAAAAACCAAACCAACCGGTTTTTCCTCGCTGCCCCCTTCCGGCCCGGCAATACCGCTGACCGCCAGCGCCAGATCCGCCCCGGAAAAAACCAAAGCCCCCTGGGCCATAGCCAAAGCCACCGGTTCACTAACTGCCCCATGCCGCTCCAAAAGACCTTCCGGCACCCCCAGAAGCCTGGTTTTGGCCTCATTACTATAAGTGACAAAACCATAAGCAAAACAAGCAGAACTACCGGAAACATCAGTAAGCATCTTACTAATCAAACCACCGGTACAAGACTCAGCCGTAGCAATAAAAAACTTATTTTCCCGAAGCAAAGCCACCAAATTCCCCGCATCCAAACCAAAAACCACCTAATCAAGTCTTTTTAATTCAATAAACAAAAACCCGAAGGGTTTTTTCAATAACTCCTAATTCCTAACTCCTAACTCCTAATTCTTCCTAAACATTCCCCGGCATTTAAGCAAATAATCCACTCCGGAATAAACTGTGCTGACCAGCGCCATATATACCAAAATCAGAGAAACAGTTGGCGCAACACTAAAGGGAATCACATAGTTTAACAGGGGATAATCATAAATCAAAAGACCTATAACAGCAGAGATCTGGATAATAGTCTTTACTTTACCTAAATCCGAAGCAGCAACCACCCTGCCTTCCACCGCGGCCAGCATCCGCAGGCAATCTACCAAAAATTCCCTGCTAATGATGACAATAGCAATCCAAGCGGGAAGGCGGCCCAACTGAACTAAGGCAATCAAAGCAGAGGCAACAAGCAATTTGTCGGCAAAAGGGTCAAGAAACTTGCCCAAAGAGGTAATTTCCCCCCTGCTGCGAGCCAAATAGCCGTCAAGCATATCGGTAAGAGAAGCCAAAAGAAAAACCAAAGCCGCTAAAGGCAGAGCGTTGTTAATACGCCCGCTTAAAAGTATGAAGAGAAAAATAGGAATAAAGAAAATTCTGATTATGGTTATCCTATTGGCAATATTCATATTATTTCTCCAATCAGATCATAAATATCGGTTGCAGTGACTTTCACCTTGACCACCTGGCCCGGTATCAGATCCGGCCCCGGGAAAAAAGTGCTGCCATCTACTTCCGGGGCTTGATATTGAGTACGCCCCCGACACCAACCCGGCTTATCGCTTACTGCCTCTTCTACCAAAACCTGCAATTCTTGACCCAGCCAGCGCTTTTGCTTTTCCGCCGAAAGACGGCTGAGCAGTTCCAAAGTCTGCTCCCGGCGGTGCATCTTTGTTTTTTCTGCCACTTGCAGGGGCAAAAGAGCCGCCGCTGTGTCCTGCTCCCGGCAATAGGCAAAAACCCCTACCCAATCAAAACCGGCTCCCCGAAGGAAATCCAGCAAAGCCAGCCAGTTTTTTTCCTCTTCACCGGGGAAACCTACCATAACAGTAGTGCGCAGGGCCAAATCGGGCAAGTATTTTCGCGATAGGGCCAAACTTTTATCAATGGCAGTCCGGCCCCCGGGGCGGTTCATGGCCTGTAATATCCCCTCATCCCCATGCTGAATGGGAATATCCAAATAATGGCAAATATTCTCATGGGCAGCCATAACCTGAAGCAAATTCTCATCGATCCGGCCGGGATAGGAATACAAGAGGCGAATCCAGAGAAAGGGTAAGGCAGCAAGTTCCTCCAAAAGCCGGGATATACTCATTTTGCCATAAATATCCAGACCATAAGAGGTGGTATCCTGAGCGATCAGAATCAGTTCCTTGACCCCTCTTGCCAGCAAATGCCGGGCCTCTTCCAGCAGTTCTGCCAAAGGGCGGCTGCGATAAGGGCCCCGCAATTGAGGGATCAGGCAATAGCTGCAATGATTATCACAGCCCTCAGCTATTTTTAAATAGGCGCTATAAGGAGGTGTAGCCAAGCGCCGCAGCAAATAGGGCTTTTCTGTAACCAAAACCTGACCTTTTGGCAGTAAATCAAGGATTTTTTCATATTCTCCCGTACCGAGAAAAGCATCAATTTCCGGCATACTTGCCGCCATTTCCCCGGCATATTTCTCTGCCATGCAGCCTACAGCCAGCAAAAGATTACAGACGCCTTCCTTTTTATAGCGGGCCAGTTCCAAGATATGGGCTATGGCTTCCTCCTTGGCTGCCTGAATGAAACCGCAAGTATTAACAATGATTATCTCTGCCAGAGCAGGATCGCCGCTGATTTCATAGCCGTTTTCCAATAAGAGTCCGGTCATCATTTCGCTGTCTACCAAATTCTTGGCACAGCCTAAACTTAATAAATAAAAACGCAAGTCCATCCTCCGCTACTCGTCTAAATTATACTCTTTAGTCACCACTTGGCCTGCTTTACCTATCGGTTCTTGGAGCTGACCATTTAGATATACTTCCACAGCCCCGGCATTGCCAAAACGGACTTTAATATATTTATCAGCTTCTAAGGTAACTGTTTGGCCTTTTTGCAGATTATGATCCTGACTCTTTTGATCAAGGGTGACGCCCATCCAGCAGTTTCCGTCTACTGCCCGTACTTCCAGTACTAAGCCCTGAAAGATTGGAATTTCCGGCTCAATTACCATCCGGTCATTTTCTTTTGGATCAGTTTGGGTTACCGGCGGCTGCACCGGCGTTCCCAATACAGGCGGCTGCTCCTGAACCTCGCCCGGATCACTTTGACTGCCGATAAAATACAAAGCTCCTAAAAACACTCCAGTTATAACAACCAGGGCGATTAGCAGGATTTTCCAGGCTTGGAGAGGGTTACGATTGGCCTGGGCCAAGGCTGCGGTAGAAATAGGGCCGCTTTGCACCGGCAGAGCCATTTCCTTATCCGGGAAATGCTCTTTATAAACCTCCACCAAGGTATCATCATCCAGTCCCAGATATTTACTGTAGGCGCGCAGGAAACCAATGGCATAAGTCCGGCCGGGCAAAGCTGTAAAATCTCCCTTTTCCATAGCTTGCAAATAGCGAATGGATATTTTTGTGCTGTCTTCTACTTTGTAAAGGCTGATCTCTGCTTTTTCCCGTACCTGCCGCAAATAAGCGCCCAGCTCCACCAAGGTTTCAGCCACATCTCTCACCCCTTAAAGCGGTCTTCGACCGCAAGTATCCATCCAGGATTCAGTATTCAGAAGTCAGAATGGTTTGGATAGATTTTCGCGTTATAAAAACACTTAATTCAGATAATCAGATAGATCCCGAATGGCTTTTTCTTCATTATCGCTGCAGAGTGAAATCTCATAAGCGCTATCAGCTTTGTCAGGATAATTATATAGCGGATCGTAATAATATTCAAGTAAATATTCTACCACAGGGAGAAAATTCCCTGTTTTTACCAAATCAATTAGCCAGAGTATTTTTTCTTTACCCAGGCGCTCTTTGATTTTTTGCAATGCTTCAACTATTTCCTCTTTTCTCTCCCCGGGCCGGTATTCCTCAACGATTCGACTGGTACGGGCAGCCAGGCTGCCATAAATCAGGAAATGACGGCCCTCTTGCATCGCCTGATAAAAAGTGGGAGGCAAGAGCAATTTGCCGATCCGTTTGCTTTCGCATTCCACAATCAAGGGGCAAGCGGGATCATAGGCGGTCATAGCTTCAAAGAGCCGGGATTCAAAGCGCTTTTGTGAAGGTTGCTCTTTTAGTCCCACTCCGCCAAAAACCGAGCCGCGATTTTGGGCCAATCCTTCCAAGTCGATGACTTGAACCTGTTTTTCACTTTGAAGCATTTGCAAAATCCTGGTTTTGCCGCAGCCGGTCAAGCCATGAAGAACAACTATCCGGAAGGGACAAAGAGCGGCAAAATAATTATTTACCTCCTGGCGATATGCTTTATAACCGCCTAAAAGGCGATGGCAAGGGATTTGGAGCAAGCGGGCCATTTGATAAAGCGCCTTGGAGCGCATTCCGCCCCGCCAGCAATAAATCACCGGCTGCCCCTCAGTCAATAAACCCTCCAACTGCCTCAATAAGGAAACCAGTTTTGGTGTAATTATTTCCAATCCCAGGTAACGGGCTTGTTTTTGGTCCAGTTGACGATAAACCGTACCGATCCTCTCCCTTTCCTCGTCACTGAAAAGGGGCAAATTAAGAGCCCCGGGAATATGATCCTGGGCATATTCGCCGGGAGATCGTACATCAATATAGAGGGTCTGCTTTAAATTTTGGGCCGTGTTAAAATCCATCTCTGTCATTTCTATAGTACCTAACCCGGACAAGCCGGAGTGTTGAGTGTTGAGTTTTGAGTAGGAGCAGGAATACAGCGGCACGAAAATCTTGCCATTTTAGGCAGAATTTCGAGAGTAAGAGCCTAACATAATGCATAATTTATAATTATGCATTATGAATTGCATTTAACACTACAACGTAAAATTCATACATTATATACAATATATAGTGTTTCTCGATAACGACTACCATCAATAAATTCTATATATTGTAGGAAAAAACTGATTTTACGTTGTTGTATTAAAGTCTTCAGATTTAAAATTTGCATAATAACGCCCGGTTTGAGCCGTAAACTTCAAAACGCAATAATCGGGATCATTAACGCCCAAGGGATAATACATGGTATCGCCATCACGCCAAATCATCTCTTTGCTGGCAATATCTTCTAGCACCTCCATAGTTCCTTGCAACATGACTCCCCGGAAAAACCTCTTATCAAAAAAATAAATACAAGCATTAGGATCAAGTCGGTATTGAGCCACCCGCCGGGAAGAAGTATTGGTAGTAAACCAAAACAAGCCGATCCCCTCCCGCTTCCGGGGCGGCAGCATAGCCTTGGTGCAAGGAAACCCATTCTCATCCACCGAACCGAGCAAAGCAACACTCTGCTTATCAATCAAATTACCAACAGTATTCTCCGAATCCCTCATCATAGCTTACTCCTCACTCTCCACTCCCAACACTCCACTCTTCACACTCCACTCTCCACTCTCCACACTCCACTCTCCACACTTCACACTCCACTCTCCACACTCCACTCTCCACACTTCACACTCCACTCTCCAAACTCCGTCCCACCCCAAATATATTCTCCAATTGCTCCATACTGACCAAAACCCGGCGGGGTTTGGAGCCTTCCGGGCCGCTTACAATGCCCTTTTGCTCCAGGATATCAATCAAGCGGGAGGCCCTCGGATTGCCTATCCGCAGCCGCCGCTGCAAAAAGGAAGCCGAAGCTTGTCCGGTACGGATCACCAGCTGGGCTGCTTCCCAAAAGAGAGCATCCTCCCCATCATCCTCCACTACTTTTACCTCATCTGCCACACTGTTGACAAATTCCTGGGAAAAACGGGGTATGGCCTGGTCAGCGCAGTATTTAACCAGTTTTTGAATATCTTTTTCATCTATATAGGAACCCTGGATCCGCAAAGGCCTGTTAATACCCAAAGGCAAATAGAGCATATCTCCCCGGCCTAAAAGCTTGTCCGCCCCTGCCATATCTATAATGGTCCTGGAATCCGTATAGGAAGAAACAGCAAAAGCCACCCGGGAAGGAATATTAGCTTTGATCAAGCCGGTGATCACATCCACGGAAGGCCGTTGAGTAGCCACCACCATATGGATGCCCGCCGCCCGGGCCATTTGAGCAATGCGGCAGATGGCCTCCTCCACATCATCAGGAGCTACCAGCATCAAATCAGCCAACTCATCGATAATTACCACGATTTGGGGCAAAACTTCTTCCGGCTCCTCCTTTTTTTTCTCATTATAGCGGGTAAAATCCCGCACCCCGTTATCGGCAAAAAGGCTGTAGCGTCGCTCCATCTCTTTAACAACGCCTTTTAGGGATGCGGCAGCCTCTTTGACATCCGTAACCACCTTGGTCAATAAATGTGGTAAATTTTGGTAATTTGTCATTTCCACCTTTTTGGGATCGATCAGCATCAGCTTAACCTGATCCGGTTTGGCTTTATATAAAATACTGCAAATTATTGTGTTCAGACAAATACTCTTACCGGAACCGGTGGAGCCGGCTATCAGCAGATGCGGCATTTTTGCCAAATCCCCGACAATAGTATCACCGCCGATATTTTTCCCCAGGCCAAAGGAAAGGAGTGAAGGGGAATTGAGGAAGTCCGGGCTCTCTACTATATCCCGGAAATGAACGGTGGCTGTTTCCCGCCGGGGCACCTCAATACCCACTACGGATCTGCCGGGAATAGGGGCTTCGATCCGCACATCGGTAGCAGCCAAAGACAAAGCGATATCATCGGACAGGCTGGTTATTTTGCTTACTTTAACACCTGGAGCCGGTTGCAGCTCAAAACGGGTGACTGAAGGTCCGGCTACTACCTGGGTTACCTTAGCATTAACGCCAAAACTTTCCAAGGTTTTTTCCAGCACCCCGACAGAATCGGTAAGTTCCTTATTAGCGCGGGGATTCTTGACTTTTAAACCTAAAGGCAATAATTCGGGGGAGGGCAAAATATATTCACGGGGTTCTTCCAAGAGATCTTCCGCCGGTAGCTCCCAGGGGATGATCTCAGACTGATCCATGGGAATGATGTACTCCTCTTGAGCTGCCGGCTCCGGCTCTTCCCGGTTGTTTTTCCTGATCTGGGGCAGATATTCCTGGGAAAATATGGTAGGATCCGGAGAAATCACAGGCCGGTCTGCACCGGGAGCCTCGGTGATAAGGGGTGCAGCTGGGCCTTCCTCATGGGAGATGATGATAGGAGGCCCCTCCGGTAATCCTGTCTTCACTTTTTTGGCAGGAGCGGCTTTGACCTGTTTCGCTTCTTTCTCCGGGCGTAAAACATCCCCAAGAGCGGCAAAGAGAGCAGCTATTTTGCCAAAGAGGCTGCGCAAAGACACATTGGTCAGTAAAATCAAGCCGATAATAGCCAGAGCGGTAAATATGATTATGCTGCCCAGCTGGCCAAAAAGCAAGCGCAAAAAATAGGAGAAAAAGGCTCCGAAAAGACCGCCCCCCTGCCCCAGCCAGCCGGATTCAATATATTTTGCAAAGGGTATGCGGGGCAGGCGCAAATGAATCAAGGAAAGGATACTGCAAAAGGCCAGCAAAAAACCGGCAAAGCGGCCTTTCCAGAGTACAGCGTGGCGATTGAGGAAAAGCAATAAACCGAAAATAAAGATAAAAAGGGGTAAAAGCCAGGCAACCTGGCCTGCAACAACTTGCATAAAGCGAAGTAAAAAACCACTGGCAGCCCCGCCCTCACCCGGAGAAGAAAAAAGCAAACTGGCCATAAGCAAACAAGCCAAGGCAACAAAAATGATCCCGGCAATCTCCCTTTCCCAAGGAGCAGGTTTTTTGGCTTTTTTCTTGACTTTTCTCTTGGCAGGCATTGATTTTCCTCCAAATGATAATCCAGGCATTCAATGATGAGGAGTTAGGAGTTAGGAGTTAGGAGTTAGGAGTTAGGAGTTAGGAGTTGTTGTAAAAATGCTTCGCATTTTATTTATTTAATAAGACTTTAATTTGCCTACAGTAATGGTGTTATTACTTGACTAAATGCTTTTTGCTTCAATTGTTTTTGTGGAACAAAAACTTCAACAATTCCTAACTCCTAATTCCTCACTCCTAATTGAAGATAAGCCAGATGAGGCTGATCGCCGCGAAGGTCCAGCAGTAATAGGCAAAACCTTTCAGATTTTTCTTTTCTAAAAGCTTCAGTAAAAATTTGATGGCAAAAAATCCTACAACAGCTGCTGCTAAAGTGCCGACCAGATAGCTGAATGGCAGTATCAGAGAATGGCCTTCCTTAAGTATATCGCGGAATTGCAGCACTGTCGCTCCTAAAATTGCCGGGATGGAGAGCAAAAAGGAATACTTGGCAGCGCTTTTGCGATCTAGTCCGGCCAGCAGGGAACCGAAAATAGTAGAGCCGGAGCGGGAAAGACCGGGAGTCAGGGCCAAAGCCTGAAAGCAGCCCACCAGCAAGGCAGCGGGATAGCTCAGCTCCTTCATCTGTTTGCGGCCCTCCAGACGGTCGGATATGAACAGCAAGGTACCGGTTATTACCAAAGCCAGGCAAACCGCTAGCACAGAGGAAAAGAGCTTTTCTAAATTATCTTGAAATAGGAATCCCGCAATAACCACCGGGATGGTACCCGCAATCAAAAGGCCCATCTCCTTGCAGACCGGACGCCGCAAAATAGCCCAGATATCCCGCCAAAAAAAGATAAAAACAGCAGCCAAACTGCCAATATGCAGGCAAGTATCAAATAGCAATACCGGCTCTTCGATGCCGAAAAAAGACTGAAAAATCACCAGATGACCGGAGCTGGAAACCGGTAAAAACTCCGTCAAGCCCTGTAAAATCCCTAAAAAAAGCGCCTGCCAAAAAGAAATCATTTTTCCTCCCACCGCAGCCCGTAGCCGCTATAGTCTGTTAAGTTTCTATCTAAACAATATTAGGCATTTGCCTCTCATATTCCTGCATCTGGGAGTCATTTATATATTTTTCTCTTCTATTCGCTTTGCAGGATATATAAATTGATCGAGGGCTTGTTTAAAAAACGGAAATTAATGGTAGATGTTCCTATTCCGTTGGAAATAAAGATATCCGTTTCTCCTATCCGGTAATAGGAGTCAAAATATTTGCGGCCAAAGGGCGGTTTGACTACTGCCCCAATAAAAGGTAAGCGTACTTGACCGTTATGGGAATGGCCGCCTAAGATCAAATCCAGGTCGCAAGAGGGCAAAATCGCATCCACTGCATCCCCTTCATGAATCAAAAAAATCCGGTAATCCCGCTCCCCGGCAGCTGTCAGATATTGACTGATTTCTTTTAAATCAAGGTGATCATAGGAATAATTGGCAATGCCGCCGAGAAAAAGCTGCCTTTCCGGCTCATCCCCCAGGACAACATAGTTGTTTGCCAAAACATGGAAACCTGCGGCTTCCATTACGGGGAAATAATCCCGATTATAATAATCATGATTCCCGACCACAGCAAATTTGCCGGAAGGGGCTATGATTTCGCTCAATAGCCCTGTGATCAGCAAAATTTCCTCTTTGCTATGTTGATAATCATTATCGATCAGATCCCCGGTAAAAGTCACTAAATCCGGGTTTAGAGCATTGATTTTATCCACCAGGGTACGCAAATAAGCCTCATTTACCGTACGGCCGTAATGAATATCACTGATATGGACAATGCGCAAGCCCTGCCAATTGCTGCTGATATTGGGATTAGTTATGATATAGTCATTGATAACCAAGCCGGAAGTACTGATATA
Organism: Clostridiales bacterium; assembly: GCA_009783415.1. Taxonomy (GTDB): domain Bacteria; phylum Bacillota; class Dehalobacteriia; order UBA4068; family UBA4068; genus WRHF01. Next base: position 15,437 of record WRHF01000028.1, read on the forward strand.
GCGAGCCCAAAACAACAAAAAAGCTAAACCCAACACAATCAGAAAAAACACTTTTCTGCCTCTTCTTTTTTTCTTTGCTTTAGATACTTTTCTCAATTTTTCTCACCTGCAAAATTATACCACAAAAATTGCCGGGAGGCAATGCCAATACTGAATCATAGTTATAGACATAATTTGTCGATAAATTTGTAAAAATGTTGAAAAATAGCGATTTTCGCGTTGACAAACAAATGCTAACCTGTTTATAATTACCATGTAACATAAATCATTTATTAAGAAACAGTTGGAAAAATATGGCATTCTAAAAGGGAGGTGAAATCGACCTTAGTCTGGACAAGCTTAAACTAAGAAATATAAAAAAGAAAAGGAGCTAAAGAAATGAAAAAAAGATCAGGAATTATGATAATGTTGCTTGTATTAACATTATCGGTATTTATTGTTACACCAACTGCTATCTATGCAGCCCCCCTGAATGATCTCGGAGTCGTCAACGGCAAGATAAATGCTCTTTTGCCTGACATAACTGCCCAACCGGAAAGCACCGGGATTGAATTGGGTATGCTGCATACTCTTAGTGTTGAGGCAACTTCCTCGGATGGAGGAACATTGAGTTATCAATGGTACAAGAATAGCATTGCTTCCCATTTCGGCGCCTCGGCCATCAGCGGCGAAGTCTTTCCGGACTTCTATCCGCCTACCGATACAACAGGTATCTATTTCTATTATGTAGCGGTTACCAATACCATCTCAAATAATAAAGATGGCGGCAACAAATCGGCTACTACCGTCAGTAATCTGGTTACTCTAACAATAAATGAACCGTCAATAGAGGAAACGGAAACAGATGAATCGGTAATAGAGGAATCGGAAGAGATAGTATTTGAAAGCATAGAAGCAGCTTTCGCTGCGGATCTGCCAGTGGCGCCGACGCCGGGGCTGCCGCCGTCAGGTTTTGCGGACAAAATAGCTATCGGCGATGCCCATTCACTGGTGATCATGGCCGATAAAAGCCTCTGGGCCTGGGGAACAAATACCAATGGCCGCCTGGGCGACGGTACTACTACCAGAAGTAAATTGCCGAAAAAAATTATGGATGACGTAGTCCAAGTCGCAGCCGGGAGCGCCCATTCTGCCGCTATTAAAACAGATGGCACCCTTTGGACCTGGGGTTTGAATACCAACGGCCGCTTAGGCGACGGCACTACCACCCAAAGACTTTCACCGGTACAAATCATGGAAAATGTCAAAGCAGTTGCCTTGAGAGGCGCCTTCACGGCAGCCATTAAAACAGATGGCACCCTTTGGACCTGGGGTTTGAATACCAACGGCCGCTTGGGCGACGGCACTACCGCTCAAAAAACTTCACCGGTACAAATCATGGAAAATGTCAAAGCAGTTGCCTGCGGCACTGCTCACGGAGCAGCTATTAAAACCGACGGCAGCCTTTGGACCTGGGGCTATAATGGCAGCAGCCAGTCGCCGGACGGCAGGCTGGGGGACGGTACCAGCAGCCAAAAAACCAAACCCGTATTTATTATGAACGATGTGGCAGCCGTTGCCTGCGGGGATACTCATACCGTAGCCCTGAAAACAGATGGCAGCCTTTGGACCTGGGGTTCAAATACCAATGGCCGCCTGGGGAACGGCACTACCACCAGATCAAGAGTGCCGATAAAAATCATGGATAATGTAGCGAAAATTTCAGCCGGTACCAGCCATACAGCTGTTCTGAAAACAGATGGCAGTCTTTGGACCTGGGGTTCAAATGCCAATGGCCGCCTGGGCGACGGTACTACTACCCAAAGACTTTCACCTGTCAAGGTTATGGATAATATGGTAATGATTTCCTGCGGCTATTCCATGACTGCATCTGTAAAAATGGATGGCAGCCTTTGGACCTTTGGCTATAATGGCAGCAGCCAGTCCGGGGACAGCAGGCTGGGAGACGGCACTACTACCAGTAAGAGCAGCCCTATCAACATTATGCCCGCAAATAGCATTGTCTCCTATACCCCCACTACCTATAACGTTAATTTTAACTCAGCTGGCGGCAGTTCCACACCACCTACTCAGAGCATTTCCTTTGAAAATTTGGTTACAAAACCCGATCCTGCTCCTACTCGAGCCGGCTACATGTTCGCCGGGTGGTATATAGAACCCCAAACTTCACGCTATGATTTTAGTTATAAAGTTGGGGAAAGTTTTACATTGACAGCACATTGGGTTCCCTTTAGCTCGGAACGAAGAAACAGAATAGCAGGCGGCGATGCCCATACCTTGGCAATCAGGGACGACAACAGCCTCTGGGGCTGGGGCTTGAATACCTATGGCCGGCTGGGGGATGGCAGTACCAGTCAAAGGACCACCTCGGTAAAAATCATGGATAATGTAGCGGAAGTAGCAGCCGGCAGTACCCATTCCGCTGCCATTACCACTGACCGTACCCTTTGGACCTGGGGATATAATAATGCCGGGCAGCTGGGAGATAATACCACCGCCCAAAAGACCACCCCTATAAAAGTAATGGAATATGTTATGCAGGTAGACTGCGGGGGCAGTTTTACCGCAGCTATTCAGGCGGACGGTAGCCTTTGGACCTGGGGTTCGAATGCCAATGGCCGGCTGGGCGACGGCACTACAGTCAGCAAAAGGATACCGGTAAAAGTCATGGACAATGTGAAGCAGGTTTCCTGCGGAACAGCCCACACGGCAGCTATTCAAAACGACGGCAGCCTTTGGGCCTGGGGATCTAATGGAACTTCCCAGTCGCCCGACGGCAGGTTGGGCGATGGTACAGCCACCCAAAGAACCAGGCCGGTAAAAATCATGGATGATGTTAAGCAAGTCGCCTGCGGCAGTACTCATACCGTTGCCCTTAAAAACGATGGCAGCCTTTGGGCCTGGGGTTCCAATACCAACGGCCGGTTGGGCGACGGTACTACTACCAGAAGCAGATTGCCGAAAAAAATCATGGATAATGTAAAAGAAATCTCTGTAGGATCTACATTTACTATCGCCTTGAAAACCGACAACAGTGTTTGGACCTGGGGATATAATAATTACGGACAATTAGGAAACGGAACCGTAACCCAAAGCCTGGTCCCGATCAAGATCCTGGACCATGTGGTTATGATCAAAGCCGGAGCTACGATGAGTGCAGCTGTCAAATTGGATGGTACTCTTTGGACCTGGGGATATAATGCCAATGGCAGGCTCGGCGACGGCACGACTGCCAATAAAAATATCCCGGTAAGGATTTTTACCCCGGGCACTATTATTCCGAATACTACCGGTACCTACACCATCACTTTTGATGCCGATGGCGGCTCTCCCACACCTTCTAATCAAATTCTTCTCTTTGATGAAAGGGTTACAAAACCTAATGATCCATCAAAAACTAATTTCCTTTTTGGAGGCTGGTATCAGGTACCGACTACCGCGTTATATGACTTTGATAAGACAGTGGCGTCCAGCTTCACCCTGAAGGCGATTTGGGTACCTAAATTTTCGGGACTAGATAGCAGAATGTCGCCCGGCTCAGCTCATACCTTGATGATTGCAGCCGCAGACACGCTGTTATCCTGGGGTTATAGTTCCAATGGCCGTCTGGGCGACGGTACGACGGTCCAAAGAAGATCAGCTGTAACAGTTATGGGAGATGTAACGAAAGTTGCAGCAGGGGGCGCCCATTCTACTGCCATTAAGAATGACCTCTCTCTTTGGGCTTGGGGTTCGAATTCCAGCGGCCAGCTGGGTGACGGTACCACTGCTCAAAGAAATTCACCGAAGAAAATAATGGATTATGTGGTGGATGTAGCCTGCGGAGTCAGTTACACTGCTGTTATCAGAGCAGACGGCAGCCTTTGGACCTGGGGTTTGAATACCAATGGCCGGCTGGGCGACGGCACTACCGTCAATAAAAATAAACCTGTAAAAATCATGGATGATGTCAAGGCTATTTCCTGCGGAACTGCTCATATGGCGGCTGTTAAGAAGGATGGCAGTCTTTGGACCTGGGGACTAAATACCAATGGCCGGTTGGGCGACGGTACCACTATCCAAAGCACGGTCCCTGTCAAAATCATGGATGGCGTGGCAGCGGTCTCCTGCGCCGATGCGCATACTATTGCCCTGAAAACCGATGGCAGCTTATGGGCTTGGGGTTCCAATGCCAATGGCCGCCTGGGCGACGGCACCACAGTCAGCACATCCTCACCGAAAAAAATTATGGATGGGGTTAAAAGGATCGCGACCGGGTCGACTCATAACCTCGTTATCAAGAGCGACGACACCGTTTGGACCTGGGGCTATAATAATTACGGACAGCTTGGAGACGGAACCACCACCAGCAGAACCTCGCCGATACAAATCATGGAAAACGGGCTGATCGTTGAGGCCGGATATTCGATGAACGCTGTAGTTAAGACTGATGGAAGTGTTTGGACCTGGGGACTCAATAACTACGGCAGACTGGGAGACGGCTCAACGACCAACAGAAAGAGCCCCGTCATGATCGCAGCCGGCGCATCTCCGGCGCCCTTCGAGCTGTTTATTGACGGTACGCTTGACGGTGGTGATTATGACGAATTTGATGAAGCAGAGGACAGCGATGAACTTGTACCCTGCGAAGACGAAGATGATCCGGACAACGAACTTGTGCCCTGCGAAGACGAAGACGACCCTGATGATGAACTTGTGCTTTGCGAAAATGAGGATGATCCGGATGACGAGCTTGTGCTTTGCGAGGATGAGGATGGCCCTGATGACGAACTTGTGCTTTACGAAGATGAGGAGGAACCGGGCGATGAACTTGTGCTTTGCGAGGATGAGGAGGAAGTAAACAACGGACTTGTGCTTTAGATCGACAGCTTCCCAGCAAGCAACGAACTTGTGCCTTGCTTGAATAAAAACAAAAGTTAACACGAACTTTGTTGCAACGAACAAGTGCTAAAGCGGGCTTTGCCCGCAAGAGGCCAGAAGTCAGAGGACAGAGTGTGTAGAAAAGCGCGAAAAAGACGCTTTTCATTTATTAAATTTTTTTTATTGACACTTTGCGTCCCATAGGTACTAATAGAAGAGAGCGGCCAAATGACCGCTCTCTTTTATGTTTTAGTAGATTACGGATAAAGCAAGCAAAAATAAAACAAGAATTTTATTCAATAGTTTTCGTAGAGCGAAAACCTACCAACATTCTGAATACTGAATTCTGAATTCTGAATACTTGCGATCGAAGATCGCTTTAGAGAATAATACAAATCAGCCCGCCGCCGCCTTCATTGACTATCCTTTGCAAGGTCTCCTGCAATTTTAACTGAGCATTTTCCGGCATCCGGTAAAGCTTACCCTGTATACCCTCCTGCACCAGTTCGTGAAGGGATTTGCCAAAGATATTGGTATTCCAGATTTTTTGCGGATCATCTTCGAACTCATTAAGTATATAGCGGACCAATTCCTCACACTGTTTTTCCGTACCGATCAACGGGGTAATTTCCGTAGAGATATTCGCTTTGATAATATGGAAGCTGGGGGCGGAGGCTTTTAGCTTGACACCGAAGCGGCCGCCTTGCTTGATCAGTTCCGGCTCCTCCAGATACATTTCCTCGGTACGGGGCGTCACTACCCCATAGCCGCCCTGTTTGACATCTTCCATGGCCTCCGCCATTTTGCTCCATTCCCGGTGAGCATGGCTATAATCCCGGATCAATCGCAGCATAGTATGGTCGCCCTCAATTTCGCAGCCGGCATATTCGGCCAGAACTTTATAATAAAGCTCTTGGGGTGTGGTGACGTTGATATTGGCAGTGCCGGTACCCAGGTTCATTTCCAATAACTGGATTTCCTCGGCGGTCATTGTTTCCGCTAAGAGTCTCACCATTTGGTTGATATCCCGCACCCGGCGGACTGCTGAGACTGCCTGCTGGATCGCTTCTTCATATTCATTACGCAGCCAATGATCGTCCTCCAGCTCTTCCACCCAGCGAGGCAAGTTGATATTGACCTCTGTCACCGGGAACTCAAAGAGGGCTTCCCGCAGCACCATCATAATATCATCCTGGGTCATGCGGGCTACGTTCAAGAGCAGGACTGTTACCCCGTGCTTCTCCTCGATTTGTGCTGCAAGCTGCCGGGCCGAGGAGCTGTGGGGATCCAAGGTATTGAGGACGATCAGGAATGGTTTGCCCAAGCCTTTCAGTTCTTCAATGACTCTTTCTTCCGCTTCCTGATAGCTTTCCGCCGGGATATCGGTTATAGTACCGTCGGTCAGCATAACCAAGCCTAAAGTGGAATGATCAAAAATAACTTTG
>WRHF01000029.1 GCA_009783415.1 Clostridiales bacterium
AGATGCTCAGGTTTACGTACCCCCCTGTAAGGCCCTGTAGGGGCGGCCATTGGCCGTCCGCGGACGCGCAATGCGCGCCCCTACAGGGGACATTTGAATATCCAACCGCACAGCTTGAATTTTTTTAAAACCTCTTGACAAATTCACCTACATCGTATAGAATTAAAACTACAAAACGTAGGTGAAATAAGAGGTGATTATAACTATGAATGGAATATCCGATGCGGAACTTGAAATAATGCGAGTAATATGGAGCGAGGGAGGACGAATCTTTTTAGCTCCGCTTATGGAAAAGCTCGATGGAATGGGTAAGTCGTGGAAGGCAAACACGGTTTTAACTTTCCTTGCCCGTCTTGTCGAAAAAGGCATACTTGAAGTTGAGAAATCAGGGAGGCTTAACCAGTATGTTGCGGTATGCACAGAGGCAAGTTACACTGAATCGCTGACCCAATCGTTTTTGGGTAAAGTTTTCGGCGGTGACGCAAAAAGTCTTGTGTCAACGCTTATCCGGCAGGACTGCCTAAGTGCGGACGACATAATCGAACTGCAAGAGTTTTGGGCTAGGGAGGGGACGCAAAATGAATAATTCTTTAATCCTGTTGCTCTCTCTTTCAATTTCGGGAAGTCTTGTGGCAATCGCCTTATTTGCCTTGAAACCTTTACTTAAAAATCGCTTACGTAAAACGTGGCAGTACTATATATGGATTGTGGTATTGTTACGCTTATTGTTTCCGTTTGCTCCCGAAACAAGCTTGATGGGTTCGTTTGCTTCTATTGCAAACAATCAGGCAGTTTATAGTCCTGATTTAACTTTATCCGCAGGAAATGAGGACATATCAGAAATCACCGGCGGCGCCGTTATAGCTGATAGCCCCGATATTTCAAACAACCGCTCTGTAACACCGTCAGATGACGATACAGGGACAGGCGAAGCGCAGGTTTTAACCAATGTGACTGGAGGAGCGGCAGCACTTGAGATGTTAGTTGAATTTGCGCCCTACTTATGGATTATTTTCCTTATAATTTCACTTCTTTTGTTCACGCGCAAGGTTGTACAATACAGTTGTTATCTTAAATTTTTGCATGCGGGGCAAAGAGAACTGGACGACTGGGCAGTTTATGAAATTTACGACGAAATACGCTTTGAAACTAAAGTGAAAAAATATGTTCCCGTATACGTTAGCGGGAATATAAACACTCCTATGCTTGTCGGAATATTCAAGCCTTGTATAATTATGCCCGAAACTCAGTTTTCTGATCAAGAATACCGCATGATATTCCGTCACGAACTTATCCATTACAAACGCCGCGATATTCTATACAAATGGTTTACTCAATTAGTCGTATGTGTTCACTGGTTTAATCCGCTTATATATTTTATTCGCAGAGAAATCGACAAAAATTGTGAGCTTGCCTGTGATGAAACTGTATTATTATTGCTTGGCACGGATGAAAAGCACGGTTACGGCAACGCCTTAATGGCTTCGCTCAGAAATGGGAACGGTTTAAACAATGTTGCCGTCTCAATTACAATGAGCGAAGACGGCAAAAACCTCAAAGAAAGGTTAGAGGCCATTATGACATTCTCAAATATATCAAAATTAAAGCGTATTTTATCGTGTGCGCTCGCATTAGCGATAATTACGGGGGCATTTTTTCTCGGCGCATATTACGGTGATACAAAGGCAAACGCTGCAGCTGCTGATAGTATACCTGAGACTATTTTAATTTCCGATAATAGCAGGGAAGGCAGCACAGTTGTTGCTCAAGGCGGCGTGGAAAGCTATGACTTTGAGGTTGGCGATTTTACGGAAATCAGGATAGATGCTTTCTGCAATATTGAGTATTATGCCACCCCATCAGACACTGTCACTTTAAAGATACAGCCCAATTTCAGGGACTATATCGTAGTGGAAGAATCCGACGGCGTGCTTGTTGTCCGCTCTACCAGAAACATTAACTGGTCTAATCAAACTGCCCCGGTTTTGACGGTATCAATGCCTGCCCTAAAGAAAGTAACTTTAAATGGAGCAGGAGGCTTTATAGCCCATGATATTATAAAAACCGATTCCTTTAATCTTGTTATAAACGGAGCAGGTGACGGCAAATATAAGTTGGATGTGAATAGCCTTCAGGTAGATTTATTCGGCGCCGGCGACTGTGAATTATCAGGCAGCGCCAATATTGCCAAGTTAAGTTTGTTCGGCGCCGGCAATTTAGAAGCCCTTTCCCTAATAACCCGTGAGGCCAGTGTAAATCTTTTTGGGGTTGGCGATATCGGAATAAATTGCAGCGAAGATCTGAAAATAAATGCCACCGGTGTAGGTTCAGTGGAATACAAAGGCTCTCCCAGTGTTGACATAAATAAGGGTAAGATGGTTAGTGTAAGGAAATTGGACTAAAGCGGTCTGCGACCGCAGTGTTGAGTTATGAGTTATGAGTGTTGAGTTGTTGTAGCTTTGCTTATGCAAAGCGTGATTGAAGTAAAGAACTTGTTTTTTGTTGATGTTGTGCGTCAGTAAGTGAATAACCTGCAAAGGGGAGGAACCATGCTGAAACGAATTTTTCAGATAATTCTAGCTATAGGATTGATTACTGTTTTTCTCATATCATCCACAGGCTGCGGCGATAAAAATGAGGACGCGAAAAAACGAACCCTGACAATATCTGTTCCCGCCGATTCGTCTCATACCCAACTAACTCTTCAGGCGTTTAAGAATAAGTTTCCTGATGTGGAGCTGGTGTTTAACAATTATGACTTGGATTATGCCAAGTATAACCAACAAATATCCACCCAACTGCTCGGTGGGGGCGCCCCCGACTTATTTATGCCGACAAGCGACTTTAGTCCGAAATTATTTGATAGCGGTTTATTAGCCGATTTCTACCCATTAATGCAAAGCGACCCTGATTTTAATGAAGACGATTATTATATGAATGTTATAAAGTCAGGTGAATACTGCGGTAAACTTTTTTGGTTTCCCAGTTATTTCGGACACCGTCCAATCGCCGTCAATAATCTGTTTTCAAAATCATTAGCAGAGCGTTACAAGAGCTTTGATGCCATCAATCTCAGACAGTTATTAGACTTATACAACAGCTTACCCGATAAAGGGGGCCGGTATTTATGCGACCCCACAGCAGCTATTAGTGATTGGTATACATTTATTGACTTCGCAAATAAAACCTGTGACTTCAATAATGATTACTTTATTAAGTATATCACCGATCAAAAGAATATAACAGACCCCAAAAAGGAAATATCTGACCATATAAGTAAAGGTAAAGACTTTTTTAACCAATGGGATATTTCTGACTTTTCTGATAGTAATCTTCAGGAAAGATATGCCTTAGAATATATATTCAAAGTCAATTCTGGTGATACTAGCTACCTCTCATTACTTTTACCATATGCAAATGAAAGAGCATTCACACATTTCATACCACTAGCTGATGATAAAGGCTCTTTGATAACCGGGCTGGGTGATTCTTTCTGTATTAGTGCAGCCTCCGCTAACAAGGATTTAGCATGGGAGTTTATAAAGCTATTTACAAACCCGGATAAAGAAGAATTCATCCAGACCCTCCCGACATTTTTCCACCCTATACGCAGGGATTTATTCAAAGCTACAACAACCAGAATTCTCGAGAATACTATTGAAGAGAAGCGGAAAGTAGAAGCAATTGACGGTGAAACTTCCCAAATTGTCGAGGGGATCATGGCTTTCTTAGAACGTTGTAATGATATGCCTATGGTATCCCCTATACGAATGGTGGAAATTGATCGCATAATTGAAGAGACCTTAACAGATTTCCTTATGGACTTATTAACCGCAGAACAAGCTGCTTCAATACTGCAAAACAAAATATCGCTATATTTGACTGAGTGATGGGGCCTTCAGTAATGACTAAGAAAAGTGTGCTCAAAAAATTCTTCAAAAAAGAAGAAACAGTATTGATGCTGTTTGCTTTGCCGGGTCTTTTGGGACTTTTGGCCTTTTATGTTATCCCCTTTTTGATCTCCTTTTATTTCACCCTGATCAATAACAATGTAGCCAAGAATTTTGTGGGGTTACATAATTTTAGCGAACTGCTCTCAAACGAGGCCTTTTTACTGGGCCTAAAAAATACGGCTATCTTTATGGCCATCTGTGTCCCTGTCAATATGATATTCCCCCTGGCTGTGGCTATGCTTCTCAACAAAACAGTAAGAATGAAAAGTCTGTTTTGCCTGATTTTCCTGCTGCCTTTAGTAATCCCTTCCGGCTCTGTGGCCCATTTCTGGAAAAGTATTTTTGGCCTAAACGGCGTCATAAACGGTGCCTTTTTCGCCGGCGCCCCAGTCAACTGGCTGGACACCCAGTGGTGCCGGTCTTTGATCACAACAATATTTATCTGGAAAAATGCCGGCTATAACATAGTGCTATTTTTAGCCGGCCTCCAGGCTATCCCCAAGGAGTATTATGAATACGCTGCCGTAGAGGGAGCAAATGCCCTCAATAAATTCTTCCGCATCACTTTGGTATATATCATCCCCACTACCTTTTTAGTCTTTATTATGTCTGTAATCAATTCCTTCAAATCCTTCAAAGAAATCTACCTGATCTGCGGGGCTTACCCCCATCAATCCATCTATATGCTGCAACATTACATGAACAATCAATTCTCGGCTCTAAACTACCAAAAACTAGCCTCAGCAGCCTATGTTCTGTCAATTTTTATTATAGCTTTAGTATTCCTATTCTATCGCATTCAATATAAACAAGCCAAGAACTTTTGAGCAGTGTGGAGTGTGAAGAGTGGAGTGTGGAGTTGTTAAAAGATTTTTTAAAACAACTCCACTCTCCACTCTCCACACTCCACTCTTTCAAACTAAAAGGCGGTGCGTTTTATGAAAGCAGAAAAGCGATATAGATTCATAGTCCACGGAGTTCTCATCCTCCTTTCCGGGGTATTTCTTATTCCGATTATCATTACTGTTTCCAATTCCTTTATGAGTCCCTTTGAAATTATTAACCGCTATTCCAGCACCCTCACCGCCTCTAACAGCTTTAATGCCAAAGGTGTGATGCATTTTGTCCAAATGAGCCTTATCCCCAGCTTTGTCAGCTTCAAGCAGTATTTCAAACTGCTTTTCGAAAACCCTCTCTATCTGGGTCTGTTCTGGAATTCGGTAAAAATAACCCTGCCGATTGTGGCAGGGCAGTTATTGGTTTCTGTGCCGGGGGCTTATGCCTTCGAGCAGAGCAAATTCAAGTATAAAGAAGCCGTGTTTTTTATTTATATTGTGGTTATGCTGATGCCCCTTCAAGTGGTATTGGTGCCTAATTATATTATAGCGGATTTTTTGCAGATCAAAGGCAGTTATCTGGCCATTATTCTGCCGGGGATTTTCAGTCCCTTCGGGGTGTTTTTGATTCGGCAGTATTTAAAAGGGATGCCCAAAGAGTACATAGAAGCGGCTAAAGTAGATGGCGCCGGCCATTTTACTATTATTGCCCAAATAATTCAGCCCATGATCAAATCTGCCATAGCTGCTCTTGTCATCCTTACTTTCGTTGAATATTGGAATTTGGTAGATCAGGCCATTGTCTTCATCCAGGATGTCAATGCCGAACCCTTATCAGCCTATCTATCCCGTTTTGCCGAGGGCGGCGGCCTGGACATGGTATTTGCCGCCTCCTGCTTTTATATGCTACCGACAGTGTTGATTTTTCTCTATGGACAGGAAAATATTGTGGAGGGGATTCACCTTTCCGGGATGAAATAGTAGCTTAAGGCGCAGAGTCGTAAATAAAAAACAAGAATTTTGTTCAATACTTTTCGTGGAGCGAAAAGTTACCCGCATTCTGATTTCTGAATACTGAATCCTGAATACTTGCGGATGAAATCCGCCTTAGGTTATAAAAGGACGTGATATATAATGGATGCACATAAAAAACTAATTTTGAAGATAGGACTTATTTTCGCAGGCATCTTACTATGTCTGACCTTCTTTTCCCAAACTATTTTTAATTTCAACCTAACCAGCGTAGTGGTGGACTATGCCAAAGCGGGCGCTATAACCCGTTCTGCTGATGGCAAAGGTGTTGTGGATTTTGCTATTTGTGATACCTATTATGCGGGGATTGCAGGGAAAATCTATCTTTCGGTGACAGAGGGAGAAACAGTTGAAGCTGGTAAAATCTTGTTTTCAATTGTGGCGGACCTGGAAGATTTGCGCCAGGATCTGGATGGCTATAACCGTAATGGGGATTCTCTTGATTTGCGCCTGCAAAAGGCCAGAGGAGATCGGACTTATGAAGAGGAACAGCTAAATAGGATAAAGAGCGGGCAATCGGATTACGACAACGAAATAGCTAAAATATCATTATCTATGCAAATCACGGAAAAGGAATTGGCGGATTTAAAAGCTTTAGGAGAGGTGGGAGCTGTCCCGCAAAAAGAGATCGATAATAAAGAGTCCGATTTGGCCAACCTCCGCTTGCAATATCAGCAACAGGCGGAGCGAAAGCAAAAAGCCATATCCGACATGGAAAAAAGCCTTGCTGACCTGGCCTACCAGATAGAAGAAACTGAAATAGATATATCTGCCAATAATCAGGAAATAGAACGGCTGACAAAAGAGATCAATGCTCAAGGGGAAATAAGCGTAAAAGCGGAAAACGCCGGGGTCATCCGGCAAATCAATCCCGGAATTAATAACGGAGCTTTTGTAGCCAAAAATCAGTCCGTAATGCAGACGGGTGTGCTTAGCGAGGGCTTTAAAACCACATTCGAGCTGCCCGAAAGCGTCAACTACTTGAGTATCGGCGATACGGTAAATTTCAATGTGGGATCCCGGAGCATCTATAATATCGATGGAGAAGTAAAAGGCCTGGTTATAGCCGATGGGCGTTTGAAGATGGAGGTGCAGTTTCGCTCCGAGAACCTTGCCGGAGGAGAAACGGCGGAGATAAAGGTCCAGGATACCTCCGAACTGTATGAACATGTGCTGCCCAATAACGTGATCAGCGAAGATAACAGGGGAAGTTATGTGCTTTATGCTGAGATGGCAAAGGGCTTTTGGGGCTATGAATACTATGCCCGGCGGATGGATGTAGGGGTTGTATCCCATAACAACATTAATTCAGCCATCAGGTTTCACTCTTATGAGGAAAATATTCCCGTCATAGTCAGCAGCGACAGAATGGTTTTTGACGGAGAAAGAATCAGGATAGTGAGCGGAAGTGATTTAATTGCGATTAAATAGGTTGGACATATTCAAGTTCACTAATATTGTCATTATCATAGTTTGTCTGATAATCGGTCTTGTTGCGAGCTTTGATGCTGAAAAATATATCAATAAAGATGTATTTTATGTAGCCCCGATTGTCAGCGATAATAAGTATTATTTTACTGCAGATGAGATCAAGGAGCTTGCCGTCCTCCCTGTTCGCCTGGCCTCTATCAGCCTGGATAGAGCCTCGGTAAGCTTTTCTGCCTATGCTCAAATTATTTATACTAATGGCGATTGCTTTGCTCTAAATAATAGCCGATTTGTCAGGGGCGGCCCTTGGGCGAGCGATCAGGATAATGTCATTATTATTAATGAATCCCTCACCTGGCAGGTTTTCGGCAGCCCGGATGTACTGAATAGTACGGTGGATGTGGCTGACAAGAACTATACTATTATTGGCGTTACTAAGGAGGAGCGGGTATCCGGGGATAATTGTGTTGCCTATATTCCTTTTGCTTCCTTTTCCAGCCAACGGGAAGTGAGCAGTATTTTTATTAAGTTTTTAGAGTATGACAGATTAAGACCTGCTGCTGATCTTAAATCTTGGCTGAGGGCCATAAATAAAGACCCCCGTGATTATTATCTGACGGACTTGAATCGCTATCTGGAAAATATTGGTAATAAGTATAAAATATTGCTGGTACTGATTGGGCTTTACATAATAGCGGTGTTGGTCATTAACAGCTATAAATTACTTAAGAACCGGCATGAGCGCAACCGAAAATTACCTAAGCTTATACTGATGATCGGCGCACTTTTGGCGCTTGATCTGCTCTTTATTATTATCTTGCTTAAAGGCCTTTCCTTGGATATTTGGGTCCCCCATACCGCAGGCGGCAGGATGACTGAAGTGATCAGAACCATTTTGGGTACAGATTTTTTGCCGGCAAAGGAGTATCTACTGCCCAACTTAGCTGGAATTGCCAGATTAAACGCCAATGCTAATATGGCCCTGACCTTGGGAGCGGTAGCTTTGTTTAACTTCGTATTCCTCCATAATAGTCGTATAGGATCAGAGAAGTTAAAGTAAATGAGTTGTTTTTGATTTTTTCTTGACAGAAGCTAAAGCCTCCGTCATAACTGGCCTGGGGGAAACCTGGCAATATGTGCATCAGGTAATTAGGAATTAAGGGTTGATTTTTTTCGTAATGATGAATATAATATAGCTGTAGGTTTTCTGTTGACAGACTAAGCTGTACCCGGAAATAGCAGTGCTTAATTGTCTGCATTGGAGGTACTTATATGGCCGAATATACAATCAACCTCTTATGGGATCCAGAAGCTGCGGTATGGGTCGCGACTAGTGATGCCATACCTGGGTTAGTTCTTGAATCGGGCTCTATAGATGCGCTTATAGAGCGCATCAGGTTTGCTGTGCCTGAGCTGTTGGAGCTTAATGGAGCAAAGCGCCAGCCCTTATCTTTACACATCAGATCAGAACGATATGAGCAGGTATATGTGTAATGGCCGAATATGAAAAGAAGGTACGGGATGTTCTAAAGAATAATGGTTGCTCGTTTACACGACATGGAAAAGGTGATCATGATATTTGGTATAGTCCTCTAACGAAACGGTATTTGACTGTTGACGGCAAAATTAAGTCGCGACATACGGCAAATGAGATTATTAGCTTTATGCCTGGATTTGGCGAATCATTTTTGCTGCCGGATAATCCGGATGATTGTACTTTTGTTTGTTTAACTCCTTGCCGCTAAAGAGAATGGCGTTCTGCGGGCAGTATTGGAGGCAAGCCATACAGCGATAGCATTTATGTTGAAATGAAGGCTTTTTGTTCAGCATTACAATATTGCCTGCCTGACATAACTTTTGGCAAATGCCGCAACCTGTGCATTTGCTGCCGGCACTGTACTCCCTGTCCCCGGCGGAGGTATCCTTGAGTACATCACGCGAGGATGACGATGACAACAAGCGGTTCACAGCGTAAATTAGAGGATTGCTCCGCTTGACAAAGCTCTTGTCAGCTTTTATCTCCCCGGTATACAAGTGGATTTTTTCGCGGATTGAACGTGAAAGGCTATCCCGCTTTTCTGCAGTCATCCCTTTATAGTAACCGGCTACGATATAATTACTGCCCCCTTTTACGTATCTGCCGTAATCGAGGGCTTTTCCTTTTTCCAGCAGCTCCTTTTGGAGAAATTTCAGGCTGTAGCCCTGGCCGCCGCCGGCGGGAACTATGGCAAAACAATAGTGAACATCGTCCAGATTCAATTTTTGCACAAATGCCCGCACAGCATTGGGCATGCCGCCAAAATAGTTCGGAAAGACAAAGCCGGTCTTGGGCGCGTCTGCCTTGATTTCTCCGGGCGATTGCTGAAGCAATCGGGGAATCAGCTGAACGGTTGCATTGCCAAGAGCGGCACCTATTTGATCCGCAATAGCCAGCGCCGTGCCGGTACCGCTAAATGTGTATATACAAGTATTCATCTTCTATTCACCTCCAGTAAGTAATCCGGCATCCTTTGCCTTCTTGAACTCCGCAATATTGTGAACGAGAGTAAAGAAGCTCTGAAACTCCTCACCTATATTCAGCGAGTAGTAATTCTTCGTGCCCTGCTTGTCCAGGGAGACAAGGCCGCAATCCAGCAGTATCCGTAAATGGTGGGAAACCGCCGGGCGGGAAAGATGGGTCCTTGCTGTGATCTCACCGACCCGCAGACCGGTACAATTGCCCATCAGCACTGTAATAATGTTCTGGCGGGTTTCATCACCGATAGCAATCAGGAGCTTCCTATTTTTACTGAACCCGGTTTTTATGAGTTCAATTTGCGTACGGCAATCCATAAGTAATTCCCTCCTCCCATATGTTCAACCGTTCAAACGGATAAACCAATATTAGTATATTGCATTAGGGGTTATCTGTCAACATTGGGAAAGAAAATCAAGACCAAGCAAAAAACAGTTTTGACACACAGATCATTAAATAATAAAAAATGTTTCTGGACGTTCCTGCAAATTCGTGCTAAAATGATTTAAAGGGGGTATTGATATGCGTAGATTTAATGTAACCGGATTGTGCGTGCCCGAAGAAGATTATATGGTCGATATAAGCGGCAAGCTGGAGCAAATTATTAAACTTATAGACAACCACAGTTATTTCACAATAAATCGGGCCAGGCAATATGGTAAGACGACCACATTAGCATGTCTGGAAAATGCCCTTAGGGATAGATATTTAGTAGCGTCAATTAGTTTTGAAGGGATTGGTGACGAGAGTTTTGAATCGCCGCAAGCATTTTGCCCTATGTTTCTGAGAAAAATAGCAAATGCGCTTGAGTTCACATCAGCATCTGAAAAAGAAGCGAGTGATTGGCAGAATAACGATATAATTAATTTTGAGCTATTAAGTAAACATATCACGAAAATGTGCAGAGATAAAAAAGTCGTGCTGATGATAGACGAAGTAGATAAGACAAGCAACAATCGGGTGTTTCTCCACTTTTTGGGAATGTTGCGCAATAAGTTTCTGTCGCGGAAAAACAGAAAAGACTATACATTCCACAGTGTGATCCTGGCAGGGGTATATGATATCAAGAACATCAAGCTAAAAATGATGAACGAGGGGACATATGCGCCTACTACCGAAGAGAATAAGATATATAACTCGCCGTGGAATATAGCCGTTAATTTCAATGTGGATATGTCATTTGGCCCGCATGAGATAGCTACAATGCTCAGGGAATACGAAGCTGAACATACCATTGGCCTGGATATTGCGGCAATATCTGATGAGATATTCAGATTTACCGGCGGTTATCCTTTTCTGGTATCAAGAATCTGTCAAGCTATAGACGAGGAGCTCGACAAAGACTGGACACCGGGCGGGGTCCAGAAGGCAATAACTATAATCCTTGAGGAAAAAAACACCCTGTTTGATGATATATTTAAAAATTTCGAAAATAACAAGAATCTTTACGATTTTGTCTATAGCTTGCTGGTAACAGGGGAAGCAGGAAATTTTACGATAGACGATCCGATCATAAATATGGGGTTTATGTACGGTTTTTTGACGAAAAAAGAAAATGGAATATTTGTCGCAAACAAAATTTTTGAAATACGCATCTTAAATTATTTTGTCTCCAAAGATTCCCGAACAAAAAAGCAGGTGCGCGGCGTACTTCAGTATGATGTGGTAAAAAACGGGCATTTCGATATGGAATTAGCCTTGCGAAAATTTGCAGAACATTACACTGAAATATTCAACGAACACGATTATAAGTTTTTGGAAAAACAGGGCAGGCTGATCTTTTTGACATATTTGAAACCGCTGATCAACGGACAGGGTTTTTTCCACATAGAGAGCCAGTTTACCGACCTGCGCCGTATGGATGTGGTTGTTGATTACGGGTGTGACCAGTTCATTATTGAGTTAAAGCTTTGGTACGGAGATTTTTCGCATCAAGAGGCTTACGAGCAGCTTTTGGGCTATATGGTTAGCAAAAATGCCTCAAGAGGCTACCTGCTGACATTTGATTTTCGCAAAGATGAAAATAAGCTCCGGCGTGCTGAATGGGTGGATTTTGACGGTGGTAAGCGGATATTCGATGTTGTTCTGTAATGAAGTTATCATTAAGATAAATTATTTTTGATTAATACGAGGTGAAATTTTATGGCTCTGGCGTTGCAAGGAAACTACTGTCTCCACATGGGCTACCTGGGGAAACATATCTACGGGGCGGGCCCATTCGGCTTGATAACCCGCTTCTGCCAAGAAACGTAAATCCCGGGCTAAGGCAGCTGGATTACAGGAGATATATACTACTTTATGGGCCTGCAGCACTCCTATAGCTGCTAAGGCTTTTCTTGAAGAGCCCGAGCGGGGAGGGTTCAGAACCAGGGCTTGAGGCCGCTGATCTGCTGCTTGCAAACGAGGTAAAATTCCCTCTACCTTGCCGGCATAAAAATGGACATTGGTAATTTGATTTGATACGGCATTTCTTTTGGCATCCTCTACCGCCGGGGCATATTCCTCCACCCCTGCCACTTGAGCTACCCGTCCTGCCGCCAGCAAAGCAATGCTGCCAATACCGCAATAAAGATCAATCAAGCTTTCCTCTTCCTTCAGCTCCAAGGCGTCCAAAGCCAGGTTGTACAGCTTTTTCGCTTGGGGCCAATTGGTTTGGAGGAAAGAAGCCGGGCTGACCGCAAGGCGGATTGAACCTAGTTTTTCTTCAATCGCGGGCTGGCCGAAAATCAGCCGCCATTTAGGACCGTAATTTCCTCCTCTCGCCCGGCCCCAATTAAGCCAAATAGATGCCAAAGCCTGATCAGCCTGACTCAATTGGCAACTTAGGCTGTCCAAGTTGCCTAAAGGCAAATCCGATGTGAGAATTAAGGCCAGCTGACTGCTATCATGGTTGGCTTTTAAGGTTATGCTGCGTAAAGAGGCAAATTGCTGATGGTGGGTTGGTAAAATCCTCCATATATTATCCAGCAAATCATTAAGAGCGGGCAGCAGCAGGGGGCAGCTTTTGGCCGGGATGATCTGATGACTGGCGGCAGCATAAAAGCCCAGCTCTCCTTTATGATAATGGAGCCGGGCCCGGTTGCGGTAAAAAAAGGGCATCTGAGATGGAACAATAGGTAAGACTTCCAAATCCAACCGGCCCAGCCGCCGCAAATTATCTTTCAGCAGCTGCAGTTTAAAGGCCAGCTGAGCCGGATAATTGAGATGCTGCAAATGACAGCCTCCGCAATGCCCGAAAAGGGAGCAAAAAGGTGCTGTCCGTTCTTGCGAAGTCTTTAAAAGGCGCAGTAATTCCCCTTGAGCATGGTTGGCATAGATTTTGTTGAGGCGAACCTCTGCCAGCTCCCCCGGCAGAGTCCCCGGCACAAAAACAACCAGGCCCAGATGGCGGCCCAAACCATGGCCCAGATGATTGAAACCGGTGATGGACAGCTCTATGGCCATCCCCGGTTTAATTTCTATCATAAGCAGACTCCTGACCCGGACAAGCCGGAGTGTTGAGTGTTGAGTTTTGAGTGTTGAGTGTTGAGTGTTGAGTAGGAGCAGGAATACGGCGGCACGGAAATTTTGCTATTTTACGCAGAATTTCGAGAGTAAGTGCCTCAATCCTGAATATTTGCGGCTTAAAGGCTCATTGGTCAATTATTCCCAAGTAGCATCAACAAAAAACCCGTTATTTACTTCAATAGTTTTCGCGGAGCGAAAAGTTACCCGTTCTGGCCTCCGACCTCTGACCCCCGACTTCTTGCGCTCAAAGATCGCATTAGTAGCTTACGGACAAAGTAAGCTAAAATAAAACAAGAATTTCATTCAATAGTTTTCGAGGAGCGAAAACCCACAAACATTCTGAATCCTGAATCCTGAATCCTGAATACTTGCGGCTGAAAGCCGCCTTAGACGTAAATCAAAAAAAGTCGCTTCTTTATATTTGGAAAATAATACCAGAGAGGATGTTAGGTAGTGGGAGAAATTATTGCAATCAATAGTAAAAAGCGTAACGGGAGCAGCTTTTGTCCAAAAGCTTGCCCCAAAGAAGCCGTCGGTATGCTTGGGGACCAAGTCCGGCTGCTGCAATGGCCGCCTCAAATCAAGCTGGTCCCGGCCCGGGCTTCCTGTTTTGATCAGGCGAATTTATTGATTATTGCCGATTGTCTGGCTGATGATTATGACGACATTCAGGCTGATTTTGCGGAGGGCAAAGTTACTCTGACGGCCTGTCCCGAAATGGATAAAGGTGATTGCGGCAAAAAACTGACGGAAATTATCAAATACAATGATATCAAATCGATTACTGTGGTTCGGATGGGATTTCCCTGTTGCCAGGGTATGGAACAGATTATTTTAGACGCCTTGAATGCTTCCAGAAAAACGATCCCGGGGCAGGCAATTATCTTGGCGGGAAAGTAAGTAAATCAAAACATCCCATAGAGTATTTTGGCTGCTTCAGCCCTGGTGATTAGTTTGGTGGGGGCAATAGTGCCATCGGGATAGCCTCCTACAATACCCAGGGATACCAGATAGTCAACATGAGCCGCTGCCCAAGTGGCGATCTGAGCTTGATCTTTAAAATTGCCGGCAGCCGTTTTGTAGCCCCTGGGCAGGCAGCGGGAAAGTACTGTCATTACTTCCTGGCGGGAGATGGCGGCTTCGGCCCTGAATTCCGGCTGCCCGGAGGCATTTAAGCTGCCGCCCATAATGCCCTCCCGATAGACCGTGGCCACTGCACCCCTGGCCCAGGCAGGGATTTTGGCCCGGTCAACAAAAGGAAGCTCTCCGGCTTCTACTTCCGCCAGGCCCAGATAGCGGCAGATGATGGCTGCAAATTCGGCCCGGGTGAGATTGCGGTTGGGCTGGAAATTGAGGATACCGCCGGAACCTGCTTCCCCTTTGAGCAAGCCGCGCTGATTAACAAAATTGACATATTCCGTAGCCCAATTGCTTTCCATATCCGCAAAAACCCCGGTTGCCTGGCCTTCTCCCTGCAGATTGACGGAGGTCCTTGCTCCGTTGCCGGCGCAGTCAAAGGCCTCTACCGTGGCCCGATGCAGGCCAGGTCCCCAATCACTGCTGCTGAAGTTAAGAATATCGCCATTATATTGGAAAGGCATCTTTTTCCCGTCCAACCAAACCAGAATGGCATCCGTTGTCAAGGGGCTTTCGTCCTGGGCCTTGACGCTGAATTGAATGTTTTGCCCGTTTGCTGCTTGAGCCGGCGGGTTGAGAAAAGTCAGGCCGGGCGGATTTGAATCCGCCGGGCTTTGATCGCTGAAAAAGATTTGATCCAGATAAAAAACGCCCTGGGCCGCATTTCCCTTACTCAGGCTAAAGCCAGTGAAATTCACAGCTCCGGCAGGTACTTCCGCCTGCAAACACTGATAAGTCTTAGGAGCGCCCCTGGTATCTACCGGCACATAGATGATTTCTCCCTGGCTGTCGGTGAATTTGGCGGATAGGGAAAAAGCGGAGGCATCACCCATCAGCCAAAAATGAAAATATTTACCGGTCCCTGCATCGGCAGGAGCAGTCAGGTTTAAGTCACTTGCCTGATTAAAATCATATTCGGCCTTTAGGGCATAGCGGCCGCTTTTTACCTGATCGGCCAGACGGGTGCGGCTCAATTGCCAGCCGCTGGACCCGGCAAAGGGCTGATTCTGCTCAAAATCGGCAATAAGCCGGCTTTCGATCTGATAAGCTCCGGCGAGATTAATATTGACCTGAGCCTTTACCCCGTTATAGCTGGCGCTAATACTGCCGGAGCTGCCGGGGCCGTTGGCAATAAAGCGGCCATCCGGACTGATTTCCCCGATATTCCCTGTGACCTGCCATTGGAATAGCTCATTAGAGGCGGCAACCTCATTGCCCCGATAGGTGGCGGCGGCTTGCAAATCCAAAGTTGCATCCCGATCTAAATTCAAACCGGTAAGGGCTGTGTTTTCGCCTTTTTTGCTCAGGCGGATATTCGTAATCCCCTGGATAATAGCAATATTCTGGCGGCCGCTGATGCCTCCCCAAGTCACACTGACCTCTGCCAGGCCGGTTTGGGTCCCTGCCGTAAAGATATTACCGCTGATCGTTCCTTTGGAATCAGAGGAGAAAGTATAAGCGCCGGGGGCATTGGAGGGATTATAGTTGCTGTCCGTAGCCAGGGCTTCCAAAGCTACCTGAGCTCCGGGTAAGGCGAAATAGTATTTGGGGTAAACATGCAGATAATTGAAACCGCCCGGCGAAGCGCCCCGTTTTACCAGCATAATATAATTGGCGTTTGGCCGCAGGCTGCCGTCGGAGGGAATGCTTACTACTTTAGGTTTGGTATCCGGCGGCTGGCGGACGATCAGGGCCGAGGAGCCGCCTCCGTCCAGGTTCAAGGCATCAAGACAGCCCAGTCCTTTCAGCTCCGAGGCCAGCTCGGCAGGGGTCAGGCCGGCGCTGATCCCGCTTTGCCGCCCATCCACTTCATAGAGAATAACCGTACCGTCAGACTTGATCCCCACGGCGCTGCGGGGATGAGCCCCGGTGGGGTTGTCCGCCGCATCATAGGAACCGCCCTGGAGCAATTTTTTACCCCCTACGGCAAAAAGCACATTATCCCAAGCCCTGTCAGAGGTGCTTGTTTGCAGATAAACCGTCTCACCTACCGCATAGCCGGGAAAGGTTTCCACAGGCCCGTTATCTGAGACCAGCAATACCATTTGATTGGCAGCAATCGGGGTAGAAGTCGTGACACTGCCCCGGGAAACGACCCGTAAAGCCACCGAGCCATTAGGCTTGATGGGAAGATCGTCCAAACGCTCGAAAACGATTTGAGTAGCTCCGGAACTGACCAAGGTTTGACCGCTATAATTAGTATCCAGCAGGTAAAGCCCGCTCCGGCCGATTCCTTTATTTAAAGAGGCTACCGGGACCGGGGTTAAAGAACCGGAGAGAGTATAATAAGTAACCGGCTTGCCGATGACAGCCCGGCCATCCTCATAAAAGCCGACCGCCCAATAGCCGCCGCCGGAGCAAACAATGGAACCGTCCCGCATGACAAGGCCAACGGGGATACCCGTACTTAAATCATAAAAATCCGCATTAAGGCCGGCCACTACCGGATAACCCAGATCTTCCAGGTAATCGCTGATAGTTGTGATGGTAGAGCGGCCATAAAGCTTGCTGCCATAAGCCACAATGGGCGAAACCGCGCTATTGGGGCTGTATTCTATGTAATGGGCATTTTGATTGGCGCCGCCTGCACTGCCCAGCTCCCGGTAATAGGCTGTGCCCGGGGCAATATCATGCCGGAAAAGATAGCTATTGCCCAAGGCCCAGGTTGTGATACCCAAGAGTAAGCTGAATAAGGCCAGGCAGAGCAAAAAGGAAGGTAGTTTATGGAACAGAGTTTTATTCTTCATACTATCGCCGCCAATCTTTTAAATTCACAATTCACAATTCACAATTCACGATTCACAATTGTTGTAGTTTTGCTTCGCAAAACTTTTATTTTGAGATTTGTGCTTACAGGGACAAGTCCTTTTCTTTGATTATACTACACTATACCCCTTTTGTCAGTAAGAATTTTTGCTAATATGGGAAAAATTGGTTTTTTTATCTTCGATTTCCGGGAGTTTTATAATGTTTTATTAGACAACTTATTATTGAAAAAAGTTTCATGGAGAACTGCTTTTTAACAGGTAGGCACTTACTCCCCAAATTCTGCGTAAAACGGCAAAATTTTCGTGCCACCGTATTCCTGCTCCTACTCAAAACTCAACACTCAAAACTCAACACTCCGGCTTGTCCGGGTTAAGGCCTTGACGGATAAGAGATTTTGGGGTAAAGTAAAAGCAAGCTGTTTCCGCAAAGAAAGGTTTTTGATATGGTTATGCATGTTGTTCTTTATGAGCCGGAGATTCCGGCCAATGCCGGAAATATTTCCCGTACTTGTGCGGTTGCGAGAGCTTCACTGCATTTGATCCGGCCGCTTGGCTTTGCCACTGATGACAAAGATTTGAAGCGGGCCGGCTTGGATTATTGGGAATGGCTGGATCTGCACTATTATGATAATTATGAACATTTCTCTTTAGAAAACGCCGGAGGGCGGTTCCTTTTTGTTACAGCCAATTTTGGTAAATATTACCATGAAATTAGTTATCAAAAAAGTGATTTTTTGATTTTCGGTAAAGAAGCACAAGGACTTCCGGCAGAGCTTTTGGCCCAAAATGCCGAAAGTTGTTTGCAGATTCCTATTGTAAAAGGCCGCAGCTCGCTTAATTCAGCCAATTCTGCCGGGATCATACTATATGAAGCGCTGCGTCAGCTGGACTTTCCCAACCTTCAATAATAAAGATTAGATTTTTGTTCTACCAGCGTTCAATAAAAGGAAGCCGTCTTTGGCCTAGCTAACCTTTGCTGCACAAAGCCGCAGCTAATGCACAATGTCGCGGCTACCTACGAACTCTGTCTTCTAATTTCTAGCCTCTAATTTCTAGCCTCTAATTTGGTATTGACGCCATAAAACACCGGACTAAAAAAGCCTTCTCTTCGCCATAATAGTTGCGAGCTTGACGAAAGGAGGTTTTCAAAAAACCATGAAAAAAGCAATGAAAATCATTGTTCCGGTATGTTTGATCGTAGTTTTGGCTTTTGCCTTCTCCGCTTGTTCCTATCAGGGCAACGTAGACGGCAACAATTTGGACGGGAGAAATTTAAGAACGAATCGTAACTTGCTAGACGGAACAGGAACCAGAGGCGGTTCTAATCTGAGAAATTCAATTTTGCCTAATCGAGCCA
The DNA here is from genome assembly GCA_009783415.1 of Clostridiales bacterium. Classification (GTDB taxonomy): domain Bacteria; phylum Bacillota; class Dehalobacteriia; order UBA4068; family UBA4068; genus WRHF01. The sequence goes on from WRHF01000029.1 coordinate 18,534, forward strand.
GGGATGGCTTCGGTCTTGGCGGCCGGGTAGTCCCCAATGAAGTTAGAGATGGCTATGGCTCCGGCGGACGTGCTTTCTCTAATCAAGTCAGGGATGGCTATGGTCTTGGCGGCCGTGCTTTTTCTAATGAAGTCAGAGATGGCTATGGCCTCAATAATCGCGCTATGCCCAGAACCAATGCTGCCGGGAGGTTTAATCAGCAAAATAACCCCGGCAGCAACAATATGGGCGCTTTGAGCATAAATGATTTTGAAGGTACAGGTAAAAGCACAGCAAGCGCCCTTGATTTTGGCGCAGACAAAAAAAGTAGCAGCAAAAGTTATTCTAAGAACAAAGATGGTAAAACCAGTGAAAGTAAAGTGACCAAGAAAACTAAAACCGAAAAGCCAAAAAGCGCTAAAGCCAACAAAAGCGCCAAGAATACTAAAATCAGCAAAAGCACCACAAAAGTCAGTAAGGCATCCCCTAAACCCAATAATGCGATGCCCAATAATACCCGTTCCCATGCTACCCGCAATGCTCCTATAAACCGGCAGCAAAGAGCTTTCAATGCCAATAACCAAAAGGTTGCTAATTTTTAAGCGCTAGTGATATTCTTCACCGTTCAGGCAAGTTAGTAACTGGAACGGGTGAAACTCGTTTTGGGAATTCAAATAGATAAAAACTTGCTTTTATTTGGAAAAAGGGATAGTTATCGCTATCCCTTTTTCAATCCATATCAGTAATTGCAATTTCCATCACCGCCAGAAATCACCGGACTAAAGGGAGCTTCTCTTTGCCATAATAGTTATGAATTCGATGAAAGGAGTTTTAAAGAACCATGAAAAAAGCAGTTAAAATTATCATACCCGTATTTTTGATAATAGTTTTGGCTTTTGCCTTCTCCGCTTGTTCATATAATCCGCTCAACCGGGAAGGCAGAAACCTCAGAGGTAACCGGAATATGGTAGAGAATACCGGTAACAGAGATGGTTATGGCAGATATAATCTCTTTTTTGCCAATGAAGGTAATAATCAGCTGACGACGGAATCCCGTCAATACAGGCGGGATTGGAGCCGCAATCCCAATAGCGTAAAAATGGCAGAAGAGGCTCTGGATGGGTTGATTTCCGGCCCGCAAGGCCGGAACCTGCGCTCTACTGTCAATCCCAAAGCCAGGGTAAACTCCGTCACTCTTGATAATGGTGTTTTGGCTGTAGATTTGAAAGATGGTATTATTGATGGTTATAATGATTTAGGCACTCGCTCTTCTTTAGCGGCTAATTCTATTATCAATAGTTTGCGGGTTTTGCCCGGCGTCCGCGAAGTACGTGTAACTGATAATGGGCGCGCCATTAATTATAATAACCGTGGTAATACCGGAATTACCCGGCCTGATAATCAGGCTGCACCTGAAAGAAATACCGGCTTGGGCCGCAGCAATCCGGTCCTACCGGGAAGAAATGCCGGCTTGGGCCGCAACAATCAGGCTGCACCAAATACAGGCCTAAGCCGGAACAGTCAGGTTGCTCCATTTGGCAGGAATACTTTTGATGGAACTGTTGGTAAAAGCAGTTTTGGCAGCGCTGCCAGCAAAAAGTATACCAGCGACAGCAATGCTATCAAAAAAAGCGGTACAAACAAAGGGTTTTTGACTAAAGATGGGTCAACAGAAAAAAACAAGAACAGCAAAATGAACCGTCAGCCTAAAAGCGTGAGTGTTATGGCTAAGGTCCGGCCAAATAGCTATGCGCGCAGCCGGAAAGACTATGGCGCCCCCAACTATATCCGCAAAGGTTTATCCGGCAGGCAAAAATCCCTTACCCCCAGTGTCAAGAACCATAACATCCCCGGTAATATCCGCAAAAACTTTACCACCCGCAAATATGCCGTTACCCCGCAGCAAGGGTATCGCCGCCACCTCAATAATAGCAGGTCTTATCTATCCTATCCCCGCACTTTGCCCCGCTCCAAAAGAGCCGGCTAGAATACCTCGTTGGTCCGGCGGCATGTTATAATAGCCTGGTCACAGAGGTTTCACCCCAAAGGAACGGGGCATGATCCCCGGCAGATGAAGGGGTGTTGTGAGAAATCTGCAACGCCCCTCTTTTTTTCAGAAAAAATTTAATAAATAGTATTTTGATCCTTGGTAGGAAAAGGGGGTAAGTTTGCCGAAAAATATATTTGAGAAAAGACCCGGGGAGGGATGAGTTATTTTATTAGAAAAACAAAACAAAAGTGTTATCCATGTCCGCATGGGTTTTGTCCAGGAATTTGCCGCCAATGCTACCGCTGTGCCCAATTTACTGCTGAGCCGCTATCAGCAGCTGGGCTTAAATGAGGAAGAACTGGTGATATTACTGCGTTTGATGAAGCAAAAAGGCCAGCAGGAGTCCTTGACCTTGACTGATGCAGCCGAAGAATTCTCCTGCGATCTGGGTCAAGCCAGTTTGATTTTGGCGCCTTTTTTGGCCAAAAACCTGATCAATCAATATCAAGGCGCTGATGGCGGTGCTTTTTATCTGGACGGACTTTTTAATGCCCTTTGGGATATTTGGTCCTATGACAAGGCTTCTTCCGGGAAAAAAGCCTCGGAAAAAACCGAAAAAACCAGTACTTATAATCTTTCCTGGCGCAAAATTTATGCCACATTTGAAAAAGAAATGGCCCGGCCTCTTTCTCCCATCCAAAATGAACAGCTGCAAAAATGGTTGGAACAGGATAAGCTGTCCCCGGAATTGATTTTGGAAGCATTGCGCCGGGCGGTTCTTCTAAATAAAAACAGTTTTGCTTATATTGACAAAATCTTGCTAAGCTGGCAAAGCCAGGGTTTACAGACTTTGGAGGCAGTGAAAGCCAATGATAATTACGGCAATACCGGCAGCGGAAGTAAAAAAAGCCGCAAACCCTTGGTTAAAAGTGAATATAGCAGCGTTTATGATAACATTCTTAAATGAGTTAGGAGTTAGGAGTTAGGCACTTACTCCCGAAATTCTGCGCAAAATGGCAAAATTTTTGTACCTTCGTATTCCCACTCAAAACTCAAGACTCAAAGCTCAAAGCTCCGGCTTGTCCGGGTTAGGAGTTAGGA
>WRHF01000030.1 GCA_009783415.1 Clostridiales bacterium
AAAAAATGAACCTGGTTTTCTTCTCTATCGGCACAAATCTCTGCCAAAGCGGCGGCCATGGCCCAAATCCCCGGTAAATTCTCGGTACCGGAGCGCAGATCACTTTCCTGGCCGCCTCCCTTGATCAGGGCAGGAAGCCGCACTCCCCGACGCAGCCAGAGGAATCCCACCCCTTTGGGGCCATGAATTTTATGGCCGCTGGCACTGAAACTGTCCGCTTTCCAGGCATCAAGGCGCAAAGGTAAACGGCCCAGGCCCTGGACCCCGTCTATATGGATCAGGCTTTGGCTGTTTTGTTTAATAAGTTTTCCAATTTTTTCCAATTGCTGAATTGTCCCGGTTTCATTGTTGACCTGGTGAAGGGCGACTACCGTGGTCTTTTCATTCAATAGGCTTGCCAAGGCCGTCAAATCTACCAAGCCGGATGGCAAAACCGGAATAAATTGGATATCAAAGCCCTGCTGAGCCAAAAACTTAGCCGGCTCCAGCAGGGAAGGATGTTCACTTGCCGTTAGCAAAATCCTTTTTCCTTGATGCTGCCGGACTTGAGCCAGACCCAGTAAGGCTGTATTATTGCCTTCACTGCCTCCGGAATTGAAATAAATCTCCCCCGCCGGGCGCGAAAGCTGCCGGGCTACTGCTTCCCGGGCCGCTGTCAGAAGCCGGGCTGCCTCCGCTCCCTTTTTATGCAGGGAGGAAGGATTGCCATAACAAGCCAAGGCCTCTAACATAGCCCCGCGAGCGACCGGGGAAATCTTAGTGGTGGCGCTATTGTCCAAATAGATTTCAGGCCGAATACCCATGATCTAAAGCCCCAATTCAGCGCTGATACCTTGCATAGCCTCTAAGGCCAAGGCCAAAAACCGGCGCAGCTCAAAGCCGAAGCTCTCGCAGGAGGCAATTTGCTCCCGATTGGCTCCTTTGGCAAAGCCTTTTTCATAGAAGCGCTTATAGAGAAAATCGGCGTCAATGACAGCCAGTTTCTTCGCCGGGAGAATCAAAGCTCCGGCTACGATCAAACCGCTTACCGGATCCGTGGCATAAAGACAGCGATCGAATAAGCTTTCCAATTCCACTTTTGTATCACTGTTATGGGCCTCCACGGCATGGGTCAGATCCGGAGGAAAACCCAATTCCTCCAGCATCCGCGCCCCTACACTGCCATGACCGGCAAATTTACGGTCTTGAGTTTTTTGATAATCAATATCATGAAGCAACCCGGCCAAGCCCCATTTGACCTCATCTTCAGCAAAATAACGGGCCAAAGCCTGCATAATAGCCTCGCAGGCATACATATGCTTGAGTAGATTAGGGCTGTTTATATTTTCTTTGAGCAAAACCAAGGCTTCTTCTCTTGTCATCATGTTTTATCCCACCTCAATCCAATATTTTGGAATTTCAAAAAGCCGGTGAGCAGAATCGCCGCCCCCGGCTTTCTCTTATTAGCGATTGTCGTTTTTGTTATTAGCGGATAACAGCTAAAAGTAAGGTCAGCAGCAAAAAGGCAGAGGCTAAGACTGTGGAAATCTTTGACAGGAGCTCGTCCAAACCTTTCTTCTTACCAAAAATTGCCTCTGCGCCCCCGGCAATGGAGCCGGAAAGGCCGGCGCTTTTACCGGATTGGAGTAAAACCGTGGAAATAAGACCCAAAGAAACCAAAATTTGCAGTACCACCAAAATCATATGCACGATATTAGGCATTTTTTCACCTCCTTGTATTTAGAAGAAAGAAGTTAGAGGATAGAGGATAGAGAAAAACCAAAATCTCTTAATTTTTAGTTTTACCTAGTACCATGTGTCAGCTAAATCTCTACAAAATCAGTCCTAACGTCATCCCGGACTTGATCCGGGATCCCCTGCTTGTCACCAGGAGATTCCGGGTCAAGCCCGGAATGACGGGAAAGCGAAAGTGTATGGTTTTAGATGTCACAGCCTACTAGTATAGCAATCATTTTTATTTATTGTTGGCGTTTTGCATCTGTAAAATGCTAAACTATAGTTTATCATAAAATTCATATAAAAACAACTAAAAAATGGAGCAGCGGAAAATTTCCTATTATTCAGTCTCTTTGCACAAGCAAGTGGAGCGGCTTACCCGCCGCTCCACTTGCTTGTGCAAAAGCTATTATGAATCGCTCTAAGCCAAATCACATTAAAAATGCCTACTTAATCACCTTGCCAGTGAAATATACTGTGCTAATGTCGTGATGAATTCCCGGCGGTAGCCGCCCCGGTCTTTGCCTAGGCTGTCTTTAGCGGTTGCCATGACATCTTCCGGGGTAATGCTGCCCTTGTAGGTGGAATTTTTCAGTAAATGTCCAAAGGCGGCAATACTGACGGCAAAATTGAAATCGTTGGTATTAAAGTTTAAGTATCTATCCAGCTTGACAGGCTCCACAATCAGCTTGCTTGTGCTCTTGCCCGGGTCTTTGTAGCGGATCTTTACTTCAAACAATTCATCGGCATATTCTCCCGGATCCCGGGGCGTGTCGCTTGAAGCTTGATATTTCAGAGGAATACTGCCGGCCCGGGTAATTTCAAACATCAGCACAACATCGGTGCCGACACCGATTTCACCTGCATCTTTGGTATCGTCCGCAAAATCCTTGTCGGCCAGCATTCTGTTTTCATAACCGATCAGCCGGTATGATTGGATCAGAGCGGGATTGAATTCGATCTGGGCTTTGACATCATCGGCAATGGTATAAAGGTTTGATCCCAGCTCATCAACTAAAACTTTTTTGGCGCTGGCCACAGAATCGATATAACTGTAATTGCCGTTGCCGTTTTTGGCAAGAGTTTCCATTTTGTTATCCTTGAGATTCTCCGTACCAAACCCCAGTATAGTCAGATAGATGCCGCTGCTGCGCTTGTTGCTAATCAAGCGTTCCAATTCCTTAACACTGGAAACCCCCACATTAAAATCGCCGTCGGTAGCCAGGATCACCCGGTTATTAGCTTTGGCTATAAAATTCTTCTCCGCCAGGTCATAAGCAGTATTGATACCGTCCGCCCCTGCCGTACTGCCGCCGGCTTCCAAATCATTGATTGCTTTTAAAATGCGGTCTTTCTGATCCCCGCTGACGCTGTTCAAGACTACGCCGGCTTTTCCCGCATAGGTGACTATGGAAACGATATCATCCTCGGTCAGGGTCTCCACCAGCAGGGAAAATGATGATTTGAGGAGCGGCAGTTTATCATAGGTATTCATGGAGCCGGAGGTATCGATCAGGAATGTCAAATTGCTTTTGGGCAGATCCGAGCGGTCTATATCTTCGGATTTCACCCGGACAAATGCAATATCCTTATTCGGGTCAAAGGGGGAAGGTCCGATTTCCGAATAAATTGCGAAGGGGCTATCGTTTTTCTCCAAAGGTTCATCATAATTGAAATAGTTGATCATTTCCTCAATGCGCACGGCATCAGCCGGCGGCAAATTTCCGCTTTCCAGATAGCGTACCACATTGCGGTAGGAAGCGGTATCGACCTTGAGAGAAAAAGTAAGCAAGGGGTTGTCATTTACCTCATTTACCATGTTTTCCGTGATCGGTAAATATTCTTCATCGGCTAAGGGTATCGGCTGCTCTGATTTGGAGATGGTGGAGGGTTTCTGAGAATGATCGTACACCGGAGGAGACTCCGCCGGCTGAGCTGGAGGCGGATCCATTGCCGGAGCACCATCCATCGGGAGAGGCGCCACCTCCGGCGCCAAATTAGGTGCGTTGGAGCAGGCCGAAAGTAATAAAACAACACTGAGGAACAATATAGCAAGAGTCATAATATTAAAGATCTTTTTCATAGTAGTCAGCCTCCTGTCTGTTTTTTTGATCGGCAACGCTTGTTATTGCTGCCATTTGCTAATAGAACCTCGTTCCGATTGAAAACATTACAGGATTTGGCGATATTTTTTAAAAAATTTTTCTGTAATATTTTTGCCTGACAGCTAGTTATATTATTGATTATATCTCTCTTTTGTCTTATAATTAGGTACAAAGGGAGCAGGATCATGTTATTTGTATTTTTGGCATTTGCCGGTGATGCAGAAAAAGATAAATTCGAATTTGTCTACAACCGCTATAAAAAGCTGATGCTGAGCAAGGCATATGCAATCCTGGGCGATTATGACCTGGCTCAGGATGCGGTCAGCGAGGCATTTATTCGGGTATACAAAAATCTAAATAAGCTGGACGATTTGGAATCGGGCAGAACAGCAGCTTTTTTAGTTATGATCACAAAAAATGCCGCCATCACCATGCTGAATAAGCAGACAAAAACAGCAATAATTGACATCACAGAGTTTGAAAAGGCGGATAGTTTCGACCTGGAAGAAACTGTAGTTTCCGAACATGCTACCAAAGAGCTACTCCAGGTTGTTGATGGCTTGAAAGATGAACTTAAAGCCCCTTTCTTACTAAAATATGCCTATGATTTACCTTTAAAAGAAATAGGCAGACTACTAAAAATATCCGAAAACAACGTTGCCGTGCGAATTCATAGAGCAAAAAGCAAGTTGATAGAAGCTTTACAGAAGGGAGGGTATGGTGATGAAAGCTGATCAGGATAATGAAAGAATATTCAGGGAAATAAGCTCTCTTTATCTGGAGCAGGAAGGCGAAAAACTCCTTCAGGAACTGGCAGACAGTGCAAACCTGCCCGATCTTGATCTGGATCTAAAGCTGCAAAAACACATCAAGAAAACCAGGCTTTGGGAAAAAACCAGAAAAGCGCTATTAGTAGCTGCGCCTCTTGCGGCCTGCCTCTTAATTTTCTTATTTCTGGGCCAGCCTTTCTTTAATCAACCGGGGGATAATCCTTCGCAACTTGCCCACAATCCACCCCTTACCCCGCCGCCTGTTACCTCCAGTCCCAACCGGGTTGAAATAGCCTTTTTAGGCGATAAATTGCCGGCGGGATGCCTGCTGACAAAAACCGATTATGACAATGGCAAGACTATCTACCATATAAAAAATGACCGCAACAACGACATTATCTTTGCTGCGGAAGAGGATCCGGGAAGTATTGATACCAGCAACTTTACCCCCACCAAAGTCAAGGGCAAAGATGCTTATATTTTAGCCAAAAAGGATTATAATATACTGCTCATCCAATCGGAAGGCATACTCTATACAGGCGCCAGCGCTTATGAAGCCAGGGATCTGCTGGAAATCGCTGCAGCAATCATATAGCGGCTTTCAGCCGTAAGTATTCAGGATTCAGGATTCAGAAATCAGAATGCAGGAAACTTTTCGCTCCACGAAAAGTATTGAATGAAATTCTTATTTTTTATTAACACATTGCGTCCCATAGGTACTAAAGCGGTCTGCGACCGCAGTGCTGAGTTATGAGTTATGAGTGTTGAGTTGTTGTAGCTTTGCTTATGCAAAGCGGTATTGAAGCAAAGAACTTGTTTTTTATTGACACTTTGCGTCCCATAGGTACTAATGCACTGCTATATAGTCGTCCAGTAATTTATGCCATTCTTCCGGATGATATGCTTGGATTTCTGTAGGCTCGGCAAATAGTAAGTCCAGTAAATAGCGGGGGGTTTTTCCTCCGTTATGCATGGACTTGATGCAGGACACGCAATATACTGCCACCTCGTCAGCCGGCATTTGCCCGGCCCGGTCTTTCATTGCCAGCAAAATCTCCGGAATTGTTACTTTAGCAAAAAAGCTGTCGCCGCAACACTGCGAAGCTTTTTTTGTTAACTCCGGCTCCAACACCTGAATATTCATACGGCGGAGCAGCTGCCGCACGGCATTGTGGATCCGGGGCTTCTCCCTGGCCGGGCAAGGATCATGCAGGGCCAGTTTTAGGCCGCTATAATCAGGAAAAGGGAAATCGCTTTCCAGCAAGATTTCCCACAAAGAAACCAGCTCAATTTCCGGATATTCCCGGCCAAAGCGCCTGTTACAACCGGGACAAACATCAATCAGCCGGGTACCCGGCTGCAAGGGCGGAAGGTTTAAACAACACAAACCCAGCCGGCCATCAATCAAGCCCTGTTCCTGCAGGAAATTTTCTACTCTCTTGGCAAGGGCCGGCTTATAAAGAACAAGAGCACAGCCGGGGGCAAATAGTTTTTCCATTATTTTCCATTTCAACTTAATCTTACTTGAGCAGCTGCGCAGCAAGGGATTAGGGGCTAAGCTCACAAATCCGAATAAAAAATCCGTGCTAATCTGTTTGAATCCGGGTGAATCCGTGTCTAATTTGTTTTTAAAGCTTTTCCAGCTTATCCGGAAAGGGTATCAATATACCGAAAAGGCGCTTAGTAATTTATCCGCCTCAGCTTCTGTGCCTTTTTCGTATGTTATGATGAAACTGACAGCCCTGTCGTCGATTTTCCTTGTTAAAAAATATTGCAAAACCTCTATGCCGACATAATTTATTTCAAGATTCATCCGGGTATAGCTTTGCCCTGCTACCACATTAGTGCCTCTTTTGCTCTCAATGGTATAGCCCAGATCTTCACCGCCTGTAAACTGTTTCTCCAAAGAATCCAAATACTGCTTGACAGTCGTATCTTTTGACGGAAGCTTCTCTACCATCAGATATACGCTCGGATAGATATCAGGTGTGGCAGCAAACATTTCATAAACCAAATTTGCCTTTGAAAAATCAACTAAGGTATTACCGGCATCCTGATAAATAATTTCGTCATCAAATTCAGCAAGCTCATTGACAATTGCTTCTATTCCCATTGTATAGCCATCAGGAAGCTCGAATCTCAGATTCAGGTATTCGCTTTCATAAGTTGTTTCAGTCAAAATCCCCTTTTCGTATGTTGTGCCTGCGAAAGTACCCTCTCCGTTGGACCCGCAGCCGGAAAGCAGAAACATACCAAAAATAATGACTGTAATAATCAGCGTGAGGATTTTTCCTTCATGCTTCTTCAATGCTTTCTTCCTCCAAGGATTTATCTGTTACGCAAAAAGGTCGGCAAATCAATATCATCGATCAGGGCCGGTTTGATAGTGGTGCTTTCCCCCACAGGCTTGGTTGGGAGCTGAGGAAGAGAAGTTCCTACTGAAGCGCCGAAAAGCGATCTGCCTCCCACTTCCTTGGCGCCGGCATCAAAACCGGTGGCAATGACCGTCACCCGGATAGCGTCGTCCAGTTCAGAATCTATGCCGACACCAAAAATTATCATAGCATCCGGATCCGCCACATCATAAATAAATTTGGCGGTTTCATTGGCATCGATCAGGCTCATATTTTCCCCGCCGGTGATATTAAGCAAAATGCCTTTGGCCCCCCGGATACTGGTTTCCAGCAAATTACTGGAAATAGCGGCTTTGGCTGCATCAACGGCTTTATTTTCACCCTTGCCCAAGCCAATACCCATCCAGGCGCTGCCTGCATCTTTCATCACGGTTTTTACATCGGCAAAATCCAGATTGATCAAGGCCGGTTTGGAAATCAAATCGGAAATACCCTGAACGCCTTGGCGCAAAACATCATCGGCAATATGAAAAGCCTCATCCATAGGGGTTTTTTTATCCACCACCTGCAATAATTTATCGTTGGGGATAGTGATCAAAGTATCGACTTTATCTTTCAGTTCGCTGATACCCTGCTCTGCCTGTTGAGCTCTTTTCCGTCCCTCAAAGGTAAAAGGCCGGGTGACAACACCAACCGTCAAAGCCCCCAGTTCCCTGGCAATTTCCGCCACCACCGGGGCAGCGCCGGTACCGGTACCCCCGCCCATACCAGCTGTGATAAAAACCATATCTGCATTCTCTAAGGTCCTATGTATCTCTTCCCGGGTTTCCTCCGCCGCTTTGCGGCCGATTTCCGGATTACTGCCTGCCCCCAAGCCCTTGGTCAGCTTTGCCCCTACCTGAAGTATGGTTTCCGCCCGGGAATGAGACAGCGCCTGGATATCTGTATTGACGGCAATAAAATCCACCCCTTGAAGCTGGCTGGTTATCATTCTATTAACTGCGTTGCTGCCGCCGCCGCCCACACCAATAACTTTGATATTAGCAAATTGGCTAGCAAAGCTGTCGTCAAATTGCAATGCCATGGATAATCCTCCTTACTTTCAGTGCCGCATACGGCTACTGATACCCTATTGAATAATGTTTCAACATTGAGAAGCAATTCCCTGCCTGATTTCCTAAAGTCCCAGAAAATTTTACAAGTAAAATCTGGCTCTCTTGCCAGTACAACTAAGTATTATAAAAAATGACAGGTTTTTCCAGGTAGCTTACGTCCACATAATTGATTGTGTTTTTTTTGGCCTGCACCGCAGGGTCATTGATAATCTGCATAAAAGCTTGGTATTTATTTAGAAAATTGCTGCCGTCACCCAGAATAACTTCAATACCCTCACTGGTATAAACTTTAATTTGCTGAGGAGATATTATTTCTATTTCCCCGATCTCCTTTTCTTTTCCCTGTGGGATCTGCCGTACCACATTCAGAAGCGCTTCCAGTTTTTCTCCTTCCAATTTAGTACCCGGAACGATCCCCGGAGGCAAATTATCCGCTCCGGTCAGGAGGGGAAAAGGCAGCTCGTCCACAATCAGTTCCCGTTTAAGAACCACGCCCTCGTCATCAATGAAAACAAAGCCTGCCACTAAAGGGATAATAGCTACGATTTGGCGCTCGACAATTGCAATTTTGAGAGTAGCCGGATATGCTTTACTGATTTTGGCAGATTTGATTAGGGGTACCGTCGCCAGCCATTGTCCGGCTAATTGCTCGTTAACACTAAATATATTGCTGCCCAGGGTAATGCCGGATAAGTCCCTGATTTGCTGCTCGGATAACTGGGAAATTCCGCTGACTGTTATTTTCCGCAAACCGAAAAAGGCGGATTGCGCAAAGAAATAGCCGGCCATAAGGCAAACCAAAGCAAAAACCATCACCATCACCCACCGGATATTGCCGATCCGGCGGCGGCGCTTGCGATAAACATAAAAATCCGTAATATTATCCTGAGGCATCAAACTCACTCCAGATATTATTATATCACATATAGAGATTTATGGCAAGCCAAAAAGAGGTTATAAACTTTATTAACCCCAAACTTCCGTCCTCTGTCCTCCGTCCTCTGTCCTCCGGACAGGGGAGTACCCCGGGCAAAGCCGAAGCCTTACCCGGGGGGGTTAGAGAGAGTCTTATTTGGATTCGCGGTTCAAGAGCCGCAAATGAGGGGCGGCCGTCTTGCCCGGCCTGTCCACATTGGCAAGTATTTCGCTTTCACTTCGCATACCCTGAATAAAAGTAATATCACAACCGCAATAGGGACAAAACCAAATCGAACGGCCGTATGCTGAATAGGAAGCTTGATTGCATGTGGGACAAAGTTTGTAGGTCACAACCGCCCTCCTTTCTTATGTTGGCACAATTATTCCAAGGCAAACAGTAAATTCTATTTTTTACTATTATTTAAATAATCCGTGCAACATACTATGTTGATGTAAACATGGTTTTTATTACCAAATGCTTATCATCAAATTTAGTATAGCATATAGTGAAAGCGCAATATGCCGTTCCATGTCGCCCATTCCTTTAAAAAATATTCGCTTTTTCCCAAGAAAAAAACAAAAAACCCGTCGTCGAGCCTAAAAACGAACGGGTTGTAGCTGGCATTTCCCTTTAGAACAAGCTATATCATTCTTTTTACTTAATGCGCTGTTTCTACCTGCCTGGATAAAATGTGCGGATCTTTCTTGCGGGGCTGTCTGAAAAGATCATACCATTCCCGCCTGCTTAAACCCGCTGCAAGCGCCTTTTGTAATAAATAGTCAGGATAAGGGTAAATGTCGTAATTTTGTCCATCTGTAAAAATACGATAACGCAACCAACGGTCAAACTCCGGCCATACCGAGGCATACAGCAAAAGCTGCTCTCCTCCCCCCGCAGAACGGCAAAGAGCCTCATTAAGCAAAGGAGCCCGGATCGCCAGGGAAGCCGGGGTCAAGGCAAAAGCCGCCAAAACCGGCAGGGCTTTTTGGCCTAAAGAAGCCAAAGCCCAAACCACTCCCCGGCGAAAAAGCCCATCATCATCCAGGAGCAAGGCTGAAAGCCGGGATGCCTTATCTGTTGCCGGGGTTTCCAAAAATATCTCCAAAGCCAGCAAACGCCAATGAGTAGCCTTTTCCCGGCTTATCAAGTCCCAAAGCAAAATCCCCGTCTCCGGTTGAGCCAAGCGGCGTACCGCCAGCAAAATCCGAAAACGCAAACCAAAATCCTCCCGCTCCGGCCAAAGGCGCAATAAAATCTCGCTTACATCCGGATCAGTTATATTCTCCAATAAAGGCAATGCCGCCCAAAGCTCTTCATTCGACCAAGAGTATACTTGTTCCCGCCAAGATGCCTCCAAAACTGTCACCCCATAAAAACCAGTAGAGGTTGAAAATCAACCCCTACCCACAATCCAAACCATTAAAATTAAGTTTTGTGTAACAAAACAACAATAATTCTCCATTCTCCATTCTCCATTCTCAATTGATTTAAATCTCCGTAACCAAATCTCCCAGGATCCAGCCTTCCGCGCCGTTGCTTAAGGTTACTTTATACCAACCGTTCTGCTTTTCTGTCCAGGTCAATTTTTCGCCTTTCTTTACAGAGTCAATAGCCTCTGTATTTGTAGAAGGACCGCGGCGGACATTAACACTGCCGGCAGTCACCTGCACCTGTTGTTTTTGACTTGAATCAGTTGCGTCAGTATCATCCGGTTCTTCCTGATCAGCCGGGGAATTGACTCCGGCTGCCACCGGCAGGGAGTCTTTGTTATTCAGCTCATCATTAAGGCGGCTGATCTCCGCCTGCAAGCTCTCAATTTGGGTTTGCAGAACAGCTACCTTCTCGCCCACCAGCTTTTCCACAAAGCTTTGGGAAACAATCGGGTCATTAGCTGAACCGGGGGTATTGACCATGGCTTGAACCACCTGGCCCACTACAAATCCCAGAGATAAAAATACCACTGCCGCTACAATCAAAATCACGATCCCGCTTCTAGTCATTTTGCTCGCTCCTTTTATTTAAGCTTATTCTTTATCAATAGCCGAGGCTCTGCTTTTGATCCGCCTTTTGCCCCGTAAAACACCGATCCTATCTGCCCCGGCAAAAATCAGAACAGTTACTAAAAGTAAAACCAATATAGCCTGGGGAGCAGTTAAAACTGCCAGTAAAATTGCGGCTGAACCCATCAAAACATTGATCCCATAGATACAAAGCACTGTCTGCCGCTGATTTAAGCCCAGAGCCAGCAGCTGATGATGAAGATGCCCCTTATCCGCCTCCATTATAGGACGGCGCAGGGAAAGGCGGCGGATCACCGCAAAAAAAGTATCAAAAACCGGTATGCCTAAAATCAGGAAAGGAATAAATATGGAAATAGTTGTAGCCGCTTTAGAAAGGCCCATAACCGCCAAAGCCGCCAGAGCAAAACCTAAAAAGAGGGAACCGCAATCGCCCATAAAAATGCGGGCAGGGTTGAAATTATAGCGCAAAAAGCCAAGTATGGCCATGGCTAAAAGCACAGCCAGAAAGGCAATGGCAACATTGCCCTGAGTCCAGCAGACAAAAGCCATGGTCAGGGCAGCAATAGCCGAAGTACCGGCAGATAAGCCATCCAGACCGTCAATTAAGTTAACAGCATTGGAAATTCCAACCAGCCATAACACTGTCACCGGTATACCGAGAAAGCCCAGGGAGATGACGCCCCCGGTGAAGGGATTGGTGATAAAATCAACATAAACCCCGCCCTGAACAAAGAGTAAGGCCGCGGCAACTTGAACCAGCAATTTGATCTTAGGTGAGATATTCTTAATATCATCCACAAAGCCGCAGGCAACCACCAGACCGCAGGATAGCAGCAAATAAATTAGAGAAGAGGATCCGGCAAATAAGTCAGTGGATTTGTCTAATAACAGTACCCCCAAAACAAAGGCCAAATAAATAGCCAGTCCCCCCAAGCGGGGCATCAGCCCTTGATGAACCTTACGTTCATTAGGCTTATCCACAGCCCCCAAAACCGGCGCCAACCTAATCATCAGCGGCGTCAAGCTCAGGGAAAGAGCCAGGGTAACAATCAGAGTTATAGCAAGTAACATAAAAAACTCCTCAGGGTTTTTGTTTTCTAAAATTTTCCTTTTTCAGCAGCTGATGAGATCCCCCATCTTGGGGAATCAGATAGTACCCATAACTTTCCTCGAAAAGATCATAATTTTCATCGCTAACAATCCAGGAAAAAGCATGACTAGCATTGTAGCCAATTGTATAAATACCATCTTCACGAATTTGAAAATCTAAATCATTCTTAACTCTATCTACAATCCTATACTCTTCAGATCTTCTTACTTGAATAAAACTACCATAAGAAAAATCCTTGCCCCCCATCTCCTTCCAGGCAAATGGCTCTTGAAGTGAAATTTGAACCAATGAAGTTGGCAAAAAATCACCAAAGACAGTTTTCAGCAAATAACAATAATCATTATCCCACTTGATGCTAAGAATATCCTCCAAGAACATCGTATTAATAAAGTGGTTATTCCCATCACTATCTAAAAAATAAATCTTCATCAAGCCCATAGGTTCACTTGGAATATAAAAGTAGGTTAGAATTATATTCCCCATTACCCAGGTATTTTCTCTGTTAGCATCAACCATTTCATATTCAGTGCTATAATGGTATGGCCAAGAATAAGTAGAATCCGTAATATACCAGGAATCATTTTTATAAAGAAAGAGACTACTGATATTTACCCTCTTGGCTTTATTATCCCAATTGACAGCATAATTAAGCTCATTGGCAATAAAACGTAAGGGCAAATAGGTTCGGTTATTGCTAATAAAGGAAGGTTGGTCAATATGCCTTGCCACATGCCAATCATCATCAGCGTGGTATTTACCCAAAATCTCAACATTGTTGACCGGAATTTTTAATTTCATCCGCTCGGTTTCAAGTTCAACAGACATCTCACTGTGATTCCAATAAAAATCCTGATCAAAGATCTCAAAAAGGCTATCCATAGGCAAAAAGATGCGCCCGTTGATATTCAGCGGGCTATCCACCCCAGCCAACTTCTGCCCGCCCAGATATATTTCGATATTATCGCTGGCTTTGGTTTGGACAGAGCTAAACAAAAAAATACTCAAAACAATCGCCAATATAGGTATCAACTTAAAAATTCTCATCTTCTCTAGTATTCTCCTCTTTTTAACGACAATTGTCAAGCAATTTCTACATTTCCTCCATCTTTTTTCCACTAAAGCAGTTTACGCAAGGGACTGGGGAGTAGAGCATTTTCTTGCACCATAGTTATTAAACTCAATAGATTGACTTCTCTAATACCTGTTTTGTTCCAATTGTTTCCTAGCCATATCCAGATTAAGATCCGGATTGCCAAAAGCTGTCTCCCTGGCCAGGATTGCTGTTATTTGGCATAGATCCTGCCAGTTTTGGCGGCGGTCCTGCAGGCGCCGGCGGGAGGCTTCCCGGTTTTCTAATAAATAAGAAAGATTGGATCCGGCATCTTTGCCTAAATTGATACAGGGACCAAGCACAGGCTGGGCGGACTGGCGGCAAAAACTGTCAATTTTGGGGTCATAGCTGATAGCAGCAAAAGGTACGCCGCCGGCAGCAGCCATAATCAATGAATGCAGGCGCATCCCCAATAAAAAATCCAATTCAGCAATGGCAGCCATCATTCCTCCGGAGGAAATAGGGTCCGGCGGCAGATAAGCGGGATGTTTTAGTTTATCTATCAGTTCACCTGCGATCTTCCTGTCAGCCGGCTCATGAAAAGGCAGCAAAACCACCTGCCAGCCCCAAGCCGAAGCTTGATCCGCCAAAGCTGCCAAAGCTGGTAGATCCAAACCGGGCCAGGGGCGCAGGGCCAGGCCCAATTTTTTGCCGCCGGGCAAAGGCGGGGGCATATCTTCAAATTTGGCATTAAGGACCGGATCCGCTGTAACAATGATTTTGGCAGCAGGAAGGCCCAAGTCCAGGAGAAAATCGGCGCTTTCCTGATCCCGCACCGTAATCAGGTGGCAACGGCGCAGAGCTGAAGCAGTCCGACGGCGATTTTGCTGCGAAATGGGACCAATACCCTGAGCATAGAGAAAAACCCGGCAGCCCGCCAGGCGGGCGGTGATGATTTGGCTGAGATAGTAATAGAGGCTTTTGCTGCCGGTTATATCTTGGAGCAAGCTGCCGCCGCCAAAAACAAACATATCGCTTTCCCGCAAGGCCCGCCAAACAGTCCCTCCCTTCCAACGGTTGAGCGCCCGCACCTGATAAGCAGCGGCGGTTTCCTCCGGCTGATCAGAAAGAACAGTAAGCTTTACCCCGGGGATAGCAGCAGTCAACTCTCTGACAATAGAAGCCAAAACAGCTTCATCCCCCGTATTAGCAAAACCATAATAACCGTTGATCAGGATCTTTATCATTTCTCATAGACATCTCCATACTCAAAATAATATTTGCCAGAAAATCTTTTAATCAAATAACAAAACACGAAGTGTTTTCTCCATCATTGTGAATTGTGAATTGTGAATTGTGAATTGATATCCCTCTTCCTCTTATTATAGAATCTAACTACTAGAACGGTCCCCAAAAATAAGACCAATCCAATCAACACCCCCAGCCAAAGGCCGTTGATTGTTCGTTTCAGGGAAATAATCAAGGGGGTATGGATATGAGCAAAAGTATTGACTAAAGAAACCTGAGCTATTCCTCCCAAAAGTACCAACGGTAAATATCTGTCTTTGTAGCCCAGATAGCAGGAAAGTAAAAGTAAGGGATGGAGGAGGAATTCCTTTGTTCTGGGGCGTACACCCAAAAACATATCCAAATATGTGCGGAAATTGCGCTCTAAATCGGATATAGCCATATTGTCATTGCCGCTACGCATTAAATAAAAAATGGCGATCCCGGCGGCTAGGAAAAAAATCAAGGCGTGTTTGACTTTGATCTCAATATCAAGTATATTTTTCAAACGCTGGATAGACCACTCTTTCTCTCTGCCGAAAAACAATAAAAAAGCAAAAAGCAATAATATGGGCAGAATGTCTGCTATTTTGACTCCGCTGAAAATTTTCAGAGCCAGCATATAATTGCCGTCAGCCAAAAAGCCCACCACCAGCAAAGCTCCGGCTAAGGAGCCGAGTGTAGTCAGCAGGAACAGTCCCAAGGCTTTGAATAGAGACTGTTTTTCCCTGGGCAGAAAAGTTAAAACAGAAAGTGTGGGAAAAATGACAGCAGCGCCCAGAGCAAATAGTTTTTGCAGATAGCCTATCTGCCCGGTGAAAAGGAGAAATGCCCCTGCCAGTAAAACCAGGGCAGCCGGCAAACCGGCCCAGCGACCTAATTGGAATTTTTTACCAATCAGCCAGGTAGCAGCCATCACTGCGCCTACCATCAGCATTAAAGGTAATTGATTGGGATGAAGGGGTTCCGGCGTTTTCAAGGGGCCGGGAGTAATACCTTTATTTACCAGGGCATCCCGTATTCTTCCCAAGAAATCACGATTGGCAGCCAAATCCTTTTGTGATAAAAAGCGTACCATAATGATTTTTATCCCCCGTTCGCTGACGGCCAGCCCAAAGCGGTTAATAGCTTTGTCCGGGGTGAAAGTGAGCATTTCTTTTTCGCTGATGGCATGGAGGCGCACCACGTCATTGTCCATATCCAAAGCCATTGCAGGCAGGCCCTTTTGAGCAAAAAGTTCTACATAGAGCAAAGGCACGCCCAGCTTCTTAGCGCCATCCAGCCAAGCCTGGCGAATTTCTTTTTGGGCGGCGGCGTTCAAATCATTACCGGGGATATCCAAGTCGTTAAAACCTAAAGCCGCCAAGTTGTAGCCAACGAGAGAGTCAAGTACAGCAATGACACTTTCAAGGCTGGCCTCGGGCCAAAAACGGATCTGAGGAACAATACGAAGACCCAAACTATTAATGACATCCAATTCCTCCGCAGCAAAGCCCAAGCCCAGTCCATAAAGATCCGGATTTCCCAGAGAAGTAGCCACAAAAAAAGTACCTTTGTATTCGTTCAGCTCAATGTAGGCATCTGGCATTTTTAAGGATAGCTGTTCCAAAGCCCTCCGGGCATCGCCGGGGGAAGGAAATAAAAGATAGTTATATTCTTTTTGGATATCAAAGGGAAGCGCCGGGTTATCCCGAAAATCCCAAAGCAATTGCTCGCCGCTTTTCAGGGTGAGCCGGTGATCATTTTGCAAATCAATGAAGATAGGTTCTTTATAAACCACGGCAGTTATCCGCTCGCCAAAGCCGGCAAGGGCAGCCTGAGAACTGATATTTTCCCGCCGGGCCACATCCAGAACCTGCCACCATTCTACGGCTATTTCCGCCTGTTTATGGCTTCTTTCAATAGTCAGTCTCTGCCAGCCGCAAGCAAAAGCTGCCGCCAAGCCAACCAATATTATTAAAAGAGCCAGCCAATTACTGATATTTTTCAAAGATTTAGGCTTTGCGCTCATTTGTCACCTCATAGTAGTAGCTTAACATTATTTATTTCTCCCACCGGACGAATTATCCTCTTTTCTGCTGGAATAAGATACAAGTAAATAAAGGACGGAGGCTGCACCTCCGTCCTTTATCTATTTGTATCTTATGTTTTTAAAACACTCCGTAAGTAAACTTCGCCAAGCCCAGATAGTATTTGCTCAAAGCCTCCAGGCGAGTCATTTCCGCCTCTTTAAAGCTGATTTCCGCGTTCTGCACATCATAAATAGTGTCCAAACCGGAATTGTAGCGCAGTACGCTCAGGTCATAGGATTGCTGGGCCAAATCACAGCTTTTACTTAATGATTGATAATTGAGCAAAGAGCTGGCAAGACTGGCCGCAGCCTCCCGCACGGATATTTCCAGACTGATCTGAGCATCTTTATACAGCACTTCCTCACCTTTATTATCCACAGCTTGCGCCCGGTGTTTATAGGTGTTGGGCAAATTGAAACGGTTATTATATTCTTCCATCAAAAGGGAAATCTCATAATTGTTTTTTGCCTTAATATAACCTACATCTGTCTGCTTAAGTTTGACTAATTCCGCTTCAATATCAATTTCCACCTTTTTGGGTGTATCAAGTTTAGAGGTAAGCACAAGGGGTGTCCGCACATCCAAACCCAGCTGTTTTGCCAAGTTCATTTGAGCCGAAACCAAACTGTTTTTACTGTTTTCATAGCTTACCTGGGCCTTAAGATTGTTACTTTCCGCAGTCAAAACATCAATTTTAGCCACTGTTCCCCTGGAAAATTTTTCCTGTGCATTTTTCAGCTGAGTCTCACTCCGCTTCAAGCTGGCTTCTGCAATTTCCAAAGAGCGCTGAGCCGTTTGGGTATTATAATAGGCCACTTCTATGCCATATTTGACACTATTAATAGAGGATGCTTGAGAGAGCTTGGATAAGTCATAGTTGTTTTTATTCTGCACAGGCACTACGTTCAAGCTTAAGTACAAATCAGCAGTCATAGGCACGCTACTGCCATTACGTTTAGCCTTGTCAATGGAGCTTTCCAGATCTTTGCGCTGATATTCGTTTTGCTCCCATACGACTTGTTGATACTGGGCAGTTAATTCCGCAAACTCTATGCTGGAATTACCTTTTTGCCCCAATTCCAAGGCTTCCTTCAGGGTCAGGCTTTTACTCTCAGGCACAGCGTTCAACCCGGAGGCTGTAGCGGAAATTAGGATCAAGGCAAGTATCATTATTACCGGTAATAGTTGCTTAATTCGAGTTTTCATAAGTATCGACCCTCTTTCTTTTAGGTTATAAATTAGTTCATAAAGCGACTAAAAAAATCTTTCAACTTAGGAATATCTTCCTCCATAGCTTGCCAAACCTGTTCCATATTCAATTGCCAATATCCATGCGCAGCAATATGTCTCACAGCAATTATTTGTAACCACTCTATTTCAGAATAACTTTTCTTGAACTTACTTGACAAATGATTTGCACATTCTCCAATGGTAATCAGTGCCATAGAGATTGCGTGTTGAAGCATACTGTCATGCAAAAATGCTTCTCTGTCAACATTTTCTAAGGTTTCTTCAATGAATGATAATTCTTCTTTGATCCTGGCAATATGATCCTTATCACGCACGTTCATAAACTTTTATCACCTTATCAATATTAAGTTTATCCTTTTTTGTAATTGGCAGTGTTACCACGTCAACCGGGTAACGTAAATTAGTTTCAAGTTCCTCTTTGAATCCCAAGACCTTAAATATTGAAGGAATGTCTGCCCGAAACTTAACCAGAAAGTCAGCATCAGATGTTTCGGTTGCTTTTCCGCTTGCATATGAGCCAAACAAGTCAACTTTTATTATATCATATTTTTCTGCCAAAGGCATTATGACTTGCCTAATATCGTCCAGTGTAAGCATCATTGACATTCCCTTCATAGACTATTCGAACAGCACAATCCTATATCATTATCCCATATTTTCCTTAAAAGAAACTGATAGGAAGCTTACCGGAATATCATCTGCTCTATTTGGCGTTAAGCAGCATCTATTTGTTCCAAAAAAGATAACTCTCCTGTTTATTTGTGCCTCCCGTTATTGAGCTTTGCCCACATAGTGCAGGAGACAATACTTTGGTCTGCGGCAAACTCCGGTTCCGGGTTGCCGTTTTTTTTCATTTCAGCACGGGCAATCGCAATTCCCCGGCCAAATACCTGAACATAGCCAAAAGTTTTCATAGTTGCGCCAAGGTTAGGATTGCGGTAATCCGTCACCCCGGGTTGGCCAAAGTTGTCCGGCGTCACATTGCCATAAGGACCACCGGGGCTAATAATTTCAATATTGTGCCATGGAAGTCAATTGTCCCTTTTAGTAGTAAACTCAGCAATTGCATTTATGCAGAAATACATCATTTCCGGAATATCTGTCAAACAAATATCCCAAATAATATCATAATCAATATGGCCGTAATGATGTGCCACAATATTTCTTAGCAGTTTAATCTCGCGCCACTGGATTTCCGGATGATCTGATATAAATTCTTCGCTCAGACCTGTAACAAGTTCGCCGATTTGTAAAAGGCATAAGCAAACGGCATTGTGAAAAGTTGAGCTTTCCATGAATTTTGTTCTGCTACTTTCAAACTCTTTTTGGGTTTCCTGGATTTGTTCACAATATCTTAAGATGTGACGCAGGATATCCGAATCCTTAATACTCATATATAATCACCATATCCTTTGCAATTCTATCGGCGAAACCCGTGGGATTACCATATTCTGTCAAGCTTGAAGAAGTTAATAGGTCAACGTTTTTATCAAAGCTCTCCAATAAATCACCGAGCATTCCGGCAAATTGCAGCCCACGAAGGTTTCCTTTATCAATAATAAAGTCAAGGTCACTAGTACTGTCTGCTTCTTCTCTGGCATATGAGCCAAACAGAAACACACGCTCAACATCGTATTTTGCTGCAATCGGAGTAATAATGCGCTTTATCTCGTTTATTGAATAGACTTTACCGGACATTTCGAGTCGAGCAGGCAAGCTCGACGTTCACCTCGCTTTCACACTTGAGCCAATCGCTTAGCGGCACTTTCCAACATACAATCCACTTGCCACGTTCAACCCCCCGCATATAATATTATGCCACAGACAAGCTCGATTTGCAATAAAAACTTATCATTTAGAAAAGCACCAAGCCAAACCAAAACTAAAAGATGTTTTTTCTCTGTACGGCGCCTGGGAGGATACAAGGACAAGCGATGAAATTATTGCAGATACCCGGAACAGCAGAATCGCCAGCGAGGATATACAACTATGAAGCATCTCACATCCAGCTCTAAATACATAAACACAACCTGATCCTTGGCTTCGATCTCTTGCTATTAGCACTGACATTGGTGCTTGAGATAGGCATTCATACTTCTATGCTATGATTTTTACTCTACTTATATTAAACCTTTTAGCCGCCATATCAATACAGCGCTGAATAGAAAAAGAACCCCGAAGGGTTCTTTTTCTATTCAGCTGTTAGGCCAAGTTATTAGCCTGTTATGATGACAATCAGTTTAGCATAGCTACCGTCAAGAACGACATAGGCTTTGCCATCTTCTTCAAAGTCGGAGAGGAATTGATCTTCCAGTTCAACCCACTCAAGGTCTTTGTTAAAGATCAAGATTTGAGTGTCTTCATCAAAACGAACGTTTTTGTCAGTGCCTTTATCGTCCCAAATAAAGGTTCCTTCTTTACTGCCTTCAGTAATATCTGTAATTATGCCAACATCTGTACCAGGGGAATCAAGATCCAGCACATTAGCTTCCCAAACAACTTTACCGGCATCCAGCCTATATTTAACCAGCCAATCTTCAGTGCCATACCAGGGGCCAATACCAGCGGTGCCAGCATCTTGTCGGGCACTGTTACCATAGAAGTATACATATCTACTAGCTTCACCGGCAGATGAGACAACAGCATATTTAGAACCACTACTGGAACCAAAGTCCTCCAGAACCAGATATTTAAGAGTAGTGCTAGTAGAGGAAGTAGTCATATACTGAATCTCTCCAGTTTCGAAGCTACTGCCAAGCTTACTTCTTTCAACTACGTTGACAGAATCTATGCCACTGTTACGATTGCCAGGGGTTTTCCAGTTAATGTTCAGGATAACAGCACTACCGAGAGCATAGGTCGTACCATCAATAGCAACAGAGCCATTTGTCACAGTGTACTCATTACCAACAGGCTTGGTAGCAGCAGGAGCCATTATAAAGGTACCATCGGGTGCAGTAATCATATTATTGGTGTCAACTTTAAATTGAACCGCATCACCAATCATTAAATCACCATACTCATCATAATAATCTTCACCATCTTTGAAGCTGTAAGTAGCGGAGCTGCCATCAAGGGCATAGATGGTTACACTGCTATAACCGACCCTTAGGGAGGGAGTATAAGAATCCCAAATTGTAACATAGGATTTGACGACACCGGTTACTGTAGTGGTGGCTTCAGTAACAGCACCAACGATGATATACTTCAAATTACCTTTGCGGTCCCAAGCAAATGTGCCTTCATTGCCTTTAATATAATCATCAACGGCTTTTGGAGTCGTTTCGTTAAAGTTACCATCATTAGCACTATATTGGGTTCTGCCAGACACGGCACCATCAGTAACAACCAACTGACGGCCACTAATGCCACTGAAAGCAATTTCCAGTTTACCACCAGTGCCGGTATAATAGGTACTAACCGTACGTGTTTGCGGGGTTACGGCACACACTACAAAGTCCATACCACAGTTAGCATTGAAGACAAAGAGTGTGTCAAACTTTTCTAAATCTTCCGGATCGACTTCTACGCCGTCTTTAAAGACTATATAATCTTTATCTTTCAGAGTAACATCACTGCCTTGGTTTTTGAATCTAGTCAGCTTTTGGCTGCTGGAATTATATTCACTAAGAACCAAGGTATTATCAGGAACGTTTTTAGCTCCATCCATCAGGGTCAAATCAACTACGGAATAAATATTACCATCCTTATTGTAGAATACCTTGCTGTAGACTTTTTCTGTAATTGTGGAAGCGTCAAAACCACTAGTTTTCTGGGAAGTGCCAT
>WRHF01000031.1 GCA_009783415.1 Clostridiales bacterium
AGGTTTATAATACAAAGTGGCTGTGTCAGGAGGGACTTAAACAACTTGGAGTCCAGGCGGATCTGCATACCGGCCATAGTGTGGGTGAATGGGATGCGGCTCTGTTTGCCGGAATCACCGAGGGCCATATGTTCGAATTGTCGAAAAAACTCTTTAACTATTTGAGAGAATGCGAATCATATCCTCTGATCGCTGCCAGCGGCGTCAATCGCCGGACAGCCCAAGAATGGTGTGAGAATATCCCGGATCTTTGGATGGCCAGCGATAACAGCCCCAGCCAGGTTATGCTTTGCGGCAAAAAGCCTTCCTTAGATGTCCTGACAAAAAAACTTGAAGCGGAAAACATCTATCATACAGTCCTGTCCTATGGGGTCGGTATGCATACTCCTTTGGTTTCCGACTTTAAGCGGACTAATGACGAAGTTTTCAATGATATGATAGTTCAAGAGGGGCATGTACCGGTCTGGTCGGCTACAACGCTTAGTACAGTTCCCACAGAGAAGGAGCATTACATAAATTATTTGTATGATGAAATATCAAAACCCATTTATTTCCGGGAATTGATCGAGAAGCTTTATGAAGAGCAAGAGGCCCGTATTTTCATTCAATTTGGCTTTGGCCCTCTTGTCAGCTTTGTCGAGGATATTCTGGAGGGCAAGGATTTCGGGGCAATTGCAACCACCCTCAGCGCACGCAGCGGTGCGGATCAGCTCCGGCGCGTCATGGCCCTGCTCTTTATTGAAGGACGCCAGGTGGATGCCGAATTTCTCGGGGTAAAGCTGCAATACCGGGTGAAGCACAATCTGATGATATTGCCCGATGGCTTAAGGCCTTTGTTGCATGAGCTTCCGGAAATGAACGAAATTGTCGGCAGCCGTTACGGCTCATTGGAGCCGGGGATGGGTCTTTCGGCCGGGATCCAGCATAGTTTTACGAATCCTGTCGCCGAGGCTGTTGATATCAATATACGGGACGCCATAACTGTTCAGCGCGAGATGGCCCGGCTCTTTGAGCAGCAAACGCCCATCACCGGTACCTGGATGAGCGCACCGCCTGTCAAGCACAGGCAGGCCCTGAAAGCAGTTGAAGATAAAAAGCCAAAATCCTCAAAAGGGGAGCCCTTTGAAGAGATGCTGCATTTATCTTTTGAGGATCATCCTTATCTGATCGATCACTCAATTGTCCATCAGCCAAAGGACTGGCCCTTTGCCGAAGATCTGACCCCTGTTGTTCCCTTTACGATGACCATTGAACTGATCGCGGAAATCGCCATGAAACATATGCCCGAAAAGAAGCTGATAAAAGTCGGCAATGTGACCGCCTATAAATGGATAGATCTGGAAAGGCCCCGTGATATCAAGGTAGAAGGGAAATGGATCAGCGCCAATGTCTTGAATATCAATCTGGGCGGACATGCGGAGGCCGAATGTACCTTTGGGGACGAGTGGCAGGAAACGCCGGCAGAATATGAAGGTGATATTGATATCGGCAAAAAAATCATGCCCTGGACCCCGGTCTCGGAATTATATAAAAGGGTCAGTTTCCACGGGCCGCAGTATCAGGCTGTAATTGAGCAGAAAAAGATTTGCGAACGGGGGATGACAGGTTTTGCGGAGAACCAGATAGGCAAGGGTTCCCTGCTTGATGTCTGCGGACAGCAGCTGGGCCTTTTCCTTCATCTGACTCAGACCGAAAATACGATATCTTTTCCTGTGCGCCTCAAAGAGCTGTCTTTTTACTCGGATATATTTGATCAGGACGGTACCTTTGAAAGTACGATGATCGTTACCCGGCTGACGGATAGTATGATCGTAGGTGATGTGGTATTCAAACGCGGCGGCCAGATCTGGGCCTGCGCCCGGGACTTTGTCTGCTCCCGCTTCGCCAACCCCCTGATTATC
This sequence comes from Clostridiales bacterium, assembly GCA_009783415.1. Classification (GTDB taxonomy): domain Bacteria; phylum Bacillota; class Dehalobacteriia; order UBA4068; family UBA4068; genus WRHF01. The sequence goes on from WRHF01000031.1 coordinate 1,902, forward strand.
TGGAGGGTCATCCTGCATCCGGCCTATTACCGGCTTGCAGAGGAAATTGCCCCGGGCGTTTTCTTTTATGATAGTGAATTGCAAGAGAATATTCTGCTTTTATTGGTAAGGCGGTATCTGAATACCCAGGGCCGCATGGAATTTGAAAGCCTTGACAGCCACGGCCGCAAGAATGAATTTATCAATAAAAATGTTGCTCTTAAGGATGCGATACGTGTCTATGCTGCCGGGGAAAGCAAGGAAATGCTCTATCCGATCGAATTCACTTGCAGCCATGACGAAAACGGCAGACCCATTGTTCAGGGATACGGACGGGCAGAGGAGAAAGTGAATGATCTCTTTATCTCCCTGGCTCACAAGGAAAAAATGGCGGTGGCTCTGGCATCGGACAGCCCGGTGGGTATTGATTTGGAAAAAATCGAGGAAAAGTCAGAGGACTTTCTCTTGGCTGCCTATACCGAAAAGGAAATTGAGCTGCTGAAAGAAATGCCCGGGCCCGAAGCCGTAATCCGTTTTTGGGTAGCTAAAGAAGCTTATGCCAAAATGACAGGAGAAGGTCTCAAAGGGAATCCCAAGCGCTTTGAAGTCAGCGCTGTGGAAGGAGATATCCTGATCATTGAGGGCATCCGGATAAAAACTATGAAGCTGGGTTCGGATCATATTGTAGGCTGGACGGTTTAAGTAGGGAGTAGAGAGTAGGTATGGAGCTATGGAGAATAGGGATATTGCTCTTGTCGGGATTTCCATATATTGCCCGGCAGGCGACTCTGTTGAGGAGTTTTGGCAGGGGATCTCCCGCGGCGGCGACTTTATCACGGAAGTGCCGGAGGATGTTATCGAAGCCTATCATTTTACCGGCGCTCCCAATCCTACAGATCGTTTTTACTGCAGCCGGGGCGGGTTTTTGCAAAACCCGCTCAAGGTTGATCCGCTCAGATATGGCATTATGCCGATCGCTGCCGGCGGAATAGACCCGGAGCAGTTGATCTCTTTGATGGGAGTAGAGCATGCCCTGATCGATGCCGGAGTCTTTGCCAAGGGGATCCCGACCCGAAAATGCAGCATTATCATTGGCAAGGGTAATTTCAGTGGCCTGGTTCAGATGCGTACCATAGAGATCATGCGAATGGCGCGGCAGCTTACCGCTTTGCTGAAGGATACCTTGCCGGATTTGACCGAGGGGGATCTGGATAGAATAAGAGAGGCCTATCAATCCAGGCAGGGCCAGTATAATGCCGATATGGCCATAGGCACCATGCCCAGCCTGATCGCCTCGCTGGTGGCCAACCGTTTTGATATGCAGGGCCCTGCTTATATGCTTGACGCCGCCTGCGCCAGCGGGATCGTAGCCATTGATCATTCGATCAATTTGCTCCGCAGCGGTCAGTGTGATCTGGCGGTTGCCGGGGGCATGCATGCCGGGCACAGCTCCATGTTTTGGGGAACCTTTAATTTGCTCGGCGCTCTCTCGCGCAAGCAGGTGATCGCCCCCTTCAGCGAAGATGCCGACGGCCTTTTGATCGGGCAAGGCGGCGGTTTTGTGGTCCTGAAAATGCTGGATAAAGCCGTTGAGGATGGGGACCGGATCTATGCGGTGATCAAAGAAACAGCAGTTTCCAGCGACGGCGCCTCTACCCATGTCATGGTCACTTCGGTAGAGGGGCAAAAGCGGCTCTTGGAACGGACTTGGGATCTGGCAGGCATGGATCCCGATAAGATCGGTTATGTCGAAGCCCATGGCACGGGAACCATCGTAGGCGATAAGACAGAGCTGGCTACTTTAAAATCCTTTTTCGGAGATAATAGCCGCCCCCGGGCTTATGTGGGCTCGGTGAAGTCCAATATCGGGCATACGATGCCGGCGGCCGGGATGATCGGGATCATCAAAACCGCGCTCTCCCTTTATTGGCGCAAGATACCGCCGACCCTGCACTGCGAGAAGCCCCAGCCTACTATGTTTGAATCGCGTTTTTTGCCGCCCCGGGAGCTGATCGACTGGGACGGGGAGAAAATACCGCTGGTTGCGGGGGTAAATGCTTTTGGTTTCGGCGGGATCAATGCTCATGCTATCATGACTGCTTATGAGCCTCCCCCCGGTACGCCCCGGATGCGGCCCAAGCCTTATCCGGGCGAAGCTCTGATGATTTCAGCGCCCAGCGGTCCCGCACTGATAGAGAAACTGAAAAACGGCAATTTCATAGATACAGGCGGCGATTATCGCCTGGTGATATTTGATCCGGATCAGGCCCGCCTCAGGCAAGCTATCGCTATTGTGGAAGAGGACAAGCCCTGCCGGGGCAGGATGGATATCTGGTTTAGCAACCGGCCTGTATTAGCAGGCGGGGGCAAAATCGTCTATATGTTTCCGGGTTATGCAACCGAATGGGATGCGGAAACCGACAGCATAAGCGAAGCATTTGATCTGCCGTATATGGCTGACTTGCTCCCGGCTGCGGATGACGCTGATGAAGCAGACAGGATAGTTCAGCAGGTATATAATACCAAGTGGCTGTGCCGGGAGGGACTTAAAAAACTCGGGGTCGAGGCTGATATGCATACCGGGCACAGTGTGGGCGAATGGGATGCGGCGCTGTTTGCCGGTGTTACCGAGGGCAATATGTTCGCCTTGTCCAAAACGCTTTTTAATTATTTGCGGGAAAGCAAACCCTATCCTTTGCTGGCAGTCAGCGGCATTGACCGTCAGATGGCGGAGGCCTGGTGCCAAAAGCTGCCGGATATTTGGATGGCTTGCGATAACAGCCCGAATCAAATCATGTTTTGCGGCAAAAAACATTCCCAGGATGTTCTGATCAAAATACTGGAAAAGGAGAATATCCTGCACACAGTACTGCCCTATGGGGTCGGCATGCATACGCCTTTGGTTGCGGATGTCCCCAGGGATAATGGAAAAATTTTCCAAGATATGCTGGTTCATGAGGGGCAAGTCCCGGTCTGGTCAGCAACAGCTCTATGTACTGTTCCCACAGAGAAGGAACAGTACATAGATTTTTTATATGATGAGCTGGCGAAACCCATTTATTTCCGGGAACTGATCGAAAAACTCTATGCAGAGCAAGAGGCCCGTATTTTTATCCAGTTTGGCTTTGGTTCTCTTGCGGGCTTTGTCGAAGAAATTCTTAAGGGCAAGGATTTTGGTGCGATCACGACCAGCATCAGCGCCCGCAGCGGTGCGGATCAGCTGCGCCGGGTCCTGGCTTTGCTCTTTATTGAAGGCCGCCGGGTGGATCCCGCATTTCTTGGGGTAAAGCTGCAATACCGGGTGGAACATGATCTGATGGTATTGCCCAACGGGATGAATCCTTTGCTTAGCGGACTGCCGGAAATCAAAGAAGCCGTCAGCAAACGCTACGGCGGCTTAGAGGCGGGGATGGGTCTTTCTGCCGGAATCCGGCACAGCTTTGCCAGTCCTGTTGCCGAGGCTGTTGATATCAACATCCGTGATGCGATAACGGTTCAGCGCGAGATGGCAACCCTGTTTGAGCAGCGGGCCCCGGTTACCTCCGTCCCGCAGCTGCCCGCTCCGTCTCCAAGTTATAAGCAAGTTATCAAAGAGATCGGAGGCAAAAAACCGAAATCAAAAAAAGGTGAGAAATTTGAAGAGAACCTGCATTTGTCTATAGAGGATCATCCCTATCTGGTCGACCATTCAATAGTGCGTCAACCGGCAAATTGGCCCTTTCCGGAGGATTTGAATCCCGTTGTTCCTTTTTCGATGACAATTGAGCTCTTTGCGGAAATAGCCCAAAAGCATGCGCCCGGCAAGAAGCTGATCAAGATCGGCAATATCTCCGCCTATAAATGGATCAGTTTGGAGAAACCCCTTGATTTGACTGTTAAGGGGGAATGGCTTAAGCAAAATGTACTGAGGATCGATCTGGACGAGCATGCCCAAGCCGAATGTACCTTTGGGGATGAGTGGCCCGGGGCAGAGGCAAAATATACAGAGGAGACCGATATCGGCGAAGATATTTTGGGCTTTGTGCCGGCCTTTGAAATGTATGAGATGTTCAGCTTCCACGGACCGCAGTATCATTCCTTGATCAGGCAGAAAAGGATCTGCTCGCGGGGGATGTCGGGTTATGCCCGCCAGCAGGCGGGAAAGGGATCCTTGCTTGATATTATGGGACAGCAGCTGGGGCTCTTTCTTCATCTGACCCAGACCGAAAACACCATATCCTTTCCTATTCGCTTGAAAGAGGTTATTTTCTATGACGACATATTCGATCAGGAAGGCACATTTGAAACCACGATGATCGTCAGGCGGCTGACGGAAAGTACTGCCGTGGCGGATATAATACTCAAGCGCGGAGGCAAGATGTGGTGTGTGATGAATCATTATGTAGCCCAGCGTTTTCAAAATATTCCGGCTCTTTGGAAGGTCATCCTCAATCCGCGCACCAACAAGCTGGCGGAAGAGATTGCTCCGAATATCTATTTCTATGCAGGCGATTCACCGGAAAATGTCATGGCCCTAATGGCAAAACGGTATCTGGCCACCCCTGACCGGGAGATATATGAAAAACTCAAGTCACCGAGACTTAAGCGGGAACATATCATCAGCCGGATAGCGCTCAAGGACGCGGTACGGATCCGGATAGCCGGAGCGGACGGGGAAATGCTTTATCCGATCGAGTTTTATTGCGCCTGCGACGAAAACGGCAGGCCTTTCCTGAAAGGTTACGGGCGGGCAGCCGGCAAGGTGGAGCATTTATTTGTATCCCTGGCCCATAAAGAGACCTCGGCGGTAGCCATAGTCTCGGAAAGCCCTGTGGGCATCGATCTGGAAAGAATTGAAGCAAAAACAGAGGATTTCCTCCGATCAGCCTTTACCGAAAAGGAAATAGAACTGCAAAAAGAAATGAATGACCCGGATGCCGCTATTCGTTTCTGGGTAGCAAAAGAGGCTTATGCCAAAATGAGAGGGGAAGGCCTCAAAGGCAATCCCAAGCGCATTGAAGTCAGCGCTGTTGCGGGAGATATCCTGACTATTGATAATAGGCGGTTTAAAACCATGAAGCTTGGCGCGGATTATATTGCAGGCTGGACAATAAATCCGGCTGATAGTACCTATGGGACGCAAAGTGTCAATAAAAAACAAGAATTTAATAAATGAAAAGCGTCTTTTGCCTAGCTGGCCTTTGCTGTGCAAAGTCACAGCTAATGCACAATGTCGCGCTTTTCTACACACTCTGTCCCCTGACTTCTGGCCTCTTGCAGGCAAAGCCCGCTTTAGTAATTTTGAGGCATAAAGCATCAAAGAACAACAAAACTGCTTAAATCTCTTGCGGCGAAGCTGCTCAATGCATTATCATATGCCGGAATTTCCCGCTGGCGTCTGATTGGGGAAAGTCAGCAGATAATTTTATAGATACCTCTGCACCAATTGCCTTGAGGCTTTGCCGCAGCGGCTCAGATATTTGTTTGAACACTGCAAGGCGGTCATTCGCATCTAATCGCAACTCTATGTTATTGCCATTATGGACAATAACCTGGAATTGCTTGATCTCGTCAACTTCTATCAGATGCGAATAGAACAGCAGGGGAGCCACCTTGATTTTGCCGCTCGGAGTGTCAAAATGTACTACCGCATCAGAGCGCCCATCGATCTCGATCCAGGGGGAGGGATTCCCGCAGGGGCAAGGCTCTTTAGCATGAAGCGCTACTCTGTCTGTTACTTCGTAGCGAATGAAAGGCTGGACAAAATTGGAAAGATTTGTGATCAGTAATTTATCCGAAAGCTCTCCGTCCGGTACAGGATCGCCATTATTGTCAACAGGCTCAACAATGACCCAGTCATCGTTTACATGAAGACGCTGCAAGGCACATTCGGAGGCAATGACCCCGCCTTCTGTCGATATATATGAGCTCTCGACATAGCAGCCAAATGCTTCCCTCAAATATGCGCGCATTTTAGCGGGCAATTCCTCGCCCGAAGCTGTGATCATTTTGGGCGCAATACGAAGCCGGCCTGCTTGGCACTCATCTGCAAGCAATTCAAGGGTTGTCGGAAAGGATCTGACCACATCCGGCTGATACTGATTCAGGCTCTCAACGATTTCCCGGGTGGGACTTGCGGCATTTATGACCGTTTTCCGGGTGTTTCTCATTAGATACTGAGCGGAGTTTTTACGGTAACAAAGCCCGTTACCCATATGAAATCCATCATTGATAAAAACATATGCCGCCCGGCGGGGACTGCGCAGATAAGGCGAGTAGTCTTCCTTGCGCATGAATTTGAACGAAGCATATAAGGCGTCAAAAATATCCAGAGCCCGCCTGTCATAGAGCGCTGCGAGAGGAGCGCCGGTAGTTCCGGCTGTCTTGAAGACCGTGTATTTATCAAGGTAGAATTTACCAATGTTGCCGGGGTCATTTGTAAAAGCGGCGAGACCGGACTCTTTTATCCGGCGGTCGCTCACCCATTCTTCGAAGCAAGCCGCCAGTTCCCTGCGGTTTGTACTCGGAATATCGGAAAGCGAAAATCCGCTTTCGGGCTTGAGTATATTTGCGCCGGTAAAGTCGATGCCGGCGCTTTTAAAGTGGCTGGCATAAAAAGGGCTGTTTTTCTGGGTGTGAACCAAAAGAGACTTAAGACGTGCCAGCTGAAGGGCCTTCCGCGCCTTGCAGCTCAGCTTTTTATAGCATTCCGTCAACAAGTACGCCTGTACGAAGCTTATCATTTGCCATCTGCTCCTTATGATCCGGATGTTATTATTATACATAAATTACGCAAAAAAGTAAAGCCCCCTAATTAAAGACAGTATTTTTGCTCACTGCCTATTTAGAGCGCTTTAGCTGGTAGTTAACCATTATCCATTTAATTCCTTGAACTATTTAAGGCATTTTATGGAAAGTAATAGATATGTATTTTTATCCAATTTTATATCCTCTACCCCAGATAAACTGGAAAAGCAATAAAAAAAATTTGGACACGGATTTACGCGGATTAAAAACGGATTAGCACGGATTATTTTTATTATAAAAAGTATTGAATTATTTATACCTGTGCGGTTGGGTTACGATGACCTATAAATCAATGCAAATGCAGAGATAAGCAAGACTCAGGTTTACGTACCCCCCTGTAGACCCTGTAGGGGCGGCCATTGGCCGTCCGCGGACGCGCAATGCGCGCCCCTACTCCCTACTCCCTGGCGGCGAAGCCGCTCTTCTATTAGATTCCAATTGTTCCAGTTGATAAATACCCCCCTGATCCAGTTTCAGCTCCTGCCATTCATTTGTGACTGCCGTAGCGCATCTTTTGAAGTAGAGGATCTGGATGATCCCCTCTGCCGATAACTCTTTTTCCGCTTGCGCCAAAAGATTTTGTTTATGCTCCGCCTGAGCCTGATAAGCTTTTTCCAGGGTGTCAGGCCACAAATGAGCGGCGGAGGTTAGGTTTTCTGTAACTTCCCGAAAAAAGACCTCCAGCCCTCCGCCTTTGTCCACAAATTGGCCCAAATAAAGACCTAATTCGCCTTCCCGGGCCCGGCGGTGAAAATCTTTGGGAGCTAAAACCCGCAATTCCGGGGAGAAGCCCAGTTTTTCCCAAGACGCCAGGATATTTCCGGCGGCCTTTTGATCTTCCGGATCTTGGGCGCAATAAAGTACCAGCTGGGGCCAAGCCCCCTCCAAATTTGCCGCCCGCAGCAAATCCGCCACAGGCCGGGCGGTTTTTTCCGCGGAAATTATATCGTCCAGGGAATTCCAATAAGCGCTGAGACCGTCATAGGGATAGACGCCATAATTGCCCCGGGCGGCGGTAAGGACCGAGCTGGGGGAAACGGCTTCCTGCAGGGCTTGGCGTAAATAAAGATTATCAAAGGGAGGTATATTGGGATTGATTGCCAAATAATGGAAATCACGTACGGGGGCTGTAAGCATAGTGGCCTCATTATCCCCCAAGACCAGGGGGAAATCCCAAGGGAAAGCATTTTCGACAATATCCATTTTACCGGAAAAAAAGGCCACCATAGCATCACTGGTAAGGCCCCCATAACTGAATTCCAAACGATCCAGCTGAGCTATCCCATTCCAATATTGGGGATTGGATCCCAGGCTGACCAAGCCGCTGCCCAGCCATTCACTGAAGGCGAAAAGGCCGGTGCCGGAAGGCGGGGGCCGGGCGGTAAAATAGTCTCCGGGCAAGGCAAAACTCCCCCCTCTTTCTATCAATTCCAAGCGGTTCAAGATAAAAGCAGGGGGGGTGGTCAGAAAATCAAGAAAATTATCCTGGGGCTGGCTCAGATGAACTATCAGGGTTTGCTCATCCTCCGCTATCAAGCCGGTTATATCTCTTTCCAGGCCGCTTATCAGGGCCTGAGCCCCTTGGATATTGGCGAAAAGATAGGCGCAGGCCGGACGGCGGGCTGCTCTTTCCCAGGAATATTTGCAATCGGCTGCAGTAAATTTGTTTCCGTTATGAAAAAAAACATCCGGCCGCAGCCAAAAAGTATAAGTTTTACCATCAGGGGAAATTTCCCATTCCTCGGCCAGGCCGGCAACGATTTGGCCATGGCTTTCCCTGACCAAGCCCTCAAAAGCCAAACGGGCCAAAAGTATTTCCCCGGCATTATGGGCCTCGGTAGGATCAATAGAATTAATAGCCTGAGCCAGATGGATCTTAAGCAAGCGGGATCCGGTCAAAGCAAAAGAAACCTCAGGAGAAGAAGGAACAGCGCTGCAACCGCTGAATATTAATGCTGAAAGTAAAGCCGACACTATTGTTAAATGGAGTTTTTTCTTCATATTTGCACCTTGCTTTAGTTAGGAGTTAGGAGTTATAAAACGAAAGCTTTTAATTCAATAAATAAGAAAAAGCCCTGCTTTTTCTTTCCGAAACTCCTCACTCCTCACTCCAAACCCGGACAAGCCGGAGTGTTGAGTTTTGAGTGTTGAGTTTTGAGTGGGAACAGGAATACGGCGGCACGAAAATTTTGCCATTTTGCACGGAATTTCGGGAGTAAGTGCCTAACTCCTAACTGACTTTTAAGTCACATTTGAATATTAAACAGATTGCGAAGCTGATTGATCAGATCTTCGCTGGTGGCATTGATGAGGATGGCCTCGTTGATTAGGGAGAGTCTTTGCAGCTCGCCTTCTGCCGAACTATCATTGCCCAGGTTATAGCCGATACTGTAGATGGGGATTTGGAGCCCGCCCACAATTGGTGTGACCCGTTTCAGGTTATAGCCTTCGTTTTGCTTGCCGTCACTTAAGACAAACAGCATAAGTTTGGCGTCGGGAACTTCCTCCTTTTTTTTCAGCAGCAGATCCAGCCCGACGAGAACGGCATTATAAGTTGCGGTGCCTCCGCCGGCCGAAAGTGACTTGACAGCCCCGGAAAAGTAGGCGCGCTGGGTATTATCGAATTCCCCGATTTCCAGGTTTAAATTAACATTACTCGAAAAGGAAACGAGCCCGATATGATTATTGGGGCCGATAAATTTTGAGGTATTGATGAGTGATTCCTTCAGGGAGTTTAGCGGTAAGCCATCCATGCTGCCGGAGATATCGGCGACAAAAACCGCCACGATAGGACGCCCGCCGTCTTTGCTTTGTTTCCAAACCTGCTGTGCGGCTAATAATCCCGCGCCGTCAAGATTATAGGTTTTGCCGGAATAGCTTTCATGCTCCGCGGGATTAAATCCCCGGTCTGTTGCCAGTTTTTGATTCTCCGGCTTCAGGAGGTACTCTGTAAATAATCTTACAGCTTCCTGCTTTTCCCCAGATACATAGTTATAGGTATAGACCGGATGATCATGGCGTACCCCAAAGGGTATAAAGGCAAAGTCTTTGAGCTGGTCTTTTTTACCAAACCAGGCTTGGTATTCCATGACCATGGCATCAATAATGCCATCGGCGGCTTTATCACGCAATACGGCTGTGGTATAACCTACGGGAGGGGATTGCCTTTGATAAGCTTCCAGTTTTTCCCTTGCGGTTGCCGAAAGTGGGTTATCATGATCATAAACATCCAATATGCTGCAGACACCGTTGAAACCTGTACTTGAAGTGAAGGGGTTGGTGTAGGTAAATGTGAATACCCTGCCATTTAGATCCTTGCCGTTGGCAGCCAAAACATTGGCCATATTTACTTCTTTGTATTCAGTAATAAAATTATCATAGGTCTTTTTTGCCATCAGGATCCCCGCAACATTACCGGCCACTTTTTCGGCGATCTTGATAGTTTCTATTCCGGAGGCATCAAGCATCTGGCCAAAGAGATAGCTGGAGGGTATAAACATATCCGGCCGGTAACCGGCCTCGGTTTGATAGGTCAAAGTCTCTCCGGCTGTGATGGTGCGGATGGAAACAGCTACGGTTTTACCGTTTATGGTCAATCTTTGCTCATTGAACTTCTTGGCGACAATATTAGCCCAGTCATCCGGAAAGTAAGTTTCACTCATTTCCGTATCCACCGCCGCTTCGATGACGATATCTGCCTTGCCCAGGGTAGACAGGGGAAAAACACTGATATCAGCCAGGGCCACTCCCTCAAATCTGTCCGAAGCATAAATATCAAGGGATGCAGGTCTGTTTTCCACCTTGATGGTTCTCAAAAAAGTCCCCAATTCCTTGACTGCCTCCTCATAACTGAGGGCATTAACGCGATCAGGATTATTACTAATAATATCGCAAGCGCTAAGAGCAACCGTCATCAATAATATAACAAGTAATATAGCAAAAATAGATTTTTTCAACATTTTTTATACCTCCTCTTTTTTAAGTGAGTCGCGGATAACCTGCATCCATGATTTAAGGGTGGTTTCACTGTTATCATTTTGTTCACTGACCAGGGCGGCCAGGTCAGCCAGGAATTTTTTGATATTGTCCAGCTCGGTTTGATTACTGGCTATGACTGCTTCAATAAGTTCCTGGTAAGTAGGATATTTGTCATCCTGGGCAAAGACCTGGTCGTCTTCCAGGTCGGAAACAATACCGCGGTTGATGATCTTGCGGAAATTTTTACAGATAAATTGTTCAACATCATTAAGTAGTTCCTGGGTCGTCCTCAGGTACTCCGCTTCGTTCAAGTCGAGCAGATCCTTGAGTTTTGCCTTGCGTTGATCCATGGTATCCAGTTGGGCTTCGCAGGCTGCAAGGGCATCATTTAGATCCGGTCTTTGCTTTTTCAATTTATCCAGCCGCCGTCTGATATCGCTCGGGTCATAGGCGGCGGCAGAATAAGAAAGGGTGGGCCGGGATTCCACCCTTTTTTCCATCTCTATTTGCCGGATCTCGGCCTTGGTTGCCAGGCCTTTTCTAATGGACGGAACAAAGCCGGCGGCTAAGGCGCAAACCCCGGCGCCAATGGTAAAAAATGGTAAAACAGAGAGAACGGTAAAAGCCCGGATCCCCATGTGAATAATAATCGTGGTTTCAGCAATATGAGTTATCAAAATAAAGCCGGCCCCAAGGATTATCAAGCCGAAACCAAATTTCTTCATCGTGATTTCCTCCTAACCCGGACAAGCCGGAGTTTTGAGTCTTGAGTTCTGAGTTCTGAGTTGGAATACGAAGGCACAAAAATTTTGCCATTTTGCGCAGAATTTCGGGAGTAAGTGCCTAATTAGAGCTGCCTACAAGTTTTATTATGCTCTTATTGGCATTTGGTTTCTATGAATAAGTTAGGAGTTAGGAGTGAGGAGTGAGGAGTTCCGGAAAGAAAAAGTAAATACTTTTTCTTTTTTATTGAATTAAAAGCCTTTTCAAATAAACAAAACGCGAAGCGTTTTTACAACAACTCCTAACTCCTAACTCCTAATTCCTAACTCCTATCCTGGTCCCGTGTTGCAAGGAGACGGACTCTTAACTGATTTTCAATGTCCACCAGTTGCTGTTCGGCTTCGCGGCGGCGCTGTTTGCCTTCCTGCTGGATAGCAAATACTTCATCCAGGGTCGTGATGATGCTTTCATTGGTGTGGATGAGGGTTTCGATATCAACGATGCCGCGTTCCGATTCGCGGGCTGCTTCAATAGTATTCATTTTCAGTTTTTCGGCATTTTCGCGAAGCAGCTGATTGGTTACCTCACTGACCTGCTGTTGGGCCTGGATGGCGCGTTTGCTGTGCTCCAAACCCAGGGCCAGGAGAATTTGATTTTTCCAAAGAGGGATCGTATTGGCAATACTGGTTTGGATCTTGTCTGCCATGATCACATTGGTATTTTGGACCATGCGGATCTGGGGCGCCATCTGGATACAAATAGTACGGGTAAGCTCCAGGTCATAAATACGCTTTTCGAATCTGTTGCATTGGGCGGCCAAGTCATTTGCGCGTTGGGCATCTTCCTGCAAACCGCTGTCGGCAGCAGCTTTTTGCAACTCACGAAGCTCACCGTTTTCTACTTCGGCCAGTTTTTGCTTGCCGGCCAGAATATACATGGAAAGCTCTTTGAAATATTGGAGATTGCTTTCGAAGAGTTTGTCCAAGGTGGCGACATCGGCAAGCAAGGTAATGCGGTGACCTTTGAGATTATCGCTGATCTTGTCAATATTTTTACTGACATCGGTATACTGGGTACGCATTTCTTCCAGATAATTCTTGCCCTTTTGAAATAAATTGGCCAGTCCTTTTTTCTCGTCTTTAGGTTTAAATCCTTTGATCTGAACCACCAGGCCGGTGATCATCTCGCCGACTGTATCCAGATCTCTGTTCTTGACGCCTTGGAGGGCGGATTCGGAGAATTTTGCTGATTTTGCCTGAGCGGATTCCCCATATCTGGCGATGATCGAAGTATCATGGATATTGATTTTAGCGGCAAAATCTTTAATTTTTTGCTGCTCCTGGGGGCTCAGATTGGTAGCTTGCTGCTCAATGATAGCCAGATCAGTAGTTTTTGTGATAGAGGAAGGCTCCGGATCAATAACCGGGGCGCTGTCCAAGGTAAGTTCAATATCAGTCATAGTGTATTCCTCCTTATAAATGATATGCGTTTGGTATCTCAAGCGGATTACGTCCTTTGGAAAAATTAGGAATGAGGAATTAGGAATGAGGAATTCCGGAAAGAAAAAGTAAATACTTTTTCTTTCTTAATTGATCTAAAATCTTTTTTCAAATAAACAAAACGCGGAGCGTTTTTACAACAATTCCTAATTCCTAATTCCTAATTCCTAACTTTTTTACCTATTCGGTACGAATTAACTTTAAGCGAGGGTTTGGAGTTACCCCCGGTATCCGTCCCCGTTTTGCAATCGGGCTGCCTTTTATTTCTTTCAAGTCCATTGTCATATCGATGGGCGGGGCTGCGGATATATAGCTGCCTACTCCGAAAGCGGCGGCGCCTGCCTCTTTTAGCACTTGCAAGCGCATGGGATCCAGGCCGCCGGAAACGAAAATCTTAATATTGGTAAAATTTTCCATATCTAGGCGGCAACGGATTTCCCGGACCAGCTCCGGGGTAACGCCACCCCGCTCGCTGGGGGTATCCAAGCGTACTCCGAATAAGTCGTCTCCTAAAGCCCGGGCCAGGCGCAGGGTTTCTTCGGCTTCATCTTTAAAGGTGTCAGCCAATACCAGGCGAAGCTCTTCCGGGGGCATAGCTTGATGATAAGCCTTGGCAGCGGCTACGGTATCTCCCATGATCAAAATCAGGCTATGGGGGGCGGTGCCGGAGGGTTTGCGTCCGGCCAGCCTCGCCCCAAGGATGCAGCTGGCCCCATCCAGGCCTCCGATCAGGGCAGAGCGTTCCATCACCGGGGCCACGGCAGGGTGAAGATGGCGGGCCCCAAAGCAGGTAACGGAGCTGTCTCCGGCAGCGTTTTTGATAGCCCGGGCGGCGCTGGCCCAGCCGGAAGAAGATGCGGCTATGCCCAAAAGCGGGGTCTCCAGAAGGCCGAAAGCCCCGTAAGGTCCCCGGATACGCATGATCACTTCTTTGGCCAAGAATTCTTCTCCTTCTGCCAAAGCCCAAACTTCCAATCCCTTGGCAGGGAGCAAAGCCAGCATTTCCGGAAGTCCGGCAAAAACTCCCGGCCGGCGGGGGAAAATCTCTGCCGTAACCGGTATATCCTTCAGGCCCTGATGATCAAGGATCTCCATAGTTTTAACAAAATAAATATCCGTAGTAGCAGCCGATGCGATCTCCTGATGGGTAGCGGAAAAAAAGGGCCGGTTTTTTCCCGGATCCAACCGTGCTACAGCTTCTAATGTGTCGATCATTGTAGTCTCCTTACTATTCAGTATTCAATATTCACTATTCAATATTCACTATTCATTATTATTTTCCTGCCAAATTTTCTCCAAATTCCGCCTAAAATCTTCCGGTTTTTTATTATTAAAGATAATACGGTTTACTTTGGAGACCAGCTCCTTTTGTCCGGGTTGGGCTGCCAGACGAGCCTCTATTTCCTTTTGATTTAAATTATCCCGCAGAGCCACCCGCTTTATGATCTGTTCTTTTTCCGTGCTGATCAGCCAGACTTCATCACAAAGCTCATCCAGGCCTATTTCCAGTAAAATAGCTGCCTCCAGGCAAATAAATGGAACGGCTTGCCGGCGCAAACGGGAGATTTCCTCCCGGGCAGCAGCATAGATGCGGGGATGGGTGATCCGGTTGAGTTTTTCCCGGGAAGTAATATTGGAAAATATTTCCATTCCTAATAAGGCCCGGTCAAGCTGCCCATCAGCTGTAAAATAACCAGGCCCAAATACAGCGGCTATTTCCCGGGCAGCAGGAAGGCCGGGCGCGGTAATTTCCCGGGCAATAAGGTCAGCATTGACAACACAAGCGCCAAGGCCGGCTAAAATAGCTGCAGCCAGGGATTTTCCGCTGCCAATGAGGCCGGTCAGGCCGATGACTTTTGTTGGCGTGTTCATAGATCCACCTTGACTGAGTTTATCTGCTTTTTTGAATGAGGAAAGAGGAAAGAGGAATGAGGAATGAGGAAAGAGGAATGAGGAATGATTGTAGCTTCGCTTCACGAAGCATTTTATTTAAATAAAAGGTTTTTGCGGAGCAAAAATTACAACAATTCCTAATTCCTAACTCCTCATTCCTAACTCCTAACTCCTAACTCCTAACTCTTTTGGCATTTGTAACAAAAGAAAGTGCTGCGTCCGCCTAATTTTGCCCGTTGAATGGGATTGCCGCAGCGGGGGCAAGGCTGGCTTTTTCGCTGGTAGACTTGCAGATAGTCTTGATTGCTGCCTTTTTCTCCCCGGCCGTCCCGGTAGTCGCTGAAACTGGTGCCCAGATTATCAATACCCTGATTCAGTACCTGACGGATGGCCTCCAGCAGAGTGGAAGCCTGCTCCGGGAGTAATTCTGTTACAAAGAGGAAGGGGGAAAGCCCGGCTGCAAAGAGGGCTTCGTCGACATAAATATTACCCAGGCCCGCCAGCAAATGCTGATCTAAAAGAGCCTGCTTCAGGCTGGTTTTGCGCCCGGCAAGGCGAGCCAAAAGCCATGCCCCGTCCAAATCCGCATCAAAAGGCTCCGGACCCAACTGAGCCATCCCGGTATATTGATCCTCCTCATCAGATTCAAGCAACCAAAGGCAGCCAAAACGCCGGATATCAGTAAAACGCAGCTGGCCGCCATCAGCCAGCTGAAAAACCAGATGAGTATGTTTCCTCATTTCAGCATCAGCCGGGCAATGAACAAACTGTCCGGTCATCCGCAAATGAATAACCAACCTGGCATCATTATCCAGCTTCAAAATAAGATATTTACCCCGGCGATCAATATCAATGACTCTGCATCCTTCCAGAGCAACCCGAAAAATCTCAGACCCCGGATACTTAATTGGCTCCGGGCGGATAATTTCCACCCGCTCTATAACTTTCCCTATAACCAGGGGCTTTAAGCTGCGCTTAATAGTTTCTACTTCCGGTAATTCAGGCATTGTATCACCTCTTTTTTTAGTGTGGAGTGTGGAGAGTGGAGAGTGGAGTTTTTGCTGTTTTTGCTATGCAAAAACAGCTTATTAAATTGAATGCAGAGACTGGTTTTTATTTAAGGGCACCTCTAAATACTCCTCGCCGCCATCTTCGCCGCCCTTTTTCCGCCTGGCTGCGTTGTCGTCACCTTACGTAGCTGGGCTACGCTTCGGCTCCTCCGCCTTGCCAGACGAAAAAATTGCTGGCGAATCTGACAACGCTGAGTATTTAGAGGCGCCCTTAATGTTTCGCGGAGCGAAACTACAACAACTCCACACTCCACTCTCCACACTCCACACTTCAACTGCCACACTTTTCCATATTAAGCCAATCAGGCCCAACCTTCAAATCCACCGTCAAAGGTACGGCGAAGTCAACTCCTGCAGGGAAGACGTTTTCCATCAGCTTGGGGATAAGAGTTACAAAGGCTTCCAGCTCATCCTTGGGGAGGTCGAAGATCAGTTCGTCATGGACCTGCAAAATCATCCGGCCTTTGTATCCGCCTTCCTTGAGAGCCCGGTCAATATTGACCATAGCTATTTTGATAATATCCGCAGCGCTGCCTTGAATAGGGGTATTCATAGCCATACGCTGGGCAAAGCTCCGCAGATTAAAATTACGGTTTTTTAGATCCGGCAAATAACGGCGGCGGCCGAAAAATGTGCTGATATAGCCATCGGCCTCGCCTTGTTTGACAATATCCTCTTGATATTGGGCTACCCCGGGATAGCGGTCAAAATAGGCATTGATATATTCTTTGGCTTCATTCCGGCCGATCCCCAGGTCACGGGCCAGGCCAAAATCGCTGATCCCATAGACAATGCCGAAATTGACGGCTTTGGCAGCCCGGCGCATTTGGCTGTCGACCTGATCTATGGCTACTCCGAAAACTTCCGCCGCTGTGCGGGCATGGATATCCTCTCCCTCGATAAAGGCCTTGATCAGCCGCTGATCCCGGGAAATATGGGCCAGCACCCGCAGCTCGATTTGATTATAATCCCCGGCCAAAAGCAGGTTATCCGGCTGATCGGGAATAAAGACCCGGCGCAGTTGCCGGCCCTGCTCCAGACGGATCGGGATATTTTGCAGATTGGGTTCGACGGAGGAGAGTCGGCCGGTGGCTGTATTTGTCTGCCTAAATGAGGTGTGGAGTTTGCCGCTTTTAGTGATAAGCTGGGCCAGCCCATCAGCATAGGTGGATTTCAGTTTGGCAAAACTGCGGTAATCAAGGATTTTTCGGGCTATTTCCTGCTCTCCGGCCAGCTGTTCCAAAACTTCGGCATTGGTGGAATAGCCGGTTTTGGTTTTTTTAACAGATGGCAAGCCCATTTTCTCAAAAAGAATATAGCCCAGCTGCTTTGGGGAATTGATATTAAACTCCGTTTCAGCCAAGGCAAATATTTCGCTGCTGAGTTTATCCAAATGTTGTTGCAGCTCCGCAGACATCCGGCGCAATCCGGCGCCTTCCACCCGCACCCCTGCCAGCTCCATCCGGGCCAGCACCTGGCATAGGGGCAGCTCTATCTCACGATAGAGCTTATCCAAGCCGTTTTCCGCTAATTCCTGAGTTAATTTTGGTTCCAAATCCTGAATAAGCCGGGCCTTTTGAGCCAGAGGATTTGTAACAGATAGGGGCAGCTGGTATTTAGGGGCCAAATCCTCCGGTTCATATGAGTTAATGCCGGGGTTCAGCAAATAAGCAGCCAGAGCGATATCTCCGGTCAGTCCCCGGAGATGGATATCGTAAGCAGCCAGCGCTACAGTCAGATCCTTAGCATTGGTGGTAATTTTACAGATACCGGGATCCTCCAAAACCTCTTTCAGAGCTATGATTTTAGCCTGATCTATAGCCCCGGCTAAAGCAAAAACATAAATAGCGGACTCAGAAGGCATCTTATCAATGCCCAATTCCTCTCTTTTTCCTTTTTCCTCTTTCCTTTTTTCTTTGACTAAAACCGCTCCTCCGGTCAGGTTGCCTAAGAGAGCGGGACCATGCCATTCCAAGTAGATGGAGCATCCCCCTGCAGCGGATATCTCTTGGTTTAAAATGGAAAAATTTTCCAATTCATTGATTTCCTGAAAGGATTCTTCTCTCACCTCTTGATCAGTATCTTTTGCTATCTGGTGGCCGGCGCCATCTGCAGGGGGCCAGGATGTTGTTTCCGGCGGAGGCCAAGAGGCGGTTTTTGGCTCTATCTCCGTTAATGTAGCCAAGAGGGTTTTGAAGCCGAGCCTTTGATAGATGGGGCGTAATTTTTCCGGCCGGGGCTGAGTATAACGGTATTGCTGCCAATCGGTTTCCAGGGGGGCATCCTGACAAATCTCTGCCAGCCGGCGGCTGATAAAGGCGGCTTCCCGGTTGTCGGCCAGGTTTTGGCGCAGCTTATCCTTGGTCACTTCCTCTAATTTATTGTAAATATTATCCAAATCACCGAAGCGGTGCATCAAATCCAAAGCAGTTTTAGGCCCGACCCCGGGAACCCCATGAATATTATCGGAGGCATCTCCCATCAGGGCTTTCAAATCAATGAGCTGGCGGGGCTCCAGTCCATAATGCTGGCGCAAACGGGCCAAATCCCATGATTCGATATTTGTTATACCCCGCTTCATCAGCTGAACCTGGGTATTTTCATCGACCAACTGCAAAAGATCGGCATCCCCGGAAAGAAGAGTTACAGAAAACCCCTCCTCCCGGCCCTGCCGGGCCAGGGTACCCAACAAATCATCACCCTCAAAGCCTTCCAGCTCCAACCAGGGCAGATCCGAGGCATCCAATACCTCTTTCAGCAAAGAGAATTGAGGCCGCAGCTCCGGGGCAGTTTCTTTGCGGTGCGCTTTATAATCAGCAGCGATTTCCTGACGAAAAGTTATCCGGCTCTTATCAAAGCAAATAACCAGATGATCCGGAGGGTTTTGCCCTAAAAAGCGGTTCAGCATATTAATAAAACCATAAACCGCATTAGTATATTCCCCCTGGCTGTTGGAAAGCAGGGGCAAGGCATGAAAAGCCCGGTGAACCAGGCTGCTGCCATCAATGAGAAGAAGTGTATTCATATGACCCTCCTAAGTAACTTTTCTAACTACTTCTATTATAGGGCATAAACTGGTTTTTGGCAAGACGGGAATTAGAGTGGAGTGTGGAGAGTGGAGTGTGGAGTTATTAATAAAGTTTTATACCTGTGCGGTTGGGTTACGATAACCTATAAATCAATGCAAATGCAGAGATAAGCAAGATGCTCAGGTTTACGTACGGCCCTGTAGGGGCGGCCATTGGCCGTCCGCGGACGCGCAATGCTATTTTTTGGCAAGACGGGAATTAGTGTGGAGTGTGGAGTGTGGAGTGT
>WRHF01000032.1 GCA_009783415.1 Clostridiales bacterium
CCGAGGCGGTATGCGTATCTATACTTTCCATTAGAGAATTGAATGAGCAATGATTATCTTTGAATATCATTGTTAAATCAATTAAATCACGTGTATTTCTGGTGAGCCTGTCTATCTTGTAGACTAAAACATTATTAACATGGCCTGCTTTAACATCAGCTATTAACTCATTAATAGCTGGCCTTTCGGTAATATTTTTACCGCTTATGCCTTCATCAGCATAGACCTTATAAAATTTCCAATCTTTAATTCTTATGTAATCCTTTAGCTTGTCAATTTGAGCCCTAATTGAATAGCCTTCTTTTACTTGCTCTTCCGTGCTTACCCGCACATAAATTGCTGTATTCATTTTTTCTCTTGTCCTTCCTTTTCGGACAGAGTTTTATCTTCTTGCTTTTGTTTTGCTTTTCTTGGGATGGATGTTCTAAGAAAAAATTTTAATATGTCTTTTTGCAGTTCTTCGGGTAATACTATTTTTTCTTTAGCTTCCACATACTTCATAATTTACCCCCCATTCTAATATATGCTTATGGGGTAAAGTTGAATTTATGAAAAATTATGAGCAAAATAAGAGCGGACAAGCCCAGTATTTACAGGGCATTCTTGTCCAGTGTGGTTTTTCTGAGTATCAGGAATGTTGCCGCCTATGGCCATCTTTTTCCCTCTGTTTACCTTATTGGAGGATTCCGGTTATTTACCCCGGATCGCCTTTAATCTGGATAGAGTCTATAAAAAATGCAGCGCTTGCGGCAAGCAGGCGCTTACCATGTGTATGGGATTCGGCTGCAATGCCGCGGGGGTGATCAGTTGCCGGATCATTGATTCCCCCCGGGAACGCCTGATTGCGGTCATCACTAATAATTTTGTGCCCTGCAACGGCAGATTTCCCGCAATCATCGCGATCATATCCATGTTTTTTATCGGGACGTCTGCAGGTTTTGGGGTCTCGCTTTTATCTGCGGTTTTATTGGGAGGTTTTATTGTTTTTGGTATTGTTATGATATTTATGATCTCCAAATTGCTCTCAATGACCATCCTCAAAGGAGAGCCTTCATCATTTACCCTGGAACTGCCCCCATATCGGAAACCGCAAATAGGGCAGGTTATTGTCCGCTCTATCTTGGATAGGACTTTATTTGTCTTGGGCAGGGCGGTTGTGGTTGCGGCCCCTGCCGGTCTTGTTATCTGGTTTATGGCAAATATTTCCATTGAGGGCTTGACGCTTTTATCGCATATTTCCGCATTTTTGGATCCTTTTGCCAAGCTGCTGGGGATGGACGGTGTTATTTTACTTGCTTTTATCCTTGGCCTGCCTGCCAATGAAATTGTGATCCCGATCATCATCATGGCCTATCTGGCCCAAGGCAATATTTTGGAAATTGACAGTCTTTCCGTCTTAAGGCAACTATTGGTAGATAACGGCTGGACCTGGATCACTGCAGTAAGTGTTATCTTATTTTCCCTCATGCATTGGCCGTGTTCGACCACATTGCTGACCATAAAAAAAGAAACAGCCAGCCTGAAATGGGCTGCTATCTCTATGATTATTCCAACTATAACAGGGATTCTTATCTGCTTTGTTTTTGCAGCTTTGGCGCGATTGATATCCTGAATTATAATCGCAAAACTATTGACAATAGTTGTATTTTGCGGTATTATTCTAGGGAAAGCAGGTGATCAACTTGATCTTGCGGCCCGTATATATTGAAAAGATTATGGCATACTCAGATACGCCCTTTGTCAAGATTTTGGCCGGCATCCGGCGCTCTGGCAAATCTGCTATTTTGAAAATGGTAGAGGAGGAGCTTATCAGGCGCGGTGTTTCTGAGGACCGGATCCTTGTATACAACTTTGATTCCTTGCAGCATGAGGAAATCAAGAATGCGAGGGCTCTTTATGACGAGGTGAAAGGCCAGCTTTCTAAGAGTGAAAAAACTTATCTGTTTTTTGATGAGATACAGGAGGTCAAAAACTGGGAGAAAGCCTTAAATTCGTTCATGATTGATTTTGACGTGGATATTTATGTAACAGGCTCCAATTCCCGGATGATGTCCTCGGAGATTTCGACATATCTGACAGGTCGATATGTTCAATTCCGGGTATTCCCGCTGTCTTTTAGTGAGTATCTGACTTTCCGAAAAAACTGGTTAGAGAAAAACTCAAGTGCATTGGGCGGTGATGTTCGTCTTTTTGACGACTTCTCCATACCGGCACAGCATTTACGGCACAACGAATTTGCCCGGTATTTGCGTTTTGGCGGCTTTCCGGCAATTCATCTGCAAGAGTATACAGCAGACGAAGCCTATACGATAGTGCAAGATATCTACAATTCAACGATTTTCACCGATATCGTAAAACGTAATCAAATCCGCAAAATCGACCAGCTTGAACGGATCGTGCGCTTTGCCTTTGATAATATTGGCAGAACCTT
Source organism: Clostridiales bacterium (assembly GCA_009783415.1). Lineage (GTDB taxonomy): Bacteria > Bacillota > Dehalobacteriia > UBA4068 > UBA4068 > WRHF01. Next base: position 2,432 of record WRHF01000032.1, read on the forward strand.
TTCTGCTGCGTCCATTTCCAAATACCTCAAATCGGAAAACCGCTCCATTGACAATGAAACGGTCTATAATTATTTAAGCAAGCTTGAAGGCGCATTCATCTTGCACCGCTGCTCAAGATATGATATTTCCGGTAAGGAGATCCTGAAAACGCAGGAAAAGTTTTATGTTGGCGACCCCGCTATGCGATACAGCGTGTTGGGATATACCTCTGACAGCGTGGCTGCCATGCTGGAAAATGTGGTATATTTGGAATTGCTTCGCCGTGGCTACGAGGTTTATATCGGGCAAGTTTCAGACGGCGAGATCGACTTTGTGGCTACCAGGCAGGAGAATAAGCTCTATATTCAAATTACACAACAAATTGACAGCATAAAAACAGAGCAACGCGAGTACAATCGTTTGCTAAACATCCGAGATAATTACCCCAAATATGTACTTCGCATGGATGAATTTGCGGGCGGCAACCATGAAGGAATCAAAACAATGCACGTTGCGGATTTTCTGCTTTCAAGCGAGTTTTAGGCGCTTACTAGCGAAATTCGACGCAAAATGGCAAAATTTTCGTGCCGCCGTATTCCTGCTCCTACTCAAAACTCAACACTCAACACTCAACACTCCGGCTTGTCCGGGTTAGGTGCAGAGGAATAAGGCTATCAGTTTTTGAAGAAGTAATGCAAACATTTGACTTTTGAGAGATCTTTTGGTACAATGATTGCAAAACTATTTGAAGGTGATTATTTTGATCCAAAGACAGGAGTACCTTAATTCCCTTATTAGCTTTAAAGATAAGAAACTGATTAAAGTCGTTACAGGTATCAGACGGTGTGGAAAATCTACTTTGTTTGAGTTGTTTCAGGACTATTTGCGCGCAGATGGTATCACAGACGAACAAATCATATCTGTTAACCTTGAAGAAGGTGAATATGACGATATTGAAACATACAAGCAGTTATATAGCTTTGTGACAGAAAAAGTTGTCCCAAATAAAAAGATGTACATCTTTCTTGATGAAGTGCAGCGGGTAAGTGAGTTTCAGAAAGCCGTAGATAGTTTATATGTAAAAAAGAATTGCGATGTTTACATCACAGGTTCCAATGCTTATCTTCTCAGCGGGGAATTGGCAACATTACTTTCAGGACGGTATGTGGAAATCAAAATGTTGCCGTTGTCATTTAAGGAATACGTGTCGGTTTTTCCGGAGAACCCAAATCAGGAACGGCTATATGCGGACTACATCCAAAATAGCGCATTCCCATATGCGCTGGAGATAGAGAAAGCCAAAGACAAGCGGCAATACCTGCAAGGTATTTATGATACCATCGTCTTGAAAGACATTGTGGCCCGCAGACGGTTTCCTGATACCGCCATGCTTAAAAGCGTTGCCCGTTTTATGTTTGACAATATAGGGAATCTCTGCTCTACCAAAAAAATTGCGGATACAATGACCTCGGCAGGACGGAAAATATCTGTCCATACGGTAGAAAGCTATTTAACTGCCTTGACTGATTGCTTCATTCTCTATCAAACCGGCCGCTATGATGTTAAGGGCAAGCAGTACCTGAAAACAGGAGATAAATATTATGCTGCCGATATTGGCTTGCGTTATGCTTTGCTGGGAACGAAAAAAGCGGATATGGGGCATATCCTTGAAAATGTGGTATTTCTTGAGCTTGCCCGCCGGGGATATGAGATTTACATCGGCAAGGTCGGAAATGCTGAGGTAGACTTTATTGCTATCGGTGAAGAAGGAGAGGAATATTATCAGGTTGCCTATACTGTTATTGATACTGACGGCGAAACTTTGCGCCGTGAACTTGCGCCGCTTGAAGCCATTAATGACCACAACCCGAAATACCTTTTGACAATGGACAATACGCCACTGACTTCCCACAACGGTATCAAACAGATAAACGTGCTCAACTGGTTGTTAAAATAATATTTACAGCCGTGATTACTACATAAATGAAAATCAAAAAAGGAAAAGCTATGATATCAAGCTTTTCCTTTTTTGTCAAAATTGAGGTGTTTTTATAATTAATTCTATTTACCTGAAAAAACCCAATCAATATTAACCAAAAACATCAAGAAGAGCGAGGGTAGTAGCGTTCGATTTAAATCTGTGAAAACTGGGAATAACTAAAGCGGGCTTCGCTCGCAAGAGGACAGAGGACAGAGGACAGAGGACAGAGGACAGAGTGTGTAGAAAAGCGCGACATTGTGCATTAGCTGTGACTTTGCACAGCAAAGGCCAGCTAGGCAAAAGACGCTTTTCATTTATTAAATTCTTGTTTTTTATTGACATCTCATGCACAAAAGCTGCTAAATCGCTATTGACTACGAAATGGGGAGGTCGGAAAAATGTCGAAAAAAGTATTATTATATCTGCTGGCTCTGGTAATGGTATTGTCGGCTGTCGGCATAATGATGCCTATGGTGAGCGCGGCGGTGGTATCTGCGGACTATACATTGTTTCTGCACACTGACGGCACATTGCATGAAAACAGCTCCGGCGGCGCTGACATTACAGCTGAAATGGAGCTTGAGGGGATGGCGGTAGACGGTTCGGCGGGCGCCTGGGTTCTTACCCTTAGTGATTTTGATTACGTTACAACCGCCGCGACCGCGCTGAGCGTACCTGCGGGTACGGCAATTGTACTTGTCGGTGATAATCAAATAACTGTTGTAAATGAGGGCGCCTTGCTCAGTTACGGGATATATTCGGCGGGCGCTCTGACCATCACCAGCGTGAGCGAAGGCAACCTGACCGTTACGGGCGGCGATGCAACGGACAACGACAGCTACGGCATTTTCACCAATGCCGGCGGCATTACCGTTAACGGAAGCGCGGCCCTTATCGCCGGAGGCGGCGGTGTGGCGGGCGACGGTAACCGTTACAGCTACGGTATGCGTTCGGCAGGCGCTATCACGGTCAGCGGCGACGCTGTTGTCAGCGCCGAGGGCGGCGGGGCGGCGGGAGGCGATGCCGCTAATAATACCGGTTACAGCTACGGCATTTACTCGAACAGCGGCGGTATCAGCGTGGCCGGCAGCGCGCTGGTGGCCGGCAGAGGCGGCGCGGCGGCAGGCGGCAGTAATAACGGCAGAGCCTACAGCTACGGTATTGTTGCCAACAGCGGTACTGTCACAGTCAGCGGCAATGCCCAGCTAACAGCCATAGGAGGCGGGACGGCCGTCACAGCCGCCAGCAACGGCGTCGGATACAGCTACGGCATTACCGCGACCAACATTACACTCAGCGACAACGCTGTTATTAGCGCCGAAGGCGGTGATGCGAGCGGCGGCGGATATAACTACAGCGGCAACAGCTACGGGCTTTCAGCGGGAACCGGCCTCGCCGTTAGCGACAGCGCGGTTATTAACGCCGCGGGCAGTGATATGAATGCCGGAAACGGTAACGCGAACAGCTACGGCGTTTATTGCGGCAACGATATCACAATCAGCGGCAGCACGGCGATCAACACCACGGGCGGCGATATAACCGCCGTAAGCGGTGACGCGGGTAGCTATGGCATTTATTGCGGCAACGAGATGACAATCAGCGATGGTGCGACGATAAGCTCCAATTCCGGTAATTTGAACGTAGGAAAAAACGGAGTCAGCCGGGCTATTTACGGTCATACAGTTATAATCAGCGCTAACGCAACGGTTACTGCCGAGGCGGGCAATGTGACAAGCGCAATCAACTCCTCGCCCAATGGCAACGAAATCAGCGGCATCAGGGCATACGACCTGAGCATCAGCGGCGACGCGAACGTGATCGCCAGGACAGGTGTGCTGACTGCTTTTGGCGGCTCCAACTGGGCCATTACAGGCAACATTATAGTCAGCGGCGGTACGGTGACTACCTCGGGCGCCGCTTGCGGCATTAACGGCACGCTCAATTGCAGCGGCGGCGTCATAAATGCTTCGGGCAGAATAACCGGTATTGCCGGAAACCTTATAATCAGCGGCGACGCGGAAGTCAACGCCGCCACTACTGATGGAACCGCCTACTACTCCTATGCAATTGATGGCAACGTAGATATCAGCGGCGGTACCCTGAATGCCGAAGGCGGCGAGGCTGTTTCCGGTAGCAGTGCTATTTACCAGTACGGCAGCAGTGGTAGCATCAAAATCAGCGGCGGTACGGTAAAGGCAACGGGCGGCGAAGCGCCGGAAAGCAGCTTTGGCATTAACGCGACAAAGCTCGAAATCAGCGGCGGTACCCTGAAGGCAACGGGCGAAGATGCGAACGGCTATAGCTCCGGTATTTTCACCGCTTATCTTGATATCAGCGGCGGCATAATAAACGCCGCAGGCGGCAGCTCGGGCAATGACAACAGCTACGGTATTTACGCGGGCGGCTACACGGAATCCTACCTGATTCTCAGCGACGGCATAATTACGGCGAAAGGCGAAACCAGGGCGATCCGCGGCCCCTACTACGAAACCGATTACAACTTCACCGTGCCGAACGGCTATGCCTATACCGTGGCGGCGGACACGGCTAACACGTCCGGCACAGCCTCCGGCAGAAGCACAAAAACCAATCCCTTCATCATCACTTCCGCGCATAAATACGCCAAAATCGAGCCGGATATCCAAGCATATACCCTGTATCTGAACAATGCCGACGGCAAACTGCTTCAGGGCGAGGGCGGCGCGGACATCACGGCCGAAGCGGCGGCCTGGGGCGCGGCGGCGAACGGCGATACGGATGCCTGGACGCTCACGCTTAAAGATTTTATCTTTGCCACCGGTGCGGCGGAGGCTCTGCAAGTGCCCGGAGGCACAACGATCGTACTTGATGGCGATAACAGGATCATAAATACCTTCAACGACAGCAGCGATCTTTACGGAATATATTCGGAAGGCGCCCTCACCGTCACCAGTGCCAGCGGCGGCAGCTTGATCACCGCGAGCGGCACAACAGATGGCAGTAACGGTAACTGCGGCATTTACTCGCTGGGCTCCGTCTTGATCACCGGCAATGCAGTCATAACTGCCGTAGGCGGCAGTGGCGGCAATAGCATGGGCATCAGCACTGATAGCGGCAGCGACATCACAATCAGCGAAAACGCGAATCTGACCGCCGTGGGAGGTAACGCGGACAGTTCAAGCTACGGTATTTCCTCAAGCGGCGGCATCAGCATCAGCGGAGGTACCCTAACCGCTATGGCAGGCAGCGCGAGCAGTCAAAGCTGCGGTGTTTTCGCGAATGACGGTTTTATCATTAACGGCGGCATAGCCACGGCAAGAGGCGAAAGCCTCGCGATTTATAGCGGTCCCTCCGGTAACTATACCGTGCCGGACGGATGGTATTATGCGGTGTCCGCTGCCGCGGACGGCTCAAACCCGGCAATCGGTAAAGGCGACGGCAGCTTTGAGATCACCTCCGCCCACAAATACGCCAAAATTGCGGGCGACTCGATCATCCACCTTGATGAGATCTCCCCAACAGGCGGCGACGGTTGGACTTATAGCAGCAATGTCTTCACCGTTGACGGTACGGCGGATGTAATCATCACGGGTGCAACCGCCGACCGCTGGGTCGTGGTGAGCGCCGACGCGAATATCACTCTTGACAATGCAAATATCCAAATTTCTGACAAGGCGCCGATAGACTGCGGCGCGAATACGGTGAACATCACCCTGGTGGGAACTAATGTATTGATTGTGTCGGGATGGGCCAACAAATATGCCGCGTTGCAGGCGAATGACGGTCATATAATCATTGACGGCGCTGATTCGGCGGTCTTGACCGCGGAAAGCATAGGTCCTTCCAGCGGCGGCGGTAGCGCCTACAACAATGGCGCCGGGATCGGCGGCGGCGACAACGGCAGCAGCACGGTAACTATCAACGGCGGCACGGTGAACGCGGCAAGCAGGGGCGGCTGGGCTAACAGCGCGGGCATTGGCGGCGGCTATAGCGGCGACGGCACGGTATCCATCAACGGCGGTACACTGAACGCGGTAGGCGGCAACGACCGCGCGGGCATCGGCGGCGGCTATAGCGGCAGCGGCATTGTTACCATCAGCGGCGGCACAGTGAATACGGAATATTATCTCGGCGGCGGCAGCTACAGCGGCGGCGGAACGGTAACCATCAGCGGCGGCATAGTAAATGTGGGCGGCATCGGCGGTAACCTGTATGCCGACAGCACGGTAAATATCAGCGGCGGTACAGTGGAAGCAGGATTTATCAGCAGTTACAGGGGCGATGCCGAGATAAACATCAGCGGCGGTACGGTGAGCGCGGCAACTATCGGTAAAAACAATTGGCACGGCGTCGGCAATGTCACTATCACAATCTCCGGCGGCATGGTGACCGCGACAGGAAGCAGCAGCAGTATCGGTATCGGAAGAGGCGAAGCCAGCTCCGGCGACATCACCGATATCACCATCAGCGGCGGCACAGTGTATGCATCGCTGATCGGCAATGCCGCCACAGCCGGTGATGCCGTCATCACCATCAGCGGCGGCAGCGTCAACAGCGGTGTTACCACGACGCCTACAAACGGCACGGCTTCCGTTTACCTGAACAAGCTGACAGTCGGCAGTGCCGCCAATGCCAACAAGCCGGTCACGGCGGGTTCACTCAAAGGTGTGGCTATGGCGGAAACGCCGGATCCGGCAGCAGGCGTTTACGGTATCAAGGACACTGTTACAGACGGGAGCGGCAAGGTATACTTCTGGCTGCCCCTAAGCGGCAATAGCGGCGCGGACAAAGAAACCGTTTCCCTAACGGTAGGAGGCGACGAGTATTCGGCGGACTATGCCCGTACCTCTGCAGGAAATACGAAAACTTTATCTCTGCCGGGTCTATTGAGCACGGACGCGGGGATCACGGCAATAGCCGGACAAGTGATAACTTGGGGCGGCGGTGACGGCTCGGATGAGACCCGGCCTCTGACCGCTTCCATCAATGTAGCCAACAGCGTCACCGCTATCACCGCAGCTAATATTACAAGAGCGGCAGGTTCGACGGTTGTTGTTAGCGGCGGTGCTCTGAGCCCCGGCGTCAATACAGTCAAAATCGAGGTCACAGCGGAAGACGGGCTAACGAAATTATATTACAAAGTGAGCGTTACCAGGGCGATACTAAGCACGGACGCGGGGATTACGGCGATAGCCGGACAAACGACGACCTGGGGCGGCGGCAATGGCTCGGATGAGACCCGGCCTCTGACCGCTTCCATCAATGTAGCCAACAGTGTCACTGTCATTACAGCAGCCAACATTACGAGAGCGGCAGGTTCGACGGTTGTTGTCAGCGGCGGTACTCTGAGTGTCGGCGCGAATACGGTCAAAATCGAGGTCACGGCAGAGGACGGACTGACAAAATTATATTATGAAGTAAGCATCACCCGCGCTGGGGGCGGTGACGGCGGCACAGTCACCTACACCGTAACCTTTAACACAAACGGCGGCAGCGCAGTACCATCCGCCACAGTCGTCCAAAACGGTAAAGTAACAAAACCAGCCGACCCGGCCAAAGAAGGCTTTAGATTTGACGGCTGGTATGCCGACCAAGCGCTGACAACGGAATATGATTTTGACACCGCAGTTACGGGTAACATTACCCTTTATGCTAAATGGACGGAAAAGGAGGGAACAAGCGAATGGCAAAATCCCTTTACTGATGTCAAAGCAGGAGACTGGTTCTTTGATGATGTCAAATTTGTTCAGGAAAACGGATTGTTCTATGGTGTATCCGAGACGGAGTTTGCTCCGGGAGAAGCGATGACCCGCGCTATGATTGCAACTGTTCTCTACCGCCATTCCGGTTCGCCAAGCGTGAGCGGCCTGACAATTCCATTTGACGATGTGCCCGCGGGGCAATGGTACACTGATGCGATAAAATGGGCATTTGCGGGCAATATAATCTATGGTTACAGCAGCAGCAAATACGGCCCGGATGATATAGTAACGCGTGAACAGCTTGCAGTTATATTGTGGAGGTATGAGGGAGAGCCGGCAGGAACGGGCGATCTGGGTAGATTCAGTGATAGCGGCTCAATCAGTAATTGGGCAGCCAAGGCTATGAAGTGGGCGGATGGCGCAGGTCTGATAAACGGCTATCCCGACGGTACAGTTCGTCCCCAAGGCATGGCTAACCGTGCTGAGGTTGCAGCTATCATTCAGAGATTGATAGCAGAATAAGCCCATATCGCCAGAACCGCCAAAACAACCGGGCGGACGGCATATTGCCGTCCGCCTAGTCTTATCTCGATCTTTCAAGTAACATCAGTATAAAACAAATTGTTTGCTTCAATAGTTTTCGCGGAGCGAAAAGTTAACCGTTCTACTCCCTAATCCCTAACCCGGACAAGCCGGAAAAGCACCGTCATTGCGGACTTGATCCGCAATCCCCCGGTGATACGCAGGGGATCCCGGGTCAAGCCCGGGATGACGTGTATGATGGTTTTTATTAATAATTTTGCCATTTTGCATCGAATTTCGCTAGTAAGAGCCTAATCCCTTGCAGCGAAGCCGCTTTAGCGCTTAAGGAACAATATCATACATAAGTGTTCGCCAGGTTTCGCAACCGACGATCCCGTCAACAAAAAGACCATTATTTCTTTGATAGGCCATAACAGCATTTGCGGTAGCGCCGCCAAATACCCCATCGACCCCGCCTGTTCCATAGCCCAGTATATTCAGCGAATCCTGCAATACGAGGACATAAGCCCCAAGAATACCTTGCCTGACAATGGGATAACCCCCGGAAGCACAGGCTGGAGTGCCGCGCCTTTTATCAAAGTGAACCCAGCTTGGACTTATCGAAACAGGCTCAACATATGACCATAATTGGGAATTTATGGCCAAGGCCCGCATTTCTGCCCTTTGGGCATTGGTCAGGTTTTGGCCGACATCAAAGGCAACCCCGGCATAATGCTGTGATTGCTGGCCATGGCCGCCTTCAAAAGGCCTCTTGAAGGCAAAGCCGACATAGATGGGCCGGCCATAGATAAATCTGAAACTATTCCATGCCTGCATGGCTCTTTTTTCAGTCCAGAGCAAATCACTTCTGCTGGAGCCCCGGAACTCATTAACCCTCAGAGTATTGCCGGTATTATAGGGCATTGCTTCATTTTCCGACCTGTAATAGGTCTCCATGCGGTTTTCATCGTTATTATAAACCTTGATCGTAGCCATGATTTTCCTCCTTCGGTATCTAGTGTGGGCTAAAGCCCACAAATTTTGAGTTATGAGTTTTGAGTGTTGAGTTGTTGTAGCTTTGCTTATGCAAAGCGTTATTGAAGTAAAGAACTTGTTTTTTTATTGATGTTGTGCGTCATTAAGTGACTAAGGAGCAAGTATAGCTCCCAGAACCAAGATTCCTTCATTTTCCCGGTAAATTGTCTCGAACTGGGAGATGGGCAGCGGATTTTCCCCCAGCCCTGCTTCTATTGTATATCCGGGTCTGTTATATGTTTGAATAAACCAGTCTTTATATCCGGCAAAACTGGAATTATAGGGGGTTTCTTCCAAAGCATAACCGCTGGAAGCTGAAAAGCGCCGGCCGATTTGATAAGAATCCTGGGGCGTATAATCCAAATATTGCCAATATATGACCCGGCCTTGGGTATGATAGGATAGTATCAGGCGGAAATCGTGAGCCAAAGTAAATTTATAGACGGCAAGGGCTTCGGAGGAACTTAATGGCGCCGTTCCCACAAAGTCGCGGGGGGCCGGGCTGACAAATCCTTGAGCAAATTTGATCTCCCGTGCCTGCTCCCAGTTTGCCGGGAACTGCAGGTTTAAATCAATGCCGTTAATATTTGCTTTCCAGCCATTAGGAAAAGGAATAGCAGGATAATCATTTGCTATTCTTTCTGCCCGCCTGTATTCTTCAGTCCCCGGACTTATTGCGCCTGTCACTAAATCAACGCCGTCAGGGTTGACCATTGGAACTATGTAGATCGAAACATTTTCATAGATAGATCTGGCATTATAGCCATAGATGCTCCCTTGATTTACATATGCCCCGGCATAATTCTCAATAAATTTCATCAGAACAGGGGTAGTGATCCACTCATTGGCATGAAAAGAAGCATTATAGAATACTTGCTTTTCCCCTGTGCCAATTCTGATATAGGGTATTTCTTTGCACATGGCGCTGTTGCCGATATTTCCGATACCCAGGAATGGGTATATTGTGCCCAATGCCCTTAAATTCATTTCCAATATTTCATAGTCATAGCTTATATCAGTAGGTACTACAGAGCCAAAAGGAATGATTATCTTTTGCCCGATCTGCAGGTTGTAGACATCTATTCCCGGATTGGCAGATAAGATACTGTTTACTGTGGTGGAAAAAAGACCGGCTAGCCTAAACAGGGTATCTCCTTGAGCTATTGTATGGACATCATATCCGTTGATCAGGGGATACAGAGCATTCCAAGTGCTGTTACCAACGATTCCATCCCCTGTCAAGCCTGATCGCAGTTGGAAAAGCCTTACGGCATTTTGGACCCGCTCATTAAAAATCCCGTCGATCTCACCGCTATAAACGCCGATTTTTCTTAAATTGCTTTGCAAGAGCTCCACTAAAGGCCCGCTGGAGCCAACTCTTAATAGTCTCATATCATCCACCCCTATATATCAATTCGTAATTCGTAATGCGTAATGCGTAATCAAATGCCCTAGAACCCCTTTTGTCCGTCCGCTTTGGTCAATTACAGTTTTTCACGGGCTATTGATGTTGCATGCTATCTGAAGATATTATATGCAGCTGATGTTGGCTGCGCCAACAAGAAGTTAGAAATTAGAGGTAAGAAATTAGAAAAGATCAAATAATTGCTGCCGCAAAGCGACAACAAAAACAAGAAATTGACTTGCAGGGGGGCCATAGGCCGCTTCAGATTGGGAAATGCTTAAAATGGAAAAATTTTCCAAAAGGTAATAACACCCTGACAAGAGAAACATAGAATTGAGATAAAGCATCAAAAGAGATCTTTATTCAAACGTTTTTGCGGAGCGAAAACCTACAATAATTGTCAATTGACATGCGGGGCGCTTATGAAGAAAGCCAGTACATATGGGGTAGCTGTTTTTTTAGTCATTGCTGTTTTGTGGCAAGGCGGTTTTAATGATATTACTTGGTGTTTGCTGGGGCTGGTTTGTGCCCTGGCTTTTTTGCTGACCGGGGGCAAGCTTCCCTATTTACCTATTGCCCTGCCTATGCTGGGGCTGGTTCTTTTGTATATTATTTCAGCTGCTATTAATGGCGCCTATCGTGAATGCTGGTTGGCAGCGGCCCGCCCGGCGGCTCTTTTATTTGCTGCCCTATATCTGGCCAATGTTAAAGATTTGGACATGCGTAAATGCGTTTATATAGCTGGGGTTGCCGCTTTTGTGGTTGGGGTGTTGCCTTTGCCTGGTTTTTGGGAGGGGGGCCGTTTGCAGGGTACTTTCCAATATGCCGACGCGGCGGGGATCTTCTTTGCTGTTTCTGCCTTTTTGGCTTTCACCGACAAATGGCGCCGGGGTAAATGGCTGGCGCCGGTTTTTCTGATTTGCTTGCTTTTGACCCGGTCGGTAGGGGCTATAGGCGTATTTTTGCTGGCTTGGCCTACCTACCTGCTGGCCCAAAAAAGATATAAGGCTTTTTTCCTGATGCTGGGCGGGGCAGTCTTGGCAGCATCTGCCGTAATCATTTTCCGCAACCCCTTTTTTGTGCTTTCCTCTTTGCTGGACAGGCTGGTGCCTATGAGCGATGGTTTTTATGTGATGGCTCATAATCCTTGGGGTATTGGCCCCGGTATGTGGGAGGTGCGGGTTATGGAATTGCAGCGGGTTTTTTATTATGCCACCCGCTTGCATAGTTTTTTGGCGGAAATCGGGGCGGAAGTCGGGGTTTGGGGCTTGCTTCTGCTGCTTGCAAGTCCTGCGGCTTTGTGGATTTGCCGTAAGCCCAAAGAAAACAGACAGCCTCTAGATCCTGTCCATATCGCAATTTTGATGCTGCTGATCCATGGAGCTTTGGATGTGACTTTAGCCTTTGCTTCGCTGGCCTTTTTGTTGATATTGCTGCTTATTCCCAATTTGCCCCCAGGTCCTAAGTTGCCAAAGCCTGCCTGGCGCATTGCGGGAGTGATTGGCATGGTATTATTTATTTCTTTGGGAATTTGGCAGGGAATTGTCTATAATACTCTGAATTATTATAATCCGGGAACAAATGCGACAGAAATTATTGCCAACTACCCTAAAATCCAGCCCAAAAATGGCCGTACTCATTATGCTTATGCTCTTGCCCTGGCAGAAAAAGGAAATATTGAGAGAGCTGCAGAATACACCATCAAAACCATCCGGGAAACACCCTATGTCCCCGACGGCTATGATACGCTGGAACAATTGCTGCCCTACCTGCCCAAAGAGCAGCAGGATTATTATAGAATAGAAAGCGAAGCCATCCGCAGCCGGGCTCAGGAACGGCGAAACCCTCTGGCAGATTTATATAGGCGGATCGACGTGTTGCGCTGATTATTTGAACAAAAATAGGGTGTTCTTTTCGAATTGATGGATTTTATTGAAAAAGTATTACAAATGTCATAATAAAAACATGACTGAAGTCATGGTAAATTATGACTTCAGTCACTTGACATGAGAGTAGAAAAGATGGATAATTATTCCATATTGCTTTTACGTTAATTATTACTAAATTGTTTGTTGGAGAAAAGCTACTATAATTTATTAACTAAGGGAGGAAGATAGAACATGAATAACTCAGCAAAGCGGGGAATTATTTTTTTACTGGCGCTGTTTTTGATTTTAGGAGTAACGGCAACAGTTTTTGTCCATGCTGCCGGTGATGATCCCGGAGGAGGCGGTGGTACGACCATGTTTACTGTCACTTTTAATAGCAACGGCGGCAGCGTAATAGCCCCACAAGCTATAGCAGCCGGGGATATAGTAACAAAGCCCGCTAACCCTACAAGAACAGGTTATAGCTTTGTCGGCTGGTACATAGATAGCGTAATGACTACAGAATATCGCTTTGACACAGTGGTCACTAAAAGTTTTACCCTCTATGCCAAGTGGATGGCTCCAGGTAGCGGCGGCAGCAGTGGAGGCAGTGGTAGTAGGACTATTGCAGAATTATTCCCTGACCGCCAGCTGGCTGATGCTGTGGCTAATCATTTAAAAGTTACAACTTCCTACGAGCCTACTGCCAAAGAATTGACAAGCATTGATTTAATAGCCATTCACCTAGGGCCCGAATATGGGGATTATTTTTCTTTTGCCGGCATGGAGCATTTAAAAGGGTTAGCCACATTTCAGATACATAGTACCAGTTGGTATTATAGCGATGGAGCTCCAAAGTATACCGATGTAAATATTTCTTCTTTTCCCCGCATTCCCAGTTTACGCTCACTTTATTTGTACGGAGAGGGAATTATCGGAGATGTTGATGGTTTGGCTGTTTTGGAAGATCTGGAGATCCTGACCTTGCGGGGGAAAAATATCAGTGGTGATTTCAGTAGTTTATCCAGCCTGAGAAATCTTACATTTCTTGATATTGCGGACACCATGATTGATCTTGACTTAAGTGATTTAAAAGATATGTCCGATTTGCATATTCTCAATCTCTACGGCACGGGTATCAGTGGTAATCTGGCTTCTTTATCAGATTTGCGGGGTCTAAACCTGATCAATAGTACCGCTGATATTGAAGGTGACATAAGCAGCTTAAAGGATTTGCCGTTTTTATTCCAGCTGAATCTTGCTTCCTGTCCGAAAATAGTCGGCGATTTAAGCAGCCTTGCCGAATTAACAACTCTCTGGTGGCTGAATTTGAGAGGTACCGGTGTCAGTGGAAATCTAAGTGTACTATCAAACTTAAAAAACTTAGTGGAGCTGGATCTTTCCCAGACAAAAATTAATGGAAATCTAAGTTCTTTATCTAACCTGGCTCGTTTGCAAAAACTTTATCTTTCTGAAACCAATATTAGCGGAGTTTTGGAAGATCTGACGGGGATTATTGGACATAAAAACCTAGCCCATTTAGATTTGAGCGATACGGATATAAGCGGCAATTTAAGAGATTTGCCGGATTTAGATTATATGTGCGACCTTTGGCTGGTAAATACCAAAATCAGCGGTGATTTGGCTGATCTTGGGAAAAAACTAAGCAATGAAAGGAGCAGCTCCTGGGCGCACCTTTTATTAAATAGTACCGGGGTTTATGGAGATACAGCCGACCTAAAAACTGTTCGTAATAAACTGTATGCTAATGGCCTTTCCGACCTTTCTATATCATTGCCTACCATAGCATTTACAGGCAGCCCTATTTCGGTGGACGTCCCTGTAAAAATAGATGGAAGAGTAATAAAACCGGTAAATATCAGCCCCGTGGGGCATTATAATGAAGATACTGGCAAAATTACTTGGCAAGTACCGGCTTTAAGCAGCGGAATTCTTTCATATAGCTTCAGTGGAGAGGATGATATATTAGGCACCTATTCCGGCGTTATCAATCAACCCTATTACATGGGTTTTTCTGGTAATAATGGTGGTGGTGGCTCCAGTAGCAGTAGCTCTGCCAGCTATACCATTTCTTTTGAAAGCAATGGTGGCAGTGATGTGACTAAACAAACTGTGACAGCCGGTGCTAGAGCCGTTAAGCCTGTCGATCCTACTAAAGACGGTTACATATTTACCGGATGGTTCTCTGATAAGGAACTGACAAAAGAATATAATTTCGACATGGCTGTAGGAGGCAGTTTTACTCTTTATGCCAAGTGGGCTGAAACAGGATCCGAACCTGAAACAGGAGGTTGGAAAAATCCTTTCAGCGATGTAAAAACCGGTGATTGGTTTTATGATCATGTCCGGTATGTGAGCGATTCAGGTTTGATGAATGGAACCGGCGCCACTCTCTTTTCCCCGAATGTGCGATTGACCAGGGGTATGTTGGTAACGATCCTATATAGGATGGATGGCGAAAAAGCAATTGACAAGCCTGCCGGTTTTGAAGATGTCAAAGAGGGTATGTATTATACTTTTGCGGTGGCTTGGGGAGAAGCAAATGGCATTGTTAATGGCTATGGCGACGGTATCTTCAAACCGGAGCAAACTGTTTCCCGCCAGGAAATGGCTACCGTATTGTTACGCTATGCCAAATTTATCGGCAAAGGCGCAGGCAGCGAAGCAGATACTGCTCTTGGCTTTGCTGATTCAGCTAAAGTTGGTGATTGGGCTTTGGAAGGTGTTGCTTTCTGTGCAAACAATGGAATCGTCGAAGGCAGGCCGGATAAAACCTTTGACCCTGCCGCTTTTGCAACTCGCGCTGAATTCGCCACCATGATCCACCGTTTTTCGGAACTGGTAAAGTAGTCTAAGATAAAGTGGCTTTCAACCATCCTTTAAGCAAGCAGCTTTACCCATACCTATTACTTGTTACTTATTACCTATTACCTGCATTTTAGCTGTCCGCGCCGAATTTGCTGCTATGTTGCATCGGTTTGCCGAATTTATCAAATAACAAATATATTATTCCGAATATTAGGAGGAAAAAAGCACATGAAAAATCAAGCAAAGCGTGGAATTATCTTTTTGCTGGCCCTGTTTGTGGTTTTAGGAGTGACGGCTACAGTTTTAGTCCATGCCGCAGGCAGTGACCCCGGAGTAGGCGGAGCTACCACCTATGTCATTTCTTTTAATAGCAACGGTGGCGACTGGGTGTCCAGTCAACTTGTAGCAGCAGGGGCTACAGTTACCAGGCCGGATAATCCGGTCCGGGCAGGTTATAGTTTTTCTGGTTGGTTTACTGATGAAGTGCTTAGCATAGAGTATGACTTTGACACAGTGGTCAATAAAAACTTTACCCTCTATGCCAGGTGGATAGCTGTTAGTAGCAGTGGTGGCGGCACCGGTGGTGGTGGAGCCGATGGTAAGACTATTGCAGAATTGTTTCCCTCACCTCAGCTGGCTTCTGCGGTGGCTAATTACTTAAGGGTCAATACATATTATATACCAAGTGAAAAAGAATTAACCGGTATTGACTATCTATGGGTACCTGTATTCCCGAAAAGCGGTGATTTTGTTTCCTGGAAGGGATTAGAGCTTCTAACAGGGCTGGAAGAATTTTATTTAAACAATTATAACTATTATTATGATGGAGGCAAATGGTTTATAGATTTTACTGAAGTTGATATATCCAGTTTTCCCATTCTCCCTAATCTGACTAGGCTCAATTTGTCTGGGATGGGAATTACAGGAGATATCAGTGTTTTTGCAGGGTTGACCGGTTTGCAAAATTTATACTTAGACAGCCAAGACTTAAGGGGTAATTTAAACAGTTTGTCCGAGCTTACTGATTTAAGCAACTTATACATTGATAGTGGTTCAATAACCGGTAATTTAAGTGATTTAGCAAAAATGACCGGGCTAAATTCTCTTTACATTATCAATGCCCAGGTTAAAGGTGATGTTAGCAGCCTGCCGGATTTTTCACAACTCTTTTGGTTTGATCTGAGTAATACAAAAGTAAGCGGCAACTTAAGCAGTTTGGCGAGGTTTGAAACCTTGTTGAACGCTTATCTCGCCGGCACAAATATCAGCGGTAATTTGAGTGCTTTGTCGGATTTAACTAATTTGCATAAGCTTGATCTTTCCGGCACTCAAGTCAGTGGAAACCTAAACGCTTTGACTAAACTATCTCTTCTGGAAGAACTGAAACTGGCCAATAGCAAAGTCAGCGGCAAACTATCTGATTTGAATGGACTGCTTAGTTATGATAATCTTTATATCCTGGATTTATCAGGGACATTAATAACAGGTGCTTTAAGTGACTTAAGTTTAAAGCATCCAAGTACTGTTCGGGAGAGGATTTACGGCAACGGTTTAGCAGGGCTTGGTTTGAGTAGAACAGCAGTTACCGGAGACCTTAGTGATTTGTCCTTCTGGATCGGTCTGCGTTGGTTAGAGCTTTCTGAAACAGAAATAGTTGGAACCCTTAAGGATTTACCCTCACCTAATGCGTTGTTTAGCCTAAATCTCTCCAAAGCAAAAATTACAGGAGACCTCAAAGATCTGCCGGATTTACATAACTTGTATCAAATTAACTTGAGTAACTGCTTGATCAGCGGTGATTTGGCTGGTTTTGTAGAAAAAATTGGCAGCAAATCTAATTGGATAGATCTCAATTTTGATGGTACCGGGGTTTATGGTGATACCGGCAGCATAAAAACTGTCCGAGATATACTGTATTCCGGAGGTCTGTCAGATTTATCCATAACCCTAAATCCCATAACATTCACAGGAAGTCCCATCACGGTTGATGTCCCAGTGAAAATAGACGGTAAGGTAATAGAAATCAAAAGTTCTGATATTGTTGGCAACGGTTCTTTTGGGGCCGGTAAAATGACCTGGCAAGTACCGGCTTCTGGCAGTAGTGGAACTTTGTCATATGCCTTTAAAGGGGAAGACGATGTATTGGGAACCTATTCCGGTACCATTTATCAGCCATATAGCACTGGTTCTACCGGCAACCCCGGCGGTGGCTCCGGCAGTTCTCAAAACTATACTGTCACTTTTGAAAGCAATGGTGGCAGTGATGTAACTAAACAAATTGTAGCAGCCGGTGGTAAAGCAGTTAAGCCTGTTGACCCCGTTAAAAGCGGTTACATATTTGCCGGCTGGTTTACGGACAAGGAACTGAGCAAAGAATATAATTTCGACATGGCTGTGGGAGGCAGCTTTACCCTTTATGCCAAATGGGCAGAAGCAGGATCCGAAACAAAAACCTGGCAAAATCCCTTCACCGATGTGAAATCCGGCGATTGGTTTTATGAGCATGTTCAGTATGTCAATTCTTTAGGTTTGATGAATGGAACCAGCTCCACTCTCTTTTCTCCGAATGTGAGATTGACCAGAGGTATGTTGGTGACTATCCTTTATCGGATGGACGGTGAAAAAGCAATTGACAAGCCTGCCGGTTTTGACGATGTCAAAGAGGGTATGTATTATACCGATGCAGTGGCTTGGGGTGAAGCTAAGGAAATAGTCAAAGGCTATGGCGATGGTACCTTCAAACCGGAGCAAACTGTTTCCCGCCAGGAAATGGCTACCGTATTGTTACGCTATGCCAAATTCATCGGCAAAGGCGCAGGCAGCGAAGTAGATACTGCTCTTGGCTTTGTTGATGCAGCCAAAGTCGGCGACTGGGCCAAAGAAGGTGTTTCTTTCTGTGTTAAAAACGGCATAATGGAAGGCCGCCCCGGCAATATTCTTGATCCTGCCGCTTTTGCTACACGTGCCGAATTCGCCACTATGCTCCACCGTTTCGCGGAGTTTATTAAATAATAAGCAAAAGCCCTGAAGGAAAGACCTAAAGCGCTTGTTGAGCGGTTGCTGAATTATGGCTGCTGAATGCTGAATTGCTGTATGTTTCCGCTCCACGAAAACGATTGAATAAAAAGAATGAGCCGATTAAATTCTTGTTTTTTATTGACGATTCTTGCACCAAAGGTACTGTTACCGTTTTTTCGGTGACAGTACCTTTGTTTGGAAACAAAAAACAAAAGAAAGAGGAGGAAAATCGAAAGCTGGAAAAATATGGGGTTAGCTGAAAAGTTAATTTCGACTTTGTTATGACTAAATACAACTGATAAGCATTTAGTCATGCAAAATCCTGATGAAATTGAGTAATTTTATAATAAAAAATGTCAT
>WRHF01000033.1 GCA_009783415.1 Clostridiales bacterium
TGCTTTATTTTAGATTTTACAACTATTTTAGGAGTGATTCTACCAAATAATTAATCCACATGATTCCATTTTAGTATGAACTTCTTTCTGAGCTTTGTCTACCCCAAGTTTTGTGATGCACCCAACGGTGGATTATTATTGAGGTAAAAAACTTTGTCAAAGAAGCAATATCAAACAGACAATCCTCCCGCATTTCTTTAAAATCCGGCAAAACCTGAGCATTACCCCACACCATTGTTTCGGTTAATAGCTCTTGATTTTTAGGATAGACGATTTTTATGACATATCCTGTGCCATGACCGGCATAATCATCAAGCTTGATCTGCATGAACTCACAGCCTTTCAAAAATTTATCATGCTTTTGGTTTTCGTTCCCCAAGTCTCCAAATCCTGCCTAAACAGAAGCCAGAAGACAGAACGGGTTAAAAGCATTAAAGTAAAAACCCAACTATTCCGATCTCTGGCAACCGGCAACTATGGTACATCCTCTTGCTTTTTCTCACCAAAAAGAGTATCATAAGGGAGCATTCCATACATAATGAAAGAAGGCGGATCTCCTTGGAGCTTGTTAAAATTCTCCTGATACTGGTCTTCATTATGGCCCTATTGATCTGGCGTAAGCCTTTAGGCCCGGTAATGATAGGAGCAAGTGTGCTTTTGGCTGTTCTTTTTTGGCTGCCTCCTTTGGATTTTTTCCGGGCTGTAGGTCTTTCTTTGATCAACCGTACCACCATAGAACTGATATTGACCCTGGTTTTTATTATGATGATGGAAAATATCATGAGCAAGAAAGGTTATATGGAGCGGATGCTGACCGGGATGAGCGGGCTTTTCGGCAGCCGCCGGGTCATCCTGGCCTCTATCCCCGCCATAATCGGCCTTCTGCCTTCAGCCGGGGGGGCTCTTTTCTCTGCTCCGCTGGTAGAAAAGGCCTCCCATGGCGCCGGCCTCAGCGCCGAGGATAAGGCCATCATCAATAATTATTATCGCCATGTCGTGGAAATATTCTTCCCCACCTATCCGACGGTGCTGCTCTCCATTCAAATCTCCGGAATTCCTATCAGCACCTTTGTCCTCTTCATGCTGCCTTTTTCTCTTATTGCTACGGGATTAGGCCTGGTTTTTCTCCGCAAGGTGAATAAAAAGCCGGACAAGGAGCAAAAAGTCAAAACTTCCGGCCGGCGCAAGGCAATGCTAGTGATGCTGCTAGCCAGTTTATGGCCTTTTTTGGCTATGTTGCTCCTGATTCTGGGGTTTAAGATGCCGGTACATATTGCCGCCGGAGGGGTGATGCTGGCGGTTTTCCTGGCCGCCCGCCTTCGCAAAGAGGAAATAATCCCCACACTAAAAAAGGCCTTTGACTGGAAAATAGTGCTGATGGTGTTTTCCGTGATGATATTCAAAGATGTACTCAATGCCAGCGGGGCGATAGAAAGCTTGCCTCAAGTGCTTGCTGCCTTGCCTATCCCAACTTATCTGATTTTTGTCTTTCTTTGCTTTTTGATCGGGATCCTGACAGGGATGATGATGCCGGCGGTAGCTATTGGTTTGCCTCTGGCTATGGCGGCAATACCCGGCTGGGGATTACCTTTGGTGATGCTGATTTTTATGTCCGCCTATTTTGGCAGCATGGTCACGCCGATGCACCTTTGTATCACCATTACCGCGAATTATTACAAGGCCAATATTGCCACAGTACTCTTACGTTCCCTGCCGGTTTATGCCATTGTATTTTTTGTTAGCTGGCTTGCTTATCTCATTTTAGTTTAAGGCAACCTCTAAAAACCCCTCGCCGCCATCTTCGCTGCCCTTTTTCCGCCTGGACTGCGTTGTCGTCACCTCACGTAGCCCGGCTACGCTTCGGCTCCTTCGCCTTGCCAGAGGTAAAGCCGAAATCTTTGATTTCGAGTTTTACCAACGTGCATACCTTAGGCTTTGCCGAAGGTAAAGTCAAGGTAGGTCAGTCGAAAAAATTGCTAGCGAATCTGGCAGCGCTGTGTTTTTAGAGGTTGCCTTAATTTTCATCAGTATAATTGAGCTTCCTTCCGGCAATAATTAATATATCTGAGCAATGACCAAAGAGTTTCTTTGCCGCAGGCGGGGAACTCTTCTTAACGCCAAAAATTTCCCCCAAAAGCCCTTATTAGCACCGATAGGGACATATTATATCAAAGAATAACAAAATAATTTTCTACTCCCTAGCCCCTAATCCCTTGAAACGAAGCCGCTTTAACCCTATACATAGCTATATAAAGCTTAACATAGCTAGCGAGGGAGGGGTTAGGATTGATTAATAAAGTGGATATTTGCGGGGTAAATACCTCTAAATTGCCAGTTCTTACCAATGAAGTCATGCGCCAGCTGTTTGTAGAGATGCGTAAAGGGGATAGAAGCGCCCGGGAAAGGCTGATCGGCGGTAATTTGCGCCTGGTACTCAGCGTAATCCAGCGTTTTAATAATCGGGGGGAAAACCTGGATGATTTGTTCCAGGTTGGTTGTATTGGTCTGATCAAAGCTGCTGATAATTTTGATTTGGGGCAAAATGTCAAATTTTCCACTTATGCGGTGCCCATGATCATTGGGGAGATCCGCCGTTACTTGCGCGATAATAATTCCATCCGGGTCAGCCGCTCCCTACGGGATACGGCTTATAAAGCTCTCCAGGTCCGCGACGCTCTGATCAACAAAAACGGCAAGGATCCCCTGCTGCTGGATATTGCCAAGGAGCTGGATCTGTCCTTGGAAGATGTGGTTTTTGCTTTGGATGCTATTCAGGAGCCATTATCACTTTTTGAGCCGGTATATCATGACGGCGGCGATCCTATTTATGTGATGGATCAAATCGGCGATGAGAAAAATACCGATCAGCAATGGCTGGAATCGATCAGCATCAACGAGGCCCTCTCCCGTCTGGGCGACAGAGAAAAGAAAATCATCGACCTCCGCTTTTTCTCCGGCAAAACCCAAATGGAGGTAGCGGCAGAAGTAGGCATATCCCATAGCGAAAGGAAGTCATACATATTTATCAGGCATAAGGATGCCTACAAGGGGCTTTATGAGTTTATAGCTGAGGTTGAGGTTATGATTGCAGTATAGTATGATATAGACATAAAAGCTGGTATTACTAGGCTATAATTTCTTCACCTTATCAAGAATTGTTGATAAATCTATATAATGCATACCAGCTGTTTGTCGTAATTCACGTGCAATGAACCTTCCTGTTGAAAGCACTTTAAACTTCTTTCCTCTTGCTTTAAGCAACTGTAGAGCGCGATCAAAATCTCCATCCCCACTAATAAGAACAGCCAGATCATAGTTGTCGATTGTGTTAAACATATCAAGGACAATTTCAATATCCAGATTTGCTTTTTGTTTCGTTTGCCCTGATGACTGATCATAAATACTCTTAATCTGCTTGGTTACTACAGCAAAACCCATATTTGGTAAGGCATCTAAGTATGATTGCTGTTGAGCATCCGGTGGAGCATCTTGTCCGATATAATAATATGCATCTTCTATTTGGCCAATTTCAGTTGAAATATAGTCATAAAGCTTTTTGGGGTCAATGAATTGTCGCAACCCATCTTTTTGCATATAGAAAAAATTTGCTCCGTCTAAAAAAACTGAAACTCTCATTAAGATTTCCTCCCCTTTTTTCATTAGCTAATTCATAAAAATACGCGTTTTCGAAATCAATTTAAGGCACTGCTAAAGAGTGATTCAAGATAATAACGGTGGTAACTGATTCACAACTTCGTTGTGGCAAGCGTCCTTTTTGTTATACGCTATCACGTATGCAAAAAGTATCTTTCTGGCGCAGGCGTAAATGCCAAATTAGTATGGGGAAAATTGTGGATTCAATCCGGCAGGAGTGAGCGGAACTCGAAGTGGAACGCTGGAAATCGCATTCACTTACAATCATGATTATTTCAAAACATAATGGGTGAGTCGACCTTTCCCAGTTTTTTCGATTATTCCATCGCTCACCATCTCGCGCAATAAATCCCGTATACGGCCAGCACTGAGTCCAATGATATTAATATAATCATCGACTTTCGCTTGTCCGTTTTCTTCAAGAAACGAGATGACGACACGCTTTCTATCGGCCGGCGTGGCCGGATGTAGCCGGATTTGGCCGGATTTGGCCGGATTTGGCTGGTTGTTACCGGTTGTTACCGGCTGTGGCCGTTTGGCAGCCGATTGATGGCCGATTGGAGTATCAAGCTCATTTCTTTTGAAGGTGACTTTGAAAAAGCCGGTGAATTCAAATTCAGGCTCAGCCACGTCCGCTTCTTTTGTTGCATTTCTCATCCGCTTGATTCCGGTACCCATCTGTTCAATATAGTCGATCCGGAAAAACATACTGGCGATAGTGGAATTGCGCGTGATGGTTACTGTCCCGAAGTTTTCGGGGGTGATGCCTTTGCAAAGACCGCCCGGGCTGACAATATCCACGCGGTCATCAAAGATTTCCACCATTATGCGGGCGCCCTTCTCAAAGTAGTTACGGTGACAAACGGCATTCACAACGGCCTCACGCAGGGCATCCTCCGGGAGTTCGAGAATATTCTCGCGTCGTAACTTCTCGATTTTGTAGCTGATGCGCAAATGCTTTTTCAAGAAGATAATCGCATCTTCCACATTGCTGATTATATCGCCGTTCAGTTCCTTGGCGTCTAAAATATATGCCTTGTCTGTTCCCTTGTAAAGAGCACAGACGATACCTGCATGACGGAAGACAATATCCTCATCATTCACTCGAAAAAATAAGGCTCCTGCGTTTGTGAAGCACAGTTTGCCGCCGGATGATCCGGCGCAGTGCAGGTTCTTCAAAATTGCTTCCCGTTCCAGTACATCGCTGATTTTTGCAGTTTTGAGATAGCGCTTATATGCTGCTTCGTTAAATCTCTCATCAATCGGCAAATCGTCACGGATAATTTCATCATACCGCACCCGGCCTTCATTTTGAAAAAACTCAATAATATTGTCACGGTCCAGCTTTTGGGAATTTGGGCCTGAGCGCAGATAAAAGCCCGCCGGGCAGGAATACGGCTTATGTGTTCCCTCCGGTACTGTCAGCACGATAATATTATCAAGAACATCCATGCTTACGCTCAAGCGTGGCTCGATTTTGTTGATGGTGTCCTGGATGCGGGAACGGGCGGCATTGCTTGTATCCGTCCCGACAACATAACCTTCATCATGGACGCCGATATACACCTTGCCTCCGGAAGCGTTCGCAAAGGCGCAAACCTCCGAGGGAAGCTCCCTATCCGGGCTTTCCTTAAACTCAACCGTATAGCTTTCCCCCTCGCTGAGGATAATGTCTAAATCATTGTTCACTTGAAAGCCTCCTCTGATAACGTCGGAAAAACAACCCGACAATAATATTGTAAATAATGTTTAGCTAGTTGTCAATAACAGGTGTATGAAAAACCATATTTTCCCATTATTGACCTGGTATACATATCATGATATTATAAGTGTATGGATGAGAAATATTTAGAGCTTGATCAAGTTGCTGAGTATGAAGCTATGAAAGAAGTAGCTTAGGAAAGTTACGTTTCAAAATCCCTTGCCAAAATTCTTCAACTGAAAACATATGAAGCAAAACTTTGAAAGTCTTATAAGTTCGCAGAATATAAACAGGATATGATGAATCATACCTCTCAAAAAAGAGATGGAAAAAAATATTTTTGAGGAACATCGGATATGACGCAACAATTATCGATTACTAGCATCATTGAGAGTGCGACAAAACTACCGCTTGTTCGCATTGACCGCACCGAGTTTCTAACGAAGAATCTCGGCAAGTTATGTACACCGTTGCAGCTGCAAAAGGCTATCAAAGAGGGAACACTTCACGCAGGTATTCCGATTGCCACACTGGATAGTCTAGCGAATACTGTGATTAACACAGAGACTGTTAAGGTAACCGCTATATCAACAGCGGCGGGTATTCCGGGTGGGCTTGCTATGGCAGCCACTATTCCAGCTGACTTGGCACAGTTCTATGGGTTTATAATCCGAGCAACACAAGAGCTGGCTTACTTATATGGTTGGGACGAACTGTTCACCGAGGAAACCGGACTGGATACAGCTACAGAGTCGCAATTGATATTATTTATCGGCGTTATGTCTGGTGTGGGGGCGGCGAATAAAGCCGTAGCCAAATTGTTTGGTGAAACGGCGATGAAGGCTGTCGCTAAGAGGGTTGCTGCAAAAGCGCTTACCAAAACGTGGTATTTTCCAATTGTCAAGAAAGTTGCGGCAATGTTGGGGCAAAGAATGGTTAAGGCGACATTTGCCAGAGGTGTATCAAAAGCTGTACCAATACTCGGTGGAGCTATTTCAGGCGGACTCACATTGGCAACTTTCAAACCAATGGCGCACAGGCTAAAGAAGCATCTCTCAACGATGGCTCATATGACGCCGGAGGAATTTGCTGAATATGAAGCCGCAATCATTGTTGATGAAGCAGATCTGGACATTGACGAGGAATTTGAGCAAACGATGTCTGAAGAAGCAACAAATAACTGGGTATGCTCTTGCGGCACGGAGAACAAAGGGAAATTTTGTCATGAGTGCGGCTTGATGAAAGCCGTCGGAAAACCGCAATATAAATGTGATAAATGCGGTTGGGAACCAGACAATATAGTGAACCCTCCAAAGTTCTGCCCTGATTGCGGCGATTTATTTGATGACGGCGATATAGTCAGGATATAAAGGTAAGCAGTATTGGATCATCACAACGTATGATTATTGAAAGTGAAGCGTTTATCAATCTGTTAAATGCATATTATGGAGGCGAAAAAAACGGAAGAGAAATATTTTGAGCTTGATCAAATTGCTGCTGAAACAAAAGGTGTACTTGTTACTCCGTCCGAATTGGGTGATATTGACATGCTTGCACTTAGAAAAGCTTGCGGCAAAGACTATAGCAAGCTGACAATGGAAGAAATCCTTTCTTTTGCCCGCAAGCCCAAAAGTAATGAGAGGCTCAGTTCCGCCCATATTGCTTCTGTTTTGTATAAAGCGGAGCAGGATCGGGCAAACGGTATAAAGGGAGTTTCGCCAAAAGAAGCATTTGCTCGTATGGAGCAAGCTATTCGTGAGGTTGAAAAGGAAAAAATATAATGCGAAAGTTATCAATAATTTAGCTGAATAAAACCACTTTCTTTTCGTATGATTTTTCATAGCTGGGGTATTAGGGGAACCCCTAAAAGATGAATTTCTCCGACGGAGGAGTAGAAATTCAGTGCTGGCTACGACAATACTGAATTTGGGATAATTACGACAGCGCTATGATGAGAGTGTTTAAAGAATGTATGGAAGGTGAATTCCAATGACGACTATAGAGAAACTTTTAGTTGAACTGACAGATTGCGATTTTAAAGAGAAGCTCGAAGTTAATAAACCTAAAAGCTGGTTGAAATCTGTAAGCGCTTTTGCCAATGAGCGAGGCGGCAGATTAATTTTTGGCATGGCTGATGATAAAACTGTTGTTGGGCTTGCCGACATAAAACACGACATCGACATTATTAGCAAGCAGATAAAAGAAAAAATAACCCCTTTGCCAACTGTAGATTTTCAGGCTTTCCAGACCGAAGATGGCAGGGATATTTTAGTTGTTGAAGTTATAGCCGGTAATGAAACGCCTTATTTCTATTCGGCGGACAGTAACCTTATCGCCTTTGTGCGTATAGGCAGCGACAGTCAGCCTGCCCCGCCAAACCGTCTGCGTGAGCTGGTAATGAAGGGCAAGAACCTCTCCTTTGATGCGCTCTCTACAGAATATAAGGTGGATGACTTGACGTTTACCATGTTCGATGCGACCTTCAAAAAAGAGAAGAAGCAAATCCTGACAAAGAATGATTATATTTCATTTGGTTTATGTACGCCGGATGGTACATTAGTTAATGCCGGCTTGATGTTTTCCGATGAATGCCCTTTATTGCAGTCAAGGGTGTTTTGCACTCATTGGAATGGGCTTGATAAGAGCGGCGGCAGCGATGATGCCATTGATGACAAAGAGTTTGACGGTGATTTGATCTCACAGTTATTGAAAAGCCATGACTTTATCAAGATGAATTCAAAGGTGCGCTGGAAGAAGATGTCAGATCACCGGGTAGACAAGCCGGACTATGCTTATCGAGCCGTTTTTGAAGCGCTTGCCAATTCGCTAATGCACAGAAATTATGATGTGGTTGGCAGTGAAGTTCATGTGGATATGTATGATGACCGCTTGGAAATCTATTCACCAGGCGGGATGCCGGACGGAACTCTGATCCAGGAACGCGATATTAGGGATGTCCCCTCAACCCGGCGCAACCCAATCATCGCGGAGATATTTCATCGCCTGGACTATGTCGAACGCCGAGGCAGCGGTTTCAAGAAAATCCTTTCTGCAACAGCTGATCTTTACGGCTATACAGAGGCATACGCGCCGGAATTTAAATCAACATCCACAGCTTTTCATGTGATTTTTAAAAACATGAATTATAACTTGCATGGCAACACAGGGCAAGATACAGGGCAAGATACAGGGCAAGATTATAGAATGAACGCATTGCTTAATTACTGCGAGATAGCAAGGACAAGGAAAGAAATGCAAGAGTTTATTGGAATCTCAAGCAGGGAATATTTTAATAAATCACTTCTAGTTCCATTGCTGGAATTCGGACAACTAAAGATGACTATCCCTGACAAGCCAAGTAGTCGCAATCAGCGCTATATAAAAGCTTGACTAAATAAATACAATATATTGTGTCGCCGTCGGCGACACAATATATTGCATTAAGCTCGTCTTTGGCCCTTTATTTATATGCGATATGAATATATCGGGGTTCATATTTGGGCAGAAAAAAGCCCGGACAGGATTATTCTTATGGGAGTCAATCCTTAAGAATTTTCACTGTGTACTCATCACCATCACCTCTGAATCGTGCCCCCAATTGCTCTATGCGTGATAGTTTAACATCGCAGGATTGATTTACAAGCCACTCTGTTCCGTTTTCAGGCAATACATCAAATGTGATATACCAAGTTCCTTCGAGGGAATCGGAGAGTTCGACGTTATTAACCCTAACCTCCCCAAAGCCTTGCTTTTCAGCTTCTTTCATAAAAGCATTTACTAATTTTGTTGTATCAATTGTTTCCAGATATATTTGATCCATTTCCTCACGGGGATAGTTCGGATATGATAAATCAATAATAAGTTCATCCTCTTGGGTTTTGCCGTTATTGAATGTCGCAAGGACCTGGATAGTCATGGCTTCCTGTAGCGGCTTGGGTGGTATCGTCGGGTCTGTAATTTTCTGTCCCCAAAATAACAGCAAGTCATCTGTCACGGTATTCTTATCAAGCACTAGCTTGTTGCCAACGTTTTCAAAATCATCGCCATATCTGGCGATAACATTACCATTTTTACCGATATAGTGGATATAAACATCCTCGTAAACAATTTTCCCGTTCTCCATTTTTACATACTGTTTTGCGAAAAAGCCATCTTCTGTAGTAAATTCAACGCTTTTGATGTTCTCGCCCTCGCATCTTAGCTGCATACTAATAAAGAAATTTTCGTCTTCTCTGTCTGAACAAAAATGCCAATACTGCGAGCGGTCAAGAAAATCGGCCTCATGCAATTCAATGGAGCCATCTGCCTGTAGTTCCATGGCATAAGCCTTTAGGGAAAACTCGTTGTCTGGCTGTGGGGTTAATAGCATACTGCCGAAGATCACCAAGCATACCAAAGCCGCTGCAACCGCAAGTGATATTGCCGCTTTGAATAGAGGGCCTTTCTTTTGCTGTTTTTGGCTGATCATATTAAATACCCGGTTTTTAGCTTCGCCGGACGGCTGAATGGAATTAAAGGCGTTTACGATTTTATCATTTTTCATTTTCCAAAACTCCTTTTAATAAATTTCTTGCTTCGCTTAGGTGGTTACGGATGGTAGAGCGCGGTTTCCTTAATATCTCCGCAATTTCATCTGATGTGTATCCTTCGTAGTAATAGAGATAAATAACATCTTTATAACGGACGGGTAGTTCCATGACGGCCTTTAAAGTTTCGTCAATATGGAATTGGTCAGTGCTTTGCAAGTTTTTGTATTCGTCAATGTCTGCGCGGTTGCGCCACCAATGCTTGAGGTGATCTTTACAGGTGTTTATTGTGGTTCGGATAAGCCAGGCTTTTTCATGCTCAGCATTTTGAAATGGAACATTTTTTTGCATTAGCTTTGCAAATATATCTGCGGCTACATCTTCTGTATCGGATGGGTTTTTCAGGTAAGAGAAGCTAACCCGATACACCATATCGAAATGCCGCTTATATATTTCTTCAATATTTGGTAGTGACGCTGCTTTGCCGCGCGCTGGCAAAGGATTTATCATCTTGTAACCTCCTCTCATAAGTAATACGATTAAGGGGGTCTAAATGTCGGGCAATCCCAAAGAATTTTATTGCCGATAAGCGAATTCAATAAGGTTCATATTGATTATACCATGTTCATGCAGTTTCAAAGAACATAAATTATAACGCAAAAAGTGCCACCATCCATGAGATCGACTACGACACCAACCATGAGACTATCCATGAAGACGATCGAAATACAGAGGTATGTTTACCCCCGTATTTTTTTTCTGATTTTTGGGTATAAATGTAAGTAACTCATAAGGAGGCATGCATGGATAATATT
Organism: Clostridiales bacterium; assembly: GCA_009783415.1. Lineage (GTDB taxonomy): Bacteria > Bacillota > Dehalobacteriia > UBA4068 > UBA4068 > WRHF01. The sequence goes on from WRHF01000033.1 coordinate 10,698, forward strand.
ACCATAAAATTGCAGATAGCTCTTAATAAACGTATGTATGATATTGGCAGCATATCTTATGATTTATATGCAAAAACCAATCAAATTCTCATTGCAAAATTACCCACAGTTTGATATAATATCCCATAGCAAAAGGAGGTTTTTGCCGTGGAATTACTTAAGATGCGTGAATATGTATCAAGCGGCCGCAGTATTTTTGAACTGCCGCTTCGGGTTGCTTATTATGCCCGGGTTTCTTCGGAAAAAGTTGAACAGTTAAATAGCCTGGATAATCAGGTTTTTTATTATGAGGATTATATCAAAAATAATAAAAATTGGACATATACCGGCGGATACGTTGATGAAGGCATCAGCGGGATCAGTGTCAAAAAACGCGCCGGATTTTTGCAAATGATAGAAGATGGGAAACAGGGGAAGTTTGATTTATTAGTCACGAAAGAAATCTCCCGCTTTGCCCGTGACACACTGGACAGTATCCAATATACCCGTGAGCTTTTGGCCCATGGCGTGGGAGTATTCTTTCAGTCTGATAACATAAATACGCTATTGCCGGATGCGGAATTGCGCCTTACTATTATGGCGAGTATAGCCCAGGATGAAGTCCGTAAGCTGTCGGAGCGGAGCCGGTTTGGTTTTAAGCGCGCTATTGAGCGGGGTCTGGTGATGGGGCAAAATAATACTCTGGGTTATAATAAAAAAGACGGAGTACTCACAATCAATGAAGAACAGGCCAGGATAGTACGGCGTATCTTTGAAATATATAACGAAGGTAAAATAGGTATCCGGCGCATTGCAAGGCAGCTGGAGAGTGAAGGTATGCTTAGCCCCTATACCGGAAAAATGATAGCGCCTGATACGGTTAAAGCGGCTATAACCAATCCTAAATACAAGGGGTATTACTGCAGCGGCAAAACCATATCCATTGACCATCGTAATCCTAAACGGATCTATCTGCCGGCAGAAGATTGGAATGTTTATAAAGATGAGAATATCCCGGCTATCGTCAGTGAAGAAATTTGGGATGCCGCTAATGCCCTATATCGAAAGCGGAGTGATGCCTATAAAGAAAAAGAACCGGCCTGCCAATCGCGCTATCCTTTTTCCGGAAAGCTGATTTGCGCCGAACATGGGACAAGCTATCACCGCCATATCTACAAAAGCAAGAAGTACGGGGAGCAAGAAGTCTGGAATTGCAAACTGTACCGGCAAAAGGGCAAGGTTGACGGCTGCGACAGCCCTACTATTTACTCTAAAGAGTTGCACAGTATTTTGCACGATATTTTTAGCCGTATTTATGCCGCCAAGGATGAAGTAATTAAGGGTTTGATGGATATTTACAGCTCGATTGATAATCTGGATTATGCTCAAGAGATTGCCAAGTTAAAGCAAAATGTTAAGCGCCAGCAAACCAAGAAAAATCTCATCCTGGACTTACTTACAGATGGTACTATAACTAAGGCTGAATTTGCCCAACGTAATAATTCAATCGCTGCCACTATCGAAAGTCTGCAAAATGAAATTACCGCATACGTAAAGCAGGCAAGTAATATTTTTGATAGAAAGCGGAGTTTGGCGCAGCTAAAAACCGCCATGGAAAAAGAATTCGACAGCGAGAATTTTAGCGCTGATGTTTCCAGTATTTTGCTTGATAAAATTATTGTCCACAAGGTAAATGGAAATAAATCCCATTTACGCCTGGAAATCTATTTGACGCTGGGCAAAGAGTTCCTGGTAGAGGTCAAGGACAAGCGCTGCATTTCGCTGGGAGAAATGGGCATATCCCAAGCTCAAGTCAGCCGTCTGGAAAAAAATGCCATTAATCAAATTCGTAAGTTTATGTAACAGGATTAAGGCGCCCTTAATTATGTCTTAACAGGTTAGGCAAATTCTTTTGACAAAAATGCCCTGTGATTATGATTAAAAATACATGCAAAGGAAATTGCCATAATTGATTGATCAGGCGCACTCCGGTATAAAATTCACCTGCCGGCTTCCCGTATAAGATACTCAGCCAAATATAACCAAGGCCCAGGGTAATGCTAATGGTGACGATCAGATATGATACAAAAACCCGCCAGTTATATGTTAGGTTTTTTGCGATAGTGCCTAAAGCAAAGCCTAACTTATACAAAACCATTGTAGTAGCGGAGTAATAGCGAACCGTTTGCTTATTGCGCAAAAGCAGGATGGGTTTTTGATAAAGGAAATAAGCATAGATAAAATAGGTGAGCATTTCGCTAAGAGCATAGCCCGGAAAATAGGGCCCATGAGGATTAGTTATAAAGACTAATAAATCCTTGATTAAGCCATAGGCTAAAGCTTCCCAGGGTCCGCAGAGCATAGCCACTATTACCCCGGGCAGGTAGGAAATGCTAAATAGGCGGAAGCCCGGATTGGCATAAATATCCAGCTGGCCCAGAACCACACTGATGGCGATCATCAAGCCCATAAAGGTAAGATGACGCAAGGAAAAAAGATTGCGCTTCCTGAAAAAGTTCCCCAAGGTTCTTGGGGAATCAAGTCTTTTGTCCATAAGAAAACACCACTTCATTCCACATAATATTGTCTATCATGCTCTGTTCATAAGTGGTGTAACAATAAAGATCCCATTATGAAACAGCGGGATGCGGAATATATACCGTAAGTTATAAACTTTTCGTTCCGCTGACAACTCCCCGTTCAGCAGACACTTAAGAACCTTTTGGCATGGGTGCAGGTCCTAACGCATATATTCCTACTCTGTTTATGATAGCAAAACTATTCTAGCATGAACCGCGCCTAAAAGCAAGAGTTTTACTTTTCAAAAACTTATTGACAATTCCCATAATCAAACCAAAATCAGATAATAATAAGCAACTGCTATTAATAAAGCCGGCAGTAAATTGGCTACCTTGATTTTGGCGCCGGTGATCATGTTCAGGCCTATTGCTAAAATCATCACGCAGCCGGTGGCGGAAATTTGGCTGATCAAGGCTTCGGAGAAAACCCCCTGCAAAGCGCCGGCAAATAGAACAATGCTGCCCTGATAGAGCAAAACCGGGATGGCGGAAAGCAAAACTCCCGCCCCTAAAGCCGAGGCGAAAACAATAGAGGAAACCGCATCAATAACGGATTTGGTAAAGATGATGGTATGGTCTCCGGTCAGCCCGCTTTCAATGGAACCGACTATAGCCATAGCTCCCACGCAAAAGAGCAGTGTCGTAGTGACAAAACCCTCAGCCAGTTTGCTCTCCCCGCTGCCCAGTTTCTTTTGCAGCCAGCCCCCCAGACGGTTCAAAGCCTTATCAATATCAAGTATTTCCCCGATCAGGGTACCCAAACCTAAGGAAACAACCAGCAACATAATATCGCCCTTAATAGCCCCGGATATCCCGATAACAAAGACGCAAAGCCCCATAGCCTTGATCAGGCTGTCTGTCAGACGGGCGGGAAGCCGCCTGCGAAAAAGCAAACCCAGCCCCCCGCCAATAATTACCGCAACAACATTTGCCAAAGTCCCAATCATTATCTGCCCCTATCCTGTTATTCCAAAGTCCAATCTTCCACAACAAGATCTTGCACTCTGGAAAATTCACCGGTATTATTAGTAACGATGACGCTGCCATATGAGAGTGCGGTAGCGGCAATCATAATATCATTGCTACCGATGGGGGTTCCTTCATGCTCAAGCTTGGCACGAATCCTCCCGTAGTGCTCCGCAGCGTCTTCATCAAATGGCACAATCTCATAAATAGAAAGAAATGATTTGCATTGTCTCAAATTGTGCTCACGCTTACTGCTTTTTTCTGCTCTATAAAGCAATTCGGCGGCGACAATCGAAGAAATTCTTATATCACCAACAGGGATTCTCTTTAATCGCGCACTCATATTCCGCCTGGAATTGTTGAGATGGAAGATGCAAATATTTGTGTCCAAAAAATAGATCATATGAGGTCAAACCTCCTTGGCATTTCCGCTTCCCAAGGTATATCCTGCGGTTCGACAAAAGTTGGATCATCAATAGCCCCTTGAAGTTCTATCAATAATTTTTTTTTCTTAGCTTCATCTGCCTCCTCTTTGGACAAGAATTCAGAGATAACAGTGGCGACATATTTTGAGATAGACCAATTTCGTGCTTTAGCGGCAGCATTTAGCCGGGGGACCATAGCATCGTCAATATACAAGGATATTTGTGCCATCTAAAAACCCCTCCTTTTTGGTGCAAGTATATTTCTAAGTATACTTATTATACTCGGCAAAACTATGATTGTCAATGCAAAAATCCCCCTGCTGTTATTAGCAGATAATTTAGAAAAATTGCAAAATTGTCAGGTATTGCCTTGGCGGATAATATGTGTTAAAATAAAAGTTACGGGTTTTCAGCATAGCTATTAATTAGGAAATAGAGGAAAGTAAGTGCAAGAAAAACAAACCGCCACAGTAGCTAAAACCGCCGGGCTGTTAATGCTGACCATGGCCATATCCCGTGTTTTGGGATATGTGCGGGATTCAGTAATTTTGAATAAAATCGGCCAAAACCGGATCACCGATATTTATAATGCTGCTTTTCTTATCCCGGATCTTCTCTTTGCCATTTTAATTAGCGGGGCTTTGAGTGCTGCGGTTATCCCTGTTTTTTCTCAATATATTGCCAAAGGGCAGAAAAAGGAAGGCTGGAAAACTGTCAGCATAGCGTTTAATTGGATTATGAGCATTTTATTGCTGGGGGTTATTTTAGGGGAAATATTTACCCCTCAGCTGGTTTCTGTCATAGTGCCGGGTTTTGATGCCGAGTCTGCTAAAATGACGGTTGATTTGTCGAGGATTATGTTCCTCCAAGTGGTTTTTCTTTCCTTTGCCGGGTTTTCCATGGCTGTTCTCCACTCCCATAAAATTTTTGCTCCTTCGGCTTTTGCTAACATAACCTATAATTTGGGCACAATATTGGGGGGCCTTTTTCTAGCCGCACCGATTGAAAAAATTTGGCCGGGCTATGGCATTGCCGGTTTTTCAGTAGGAGTTGTTATTGGTGCTCTTACCCAGTTCTTGGTTCAAGTTCCGGCTTTAGGCCGGCTGGATCTGGCATATCACCGCAGCTTCGATTTTCGGCAACCCGGGGTCAAGAAAATGTTTGCGCTGATGGTGCCAATTATAATTAGCCTTTCCATTAGCGAACTAAATATTTTTGTTAATATCAACTTGGGTTCCTTCTTAGACGGGGGAGTTAATACCGCTTTTCGCATAGCTCAGAGGCTGATGTTAATCCCCACCAGCATCTTTGGTCTTCCTATTGCCATAGCTATTTTACCCACCCTAAGCGCCCAATTCGCCCAAAGAGAAACTGATGATTTTCGGGAGTACAGTTCCATGGGTATTCGCTCGGTACTTTTTCTTTGTTTGCCTGTTGCCGTGGGGATGGCAGTTTTAGGTACGCCGCTTATTCGTTTTATGTATGAATTTACTGATAAATTTGGCTCTGCAGATACCCTTCTTACCTCCCAAATCCTGGTTTATTTTTGCATAGGTCTGGTTTCCTATGGGCTAGTCCATGTTCTCAGCCGCATTTTTTACTCCGTACAGGACACCATAACTCCAGTGATTATGGGGGTTGTTTCCATTGCTGTGAATATCTTATTTAGCCTGATTTTAATAAGGCTGATGGCCCAAAATGGCTTAGCCCTGGCGTATTCTCTTGCAGGAATAATTAATATTGCGCTTTTGCTGGTGTTTATGAGGCGGAAATTAGGCCGGATAGACGGACGGCGTTTACTGATTTCCAGCGGACAAATGTTGGCGGCCTCAGCTATTATGGGGGTTGTTGTGTGGCTGGCTTTGCGCCTGGTGAATCAATTTATTGTACCCAGCGGCAAGCTGATGCAAGCAATAGAGTTATTCATCCCTACCCTGTTGGGGATGGGGGTTTATGTTTTAGTAGCCAAGCTTTGGAAGATGGAAGAGCTGGATCAAGCCTTGGCTATGGTTTTTAAAAGACGGAAAAAGGCATCGGCCCTGGGTGAGGGGTAGTATTTCTCTGATAATAAAACAATTTTAAAGAGGGTTTCTTTCAATGACAATCCAAAACAAAATCCGCAATTTTTGCATCATTGCCCATATCGACCACGGTAAAAGTACTTTGGCCGACCGCATTTTGGAGTATACCGGGGCTCTTTCCGGGCGGGAGATGGCCGACCAAGTCCTGGATCAAATGGATTTGGAGCGGGAACGGGGCATTACCATCAAATTGCAAGCTGTGCGCCTGGCCTATCAGGCCAAAGACGGGGAAACCTATGAGTTGAACCTGATCGATACCCCCGGCCATGTGGATTTCACTTATGAGGTATCCCGCAGCCTGGCTGCTTGTGAAGGGGCTTTGCTGGTAGTGGACGCTGCCCAAGGCATTGAAGCTCAGACCCTGGCCAATGTTTACCTGGCCTTGGAGCATGATTTGGAAATAATTCCCATTATCAATAAGGTGGATTTGCCCGGCGCCAGTCCGGAAGATGTAAAACGGCAAATAGAGGAAGTCATCGGCCTTTCCACGGAAAACGCGGTTTTCGCCTCGGCCAAAACCGGCTTGGGTACAGAAGAAATTTTGGAGGCTGTGGTCAAATATATCCCGCCGCCGGTCGGGGATAAAGAAGCCCCGCTTTCCGCTTTGATTTTTGATTCCCATTTCGATATCTACCGGGGGGTGGTACCCTATATCCGGGTGGTGGAAGGGGAAATAGCTAAAGGCAGCAAAATCCGGATGATGCATAGCGGCAAAAACCTGGAAGTAATAGAGCTGGGGGTCTTTACCCCTGCTCCCAAACAGGTAGAGAGACTCTCTGTCGGCCAGGTGGGCTATCTTACCGCCAGTATCAAAAACATCCAGGACAGCCAGGTCGGCGACACCGTGACCAATGCCATAAACCCGGCGCCCTTTCCTTTGCCGGGTTACCGCAAGGCTACCTCTATGGTCTATTGCGGCCTTTATCCTGTGGAAAACAGCGCCTATAGCGAGTTGAAAGACGCTCTGGAAAAGCTTCATCTTAACGATGCCTCTTTGGCTTATGAGCCGGAGACATCGGTAGCTTTGGGATTTGGTTTCCGCTGCGGTTTTTTGGGCCTTTTGCATATGGAAATCATCAAGGAGCGCCTGGAGCGGGAATATAAACTGGAATTGCTGGTAACAGCCCCCAGTGTCAGCTATCGGGTCAGCAAAACCAACGGGGATATCCTCCACATCGACAATCCGGTCCATTTGCCTTCCGCTAATGATTTGCAAAGAATAGAAGAGCCCTATGTCAAGGCCACGATCATGGTGCCCAGCGATTTTGTGGGGGCTATTATGGAAATCACTCAGGAGCGGCGGGGGACTTTCCTCAATATGGAATATATCACTCCCACCCGGGTGATGATGCTATACGATTTGCCTTTGGGGGAAATTATTTACGACTTTTTTGATCACTTAAAAAGCCGCACCAAGGGCTATGCCTCCCTTGATTATGAGCTGGCCGGATATAAAGAGGCCAACCTGGTCAAGCTGGATATCCTGGTCAATGACCAAGTAGTGGACGCTCTTTCCTGCATCGTTCACAAGGACAAGGCCTATAACCGGGGCCGGGTCATCGTGGAAAAACTGCGCCGCCTGATTCCCCGGCAAATGTTCGAAGTACCCATCCAGGCCGCCCTGGGCAGCAAAGTAATTGCCCGGGAAAGTGTCAAGGCTATGCGGAAAAATGTCATAGATAAATGCTACGGCGGGGACATTACCCGCAAGCGCAAGCTGCTGGAAAAGCAAAAAGAGGGTAAAAAGCGGATGAAACAGGTAGGAAGCGTGGAGATACCTCAAGAGGCTTTTATGGCAGTTTTGGATGTTCATGAATAAGAAATAAAAAATTGCGATCTGCCAGGTGTTTATCATCGTATAATTAATTACCCTTTACAGAGTTATCAGGATATACCTAAAAAAGACGAGGCAAATAACTGCCTTGTCTTTTTTGGCGATAGCATGACTTAATCTTCTTTATTTTTATTAAAAAGAATATTTATCTGTTATTTCAAAATTAACAGATAAATATAAATTAAAGTAGTTTGTCAAAATACCCCATAAAATGTCGATCATACTACGTATATTATTATTGAAATCAAAATAATTTTTTAAGGAGGTATACTAACAAATGAAACCCGTAAAAAAACCGATGGCAATTATTCTTGCCCTATTGATGATTTTTTGTCAGCTTCCTATCAATGCTTTGGCAACGGGAAGCATTACTGACACGAAAGATATCAGTAGCAACGCCCCGGACTGGTTGTCCGGCGAAGACATCTTTAACACTATGGTTGACATGAGTATCGAAGAAAGTACCGAAGCAGCTCTAAGTGCCGCCCCTGCTGAAATCAGCGGGGTTAACTCTATTGACGTGGGAAAAAACAGCGGCAGCGGTACGGGCTGGTATTACCAAAGCGGCGTGTTTTACATCGGGGGTGATGTTACTATAACAGGAACTACCGGATCTCCCTCAAACAACAACCGCATTTTGATCAGCGGCGGTTCGGCGGCAAAACCTCTGCATATCACCCTTCAAAAACTGAGAATGGCGACAAATAAGAATATGGTTGCCGGTGCGCCTATTGTCTTGGCTTCCGGATCCCATGTAGTATTAAGATTGGATGACGATTCAACAGTGACATCAAACCATGACAACTATCCCGGGATTCAAACTACAGGCGCTTACCTGACTATCGAAGCCGGCAAGGGTGAGGCTAAATTGGAAGTTGATAGCGGTTACTATGCCGCGGCTATAGGTGGCGTTGGCTACAGTGATGAAACTGAAGGAGCAATATCGGGCGGTAACGGGGGAACAGTAACCATAAATAGCGGTGATGTAACTGCAAACGGCACATATGGCGCCGGAATTGGCGGCGGCAAGGGTAGTTTGGGTTATAGGGGTGATAACGCCAGCTATAACCCTTTTGGCAATACCGGTGGTACCGGCGGTTGGGGAGGTCTGGGAGGTAGCAGTGAAAATGTGATTATTAACGGGGGAACGGTTACTGCGATAAGTAAATATGGAGCCGGTATCGGCGGCGGCAGCGGCGGCAAGGGCGGTACCGGCGGTAAGGGGGGTAAAGGGGCGCTTTACGGTGATCGTGGCGGCACAGGCGGCCTGGGGGGCGCCGGGGGCACCGGGAAAGGGGGGGCTGTTAATGGGGGGA
>WRHF01000034.1 GCA_009783415.1 Clostridiales bacterium
ATATTTTACAGTAGAGCAAGGGGAAATTTGTCGGAACAAAATAATAATTTCACTTAGCCCATCTTTCCCTGTAGAGCGAAGTAAAGCAGGCTAATGCTGGTATTTTGATTTTTCGTGGGTCACTACAAAGTGTAAATTTTTGATGTAGTTGTTTCCAGTAGTGAGCAAATGCCTAGCTTGCCCAGTTTTCTTGTTCTCCTGCTTATAGTCACTGATAAACATGCCAGCGCCACCTTTCGCCCACTACTACCATTATATAACAAAGGACAGGCGATGTCAACGCTTATTCGATTGTAGTAGAATCCATTGGGTCACTACATTTGGCTTCCTGTGAATGCTTTATTGCACCACGCCTGGTTTTATACATGCTTGCTTGAATCCATTATTGTTTTATGCATTTTCGCCAGAAAAAAAATTTTCAGACCGGTTTTTGAGGGAAAGATGGGTTAGGATTATTCTTGATCCACGGTATTACTTTTTCTAAAAGCAGATAGTTAGTATATTTCTTCTCTCCATCACTCCTATTATTTATAGGAGTTTCTAATATTCTCGCTAGAAACTTAAAAATGCAAGCTACTTTCTTTTTTAAAAAAACACTTGACATATCGTCATGTTTAGCCTATGATTTAATATGGTGAAAAAATTGTCCCCCAAAAAGCTTGGTAAATAATACAGGATATTTTTCCAGCATGTGTCCGTAGCTCAGCAGGATAGAGCAGCGGTTTCCTAAACCGCTGGTCGGGGGTTCGAGTCCCTTCGGGCACACCATCAAAAAGCTGTCGATTTTTACTCGGCAGCTTTTTGTTTTGCCTGCATACGCGTGGCATTATGACTATAAAATGCTGTAAGAACACCCATGCTTACTATGCGGTCAACAGAACTTTTTTTGTTTGGCACTATACTATTAAAAAGCATCAGGATATTATGTAGGTTTAGCGGTAAGAAAAAACTTGGGAATCGCGGATTAAGACGGATTCCCAATATAAATTCTTTTTAATATATCCGCTATGTCATTGCTAGTAACTCCGGGAAATCCTAGATCCTTCATATCCGGAGGTTCTTTTTCGAAAGCTTTAATAAACGATGTCATGTCTGCTAGGACGCTTGCAGGAACCATACAAGTTTCATTGCCAGTAAAAAGAGTTGCCAGACGAGCTACATCGTTTTTGTGCTTTTGTATGATTTTTTTATCAATTTGCTGACCTGCGGCTTTCCTCTCGGTCAAATCTAACCATGCCTTTGCTTTAAACAAAACCAAAAATGTATGCTGCAAGACAGTCACATCCGATAGAATTATCTTTCCAGTTTGCAACAGTTGGTAATAATCATTGTTCAATAAGATAGCGGAAAGGCTGGATATTTCATCTCCTAAGTGAAGTGGTCTGCAACCGTGTGAATGATCATCAAAGGCAGATTCCGACCTCGTAAATAACTCTATCATAAAAGGGAAGCCGGAGGTTTTTGGCTTATCAAACCTGTAAAACTGCGGCACCCCATTGCTTTTTACCCGGTTTTCATACCCGCCTTTATCAACAAAATCCCAGAACCGTTGCCCAAATTCAGGAGTAAGCGCCTCAATTATCAGCACCATATCAAAATCCCTGGTTATCCGGAACCCCAAGTCTGCTTCACCGAATACAATATCACAGGCAGCTCCACCAATTAGGACATATTGATTTTGGAAATCACGGAAAAACTCTTTAAAAACTTCCAATCCTATTATCATGTAAACAATCCTCCAATACTCCTTCTATCGCTGCTTCTACCCGAGGATCTGCCTTTTCTTCATCTGTTAGGGAGAGAATAGCCGTCAGAGGGTCAATAGCGCAAGCGTCCCTATACTTAAATTCATATCGCATAACCTGTATAACCATGACGGGGTTCTCTTCCTCTGGCACCAGTTGTGATTTACTCCGTTCCAAGGATTTTGCCTCATCTTTCAATGTAGCATAAGTTGTGTAGGGGTTATCGGCTAGCATTGAATAGTGGCAAATGGCCGATATTCCTCCCAGTTTTGCAGATGCAACATCTATAACCTCTCCTAAACGATATTGTAGGGTAACAGGATTTCTGAGAAATGGAAGAGATGCTTCCCATAAAGCGCGTCTACCGTTCTCCCAAATAAAACGCCGCATTTTCCCTTCGGTTTTTACGATAAAAAGCCCCATCGCAAGCAGTTCATCAAAACATCTTGATACGGTCATTTTTGACATGCCAAGAATTTTTGCCGCTTCTGTAAGTGTTAATTGAGTCCAGCCTTGATACATTGCGGTCAGGAGTAATTTTTGGGTACTGAACGATAATCGATCTTTTGGAGTTATTTCCCTCATGCCGTTTTGGGTTAAAGCAATCCCCAAAAATGGCATATATATCTGCTGTCCGGCAATAATAAAAGGTATACCCTCGGAAAGCATTTTTTCCTTGGTATATATCCTGACGTTTTCCAGACAAAGCACACAATCCAAGCCGGTCAACTTTTTCAACTGGCCGCATTGCTTTCGTAATACTGTTAAATTGGACGGTTCTTTAGGCCTTGCAAACAGGCACTGTACTTTCTGAATCACCACAGTATAAAGATCATAGCTGCTTCGCAGATATAGCGGCAATATATCGCTATGCCCATAAAAAACAATATTAGTGTTCATATGCAATGTTTCCTCTATATACGCGATATACTGATTCACTTGATCACCCTCCTGCAATAGGCAAATTTTATTACTTCAAGCCTTCATAGATAACTTCCCAATCACCGTCCGATTCTCGCGTCAAGACAATAATATGCGTAGTATCAGGTCCGCTGATAGTAGTGCCTTTGTCGTATGTCCACATTATTGTGCTAAACGCCACCGTCTCCTCTTTCAATTTAGATTTATCTACATCTGCGTAAGTATAGTCTAACTCTGTTAGTGGTGTTTGAAAATGAAGATCTTCAAAAGCTGGCTCAAAATAGTATTCACGAACAGTAGCTAGCGGATGCCGGCGGTCTATGCCAATAGCGGTCAACTCACCGTTGATAATCGCCAACTCACCTGAACCGCCACCGTTCCAGCCTCCCCAGGTAATGTCTGTCTGTATTACCACAAGCCGCCCGCTTTCCAGTAATAAGTTGTAGTTATAATAAAACCGGTCGGACAATTCATAATTTTTATCAGCTACATAATCATATACGTCTACTTCCTCATGAACAAAGCCGGACCCAACGCTAACTACATTGCAAAATTCCGGCCAGCCATCACCGTTCAAGTCTGCCAGATACGCACTTCTACCCCAATAATCGAAATGTTCTATTTCTGTTACGCTACCTGGTACCCACCTATATGTTATACCAGGGAGTCCGGGTAATTCTATTTCTATACTACCATCTTTGTTTGTGCCAAAATCTGTACCAAACACAATCACCAATACTACTGCGCATATAATAACAATGGCACCGACTAGATGATATAAACTAAAACGCAATTTTCTCACCTCAATATTTACATGATAACATATTTAAAGTTACAATACAATATTATTTTTCAATAGTTTTTGAGATGATTTCATTTTTTCAAAAAAACAAACTCGTAGTAGTCAAGAGGTGGAGCCTGTTCTTGAATATCTCGAAATTGCACTTAATCATTTATCATTTAAAAATGGTTTTACAATCACTTCTTAGGCACTTACTCTCGAAATTCTGCGTAAAACGGCAAAATTTCCGCTTGTTAGTTTAATACCTCTGTTAACCCCCCAGTAACCGAACAAACTATCAATAGATAAAGCAAGTCAAGGGGTTACGCAGATTTTTAAGTGGAATATTGATATATCTTTGCAGATTTTTAAGTCGAATCAATACATCTTTTTGCAGGTTTTTAAGTCGAATAAGCAGATTTGACATACCGGCGGGAATTTGCTATATTATAAACTGTAAAAACTACATATGACAGTTCGTGACCATCCTGTCAATAAACAAAACTAGGGATTTGCGGAATACACCAGGTATTCTGCTGCTTAGGGCCGGGTCAAAAACCCGGCTTTTGTTTTTGGCGCATGTTTGCGAACAGCTTGGGGGCTTGTATGAATAAAACACTAAACAAAACAACGATCCTAACACTTTCCGCGCTTATCATTGCCCTTTATGTCGTCTTGATGTTTGCCACCCAATCATTTGCCTTTGGGGCCTACCAGGTGCGGGTGGCTACCGGCTTGTATTCTCTCAGTTACCTCTTTCCCTTTTTGGTGATCCCCCTCGGGCTTGCTAATTTTCTCAGCAATTTTTTGGGCGGCCTGGGGATTTGGGATATCATCGGCGGCGGCTTTGTGGGGATAATTACCAGTGGTTGTGTTTATCTTTTGCGCAGGTTCAAACTTCCGGCGCTGCTGATTATCCCCGTGATAATTCTTGGCCCCGGCCTGATAGTACCCCTTTGGCTATCTCCCATATTGGGTATTTCTTATCCCGTACTGGCGCTCAGCCTATGTATCGGCCAGGCCCCCCCGGCTGTTTTAGGGTATCTGCTCATCAAGCTATTGGCAAAAACCGGACTTGAAAGATCATGAAATTCTTTGCTAAACTCTTGCTTAAATTGCGGCATTTTGGTAAAATAATAATAACTAAAATACCTTTCATAATAAAAAAATCCGTGCTAATCCGTTTTTATCCGTGTAAATCCGTGTCTAATTTTATAAATATATTTCCAGTTTAGCTGGGGTAGGGAGAAAAAGGTGACCGTGAAATATGTCCCGCTTGACCCCAAGACTCTCACTCAAGATTTGGAGTTATTGAAAGAAAACGCGGAGCGTTTTTACCACAATTCCTAACTCCTAACTCCTAACTCCTAACTAATAAGACAAAGGGAGCTAAATATTTTGCAATACATCATCTTATTCCTGGAAGGTATCATAACCTTTATCTCCCCCTGCCTCCTCCCCCTTTTGCCTGTCTATATTTCCTATTTTGCGGGTGGTGGTGGGTCAGATATTGCCGGCAAAAAGGCTCTGCCCGGCGCTTTTGGCTTTATCGTGGGTTTCTCCTTGATATTTGTGGCGCTGGGGGCTTTTGCCGGGCTTGCCGGAGCATTCCTGCGCCAGTATCAAACAGCACTAAATATTATCACCGGCGCTATTGTTATCCTGTTTGGCCTCAACTTCCTGGGCATTATCAATATCCGCTTTCTTAACTCCAGCCGCTCCAGGGGTCAGGGAAGCGGGTCGGGCTTTTTTTCTGCCGTCCTTTTCGGCATTGTTTTCTCCATCAGCTGGACGCCTTGCGTAGGCGCTTTTCTGGCTTCGGCCTTGCTGCTGGCTTCCCGGCAAGGCTCGGCAATCCAAGGTATCTTGATGCTGCTTTGTTATTCCCTGGGCTTGGGGTTGCCCTTTTTGCTTAGCGCCTTGCTGATCGAAAGGCTGAAAACAACATTTACCTGGATCAAAAACCATTACAAAATCGTCAACATGGTATCCGGCCTCTTCCTTGTCGCCATCGGTATGCTGATGCTGACCGGATTGATGGGCAGATTTCTCTCATTGTTAACGTTTTAGGCACTTACTTTCGAAATTCTGCGTAAAATGGCAAAATTTTCGTGCCGCCGTATTCCTGCTCTTACTCAAAACTCAACACTCAGAACTCAACACTCCGGCTTGTCCGGGTTAGGAGGATTAGATGAAAGGGAAAAATATTTTATTGATATTGGCTTTGATCGTGGTGATTGGCGGCGGAACGGTGCTGTATAATGCTTTGAAGGATACAGCGTCCCTGCCTGATTTGCTGACATCCCCATCCGGACAACAAGCGCAAAATCTGCCCCCGGATGAAGAGGATATTGAGCGGATCAAAGCGCCTGATTTTGCGGTGGAGGATGCCGGGGGGAATGAGATCAAGCTATCCGATATGCTGGGTAAACCCATTGTGTTAAACTTCTGGGCCAGTTGGTGCCCGCCTTGTAAAGGTGAAATGCCCGATTTTGATCTGGTCTTTGCAGAACTTGGCGACAATATCCAATTTATGATGGTGGATGCTGTGGACGGCAGCCGGGAAACCAAAGCAAAAGGTGCGGCCTATATCGCTGAGCAGGGATTTACTTTTCCTGTGTTTTATGATACCAATCAGGATGCGGTCAGGCAATACGGGATACGGGCCTTCCCTACCAGCATTTTCATTGACAGTGAGGGCTACATTATAACCGCTGCTGAGGGTGCTATCAGCGAAGAAGCCTTGCGGAAAGGGATCGATTTGATCAAATGATTATGGTACTAGTATTTTCGCTCCGCGAAAAGGAAATAAGCAGAGGGGCTGCAAAATGATTTTTGCAGCCCCTTATGATTTACGCCCTGTTTTCTAAATAACGTTCTAATTTGCGCTTGACCCTTTGCAGGGCATTATCGATGGATTTGACATGACGCTGCAAATCTACGGCGATTTCCTGATAGGATTTGCCCTCCAAATAATACATCAGCACTTTCCATTCCAAGGAGCTGAGTATCTCCCCCATTTTGCCCTCGATATCATCAAATTCCTCCTGGCTGATAATCAATTCTTCCGGATCTGTCACCCGGGTGCCGGAAATGATATCCAGCAAGGTGCGGTCGGAATCCTCGTCATAGATGGGCTTGTTCAGGGAGATATAGGAGTTTAGGGGTATATGCTTTTGGCGGGTGGCAGTTTTGATAGCAGTGATAATTTGGCGGGTGATACAAAGTTCGGCAAAAGCCCGAAAGGTGGAAAGCTTGTCCCCCCGAAAGTCGCGGATAGATTTATAAAGGCCGATCATCCCTTCCTGAATGATATCCTCTTTATCGGCGCCAATCAAGAAATAGGAACGCGCTTTTGCCCGGACAAAATTTTTATATTTATTGATAAGATATTCCTGGGCAGAAATATTACCCAGCTGGGCCAGGTCCACCACTTTTTCATCCGTCAAAAGCTGAAACTCTCCGGCAAAACCTGCCTCCATCCCTAATGCCATAAAACTCACTTCCATTTTCCATATTTAAGCCCTAATTAAACACAATAATATTGCTTACCTATATATTACTATTATATCCGAATTAATTCTATAAAGTCAATAGTATGTAGCAATAAGGCAGAAATTAGTAGGAATATTTTTATGTTGTATAGGAGTAGGGAGTGGGGATTAGGCACTTACTCCCGAAATTCTGTGCAAAATGGCAAAGTTTTCGTACTGCTGTGTTCCTGTTCCCACTCAACACTCAAAACTCAACACTCCGGCTTGTCCGGGTTAGGGAGTGGGGATTAGGGGAATGCCTAGCTTGGTCATTAATTCGTTTAACAGAGGGAAAGATAGGCCTACTACTGTGCCGTAATCTCCATTTATTTTTTCTACTAAAAGCCCGCCTTTGCCCTGAATGCCATACCCCCCTGCTTTATCAAAGGGCTCGCCGCTGGCAATATATGCCTCGATTTGAGCGGAGTTCAGGGGAGCAAATATGACCTCTGTGCAGCGCCAGCCGCTGACCAGCCGCCCGGCGGATGTATCCAGCAAGGCCAAGCCGGTATAGACGCTGTGAGTGCTGCCGGATAGCAGTTCCAGCATGAGCCTGGCTTCCCGGGGGTTTTTAGGCTTGGCAAAAATCCGTCCATCCTGATAAACCAGGGTATCCGCGCCGATGATCAAAGCGTCGGGATGATCCGGAGCCACAGCCCCGGCTTTCAGCTGAGCATTTTCCCGCACCAGCTCCTGGGGTTCCAAGCCTTTGCTGATTTCCCGGACTTGAGCGGGAACCACCAAGGGCTCCAAACCGATTTGGCGCAGCAAATCCAAACGGCGGGGACTGGCGCTGGCTAATATTAAAGGCTTTTGCATATTTTTTTTACCTCTCCTACCAAATATAATGAGCCGCAAACCACAATCATATCTTTTGGCTGGGCTAAATCTTTAGCCTTTGCTAATGCCAGAGCTACATCCTCTTCAATTAAAACACGGCGTCCGGCATCATGGCAAATAATTTCCAATTTTTGCCAATTTTCCGCCCGCTCATCTGAAGGTCGTGTTATAATCACTGTATCCAGCTGAGGCAGGATCCGGGTCAAGGCTTCTTCTATTGCTTTGTCGTCCAGCATACCGATAAGACCGATTTTGCGCTGCCGGGGCCAATACTCGGCCAGGGACCGGGCTAAAGCCGCCATTCCCTCGGGGTTATGAGCTCCGTCCAGCAACAGCAAGGGCTTTTGTCCGACAATTTCCAGGCGTCCCGGCCAACTGACCTGAGCCAAACCTTGCCGCAGCGCCGCTTCAGGCAGACCCAGGCACGATCCGGCTGCCAGGGCCAAAACTGCATTATCCAGCTGATGCCGGCCTAGGAGCGGCAAAAAGAGCTGCTTGAGATTTGAGATTTGAGATTTAAGATTTAAGTTCAAATCACATTTATTGTTTTTTCTTGTTTCTTCACACTTATGTGGCTCTATGATTCGATCTTTCAAAGACCAGGAAAAGTATTGCCCAAGTTCGCTGAAACTTTCCTGAGACCAGTCAAAATCCTCGCCCAGAACTAGCAGCCCGGAGTTCTGCTCTTTGGCTTTGGCCCGGATCACTTCCAGGGCCTTTCCTTTTGCTCCGGTGATAACCAAAGCTCCCGGTTTAATGATCCCGGCTTTGGCCCTGGCAATTTCCGTCAGGGTTTCTCCCAAATATTGATTGTGGTCATGACCGATATTGGTAATAATTGCTATTTCACCTGGGACTACATTGGTAGAATCCAATTCGCCCCCCAGACCTGCCTCCATCACTGCCCAAGGAACATCTTTCAGCTGAAAATAGCGCAGGGCAGCTGCAGTAGACACCTCAAATTCCGTTGGCGGATCCCACCCTACATCCGCCATTTGCTGCCAAAGGGGAGCCAATTCCGTTATCACAAAAGCAAAATCCTCGCGGCTGATCAGGCTATTGCCGATGCGGCAACGCTCCCGGTAATCCTCAAGATGCGGAGAAGTAAAAAGACCGCAATCCTGACCGGAGGCGCCGATCATAGCTGCCAGAATAGCAGCAGCAGAACCCTTGCCATTAGTACCCGCAACTTGAATAAAACGGGGTCCCCAAGGCAAAGGCCCCAAAACCAACCGGCTCAGCTCCCGGATCCGGGAAAGACCCAAATTCATCCCAAACATAGCTAGATTTTTACAAAAAGCTAAGCTTTCCTCATAATTCATTTTTCATTTTTCCTTTTTTCCTTTTCAAGGCAAAGCCATGAAAAAACCAGCCCTCCCAGCCATATTTATCCTGAGCCCATGGCAGCAAAATAATAGCCAGCAGGCTTAAAAGCAGCAGCAAGGCCCCCAAAGCTTGACGCGGGCTAAAGATTTCCTCTAGCAGCAGCCAGCCGAAAAAGGCGCCGAAAACCGCCTCCGAAGAAAAGGCTACCGAGGCTTGCGTGGGCGACAGTATTTGCTGGGTTTTGGTTTGAACATAAAAGCCCAGGGCCGTAGCCAGCAAGCCGCAATAAACAAGGCTTAAAAGCAGATTAAAGGGCATCTGAGCGGGCAGGGTTTCTGCAATAAGGGCAGCAGCTAAACTTAGCAGCCCGCAAAAAACAACCTGCCAGAATGTAAATAAAAGCGCCGAATAGATCCTGGTATAGCGATCCAAAAAAAGGAAATGCAAAGTATAGGCCAGGGCACAAAGAAGAACTAAAACATCTCCCGGGTTTATTTGAAATTGCTCATTGACAATAAGGATAGCCAGGCCAAATACAGCGGCAACAGCGATAGCCAGCTGAGCCCAGCTGAGCCGGTGGCCGAAAAGCAGGCCTAAAACCGGCACCAAAATAATATAAAAAGTAGTAATAAGGGCGGTGTTGCTGGCTGTGGTAAGGGGCAGGGCCTGGGTTTGAAAGGCATAGCCGGCAAAAAGGCATAGCCCCACTATAAAGGAATCCAACACCATACGGCGGCTGGTTTGGGCCAAACGCCGGCCGCAAAAGAGGGCCAGGGCCAAGGTAGCCAGAAAAAAGCGCCCCGCCAAAAATGCGAAGGGGCCGATGATACCTAAGGAATTTTTTACCACCACAAAGGAGGAACCCCAAATAACAGTAATAACCAAAGCCGCGGCCAGGGCGAGGAACTGCTTTTTTATCTTAATCACCCTTATTTGCATAGAGTTGCCTATAACCTATAAAAGAGTTTTCTCCACCTCCCTTCTAAAACCTCCCAGCCTACCATATAAATTTACAAGGGGGGTGTCGCCATGTCCGTTCGGGCGGTTTTGGGTGGGCTTATTGTTGCCGGTTTTTGCCTGGCATTAGGGATTGCTTTTCTTTTTGCTCTTAACCAATTGCTGTATCCGGCTCTTTTTGCCGCGCCTTTTTGCCGTTTTTGGCTCTGGCTCTCGCTATCAATTGGGGTCATCTGGACCGGCTGGCATTGCCGCCGCCGGGCCATGCTGCATGGGGTGCTGGTGGGCCTTGTCGGATTATTCCTGGTTTTGCTGGTGATCCTATGGCTTGCCCCGGCTTTGCTGCCCCAAAAACCGGGCTGGGATTTGGCGCTGCTGTTTATTATTACGGTGGTTGGGGGATCTTTGGGGGAAGCCCTAAATAAGTATTTCGGGCCTTATTGGCGGCGACGGCGGACTCCAAAGCCTCCTGCACCCCCGCCAGATGAAGATGTTCAAAAAGAGGAAATCCCCCCTGAAATAGAGGAGTAAAAAACGCCTGCTGAGATCAATCAGCAGGTTTTTCTTTTCCTCTGGCAGGAAAAGCACCCTAAATAAAGAAATATATTAGGTTAAATATGACAGATATAGGGAAACTTAGCATAATAGGAACAAACCGATGAGATAGGAGATATCAACATGAAGGAAAATCTTGCCAAAACTTATTCGCCTCTGGAAATTGAAGCCAAATGGTATCCTCTTTGGGAAGAAAAAGGCTGGTTTAAGCCGGAAGTTCATCCTGAGGGAGAGCCTTTTTGCATAGTTATGCCCCCGCCCAATGTCACCGGCCAGCTGCATATGGGCCATGCCCTGGACTATACCACCCAGGATATACTCACCCGCTGGCGGCGGATGCAGGGCCGCCGGGCTCTTTGGCTGCCCGGTACCGACCATGCCGGCATCTCTACCCAGGCCAAAGTAACCGAAAGCCTGGCCAAGGAGGGCCTTTGCAAAGACGACCTGGGCCGGGAAGCTTTTTTGGAGCGGACCTGGGAATGGAAGGAAAAACATCATGGCCGCATTACCCATCAGCTGCGCCAACTGGGCAGTTCCTGCGACTGGAGCCGGGAACGTTTTACTTTGGATCAGGGCTGTTCCGAGGCGGTCAACGAGGTTTTTGTCCGCCTTTATGAAAAGGGCCTGATTTACCGGGGCAGCTACCTGGTGAATTGGTGTTCCAAGTGCCAAACCAATATCTCCGATATCGAGGTAGAGCATAAGGAACAAGCAGGGCATCTTTGGCATTTGCGCTATCCCTTTGCCGACGGCAGCGGTTTTATCACCGTAGCCACCTCCCGCCCGGAAACCATCCTGGGCGACGTGGCTGTAGCCGTCCACCCGGATGATCAGCGCTATAGCGGGCTTATCGGCAAAAAACTGATCCTTCCCTTGGTGAACCGGGAAATGGAATTGATTACCGATAATTATGTAGATCCGGCTTTTGGCACCGGCGCCGTAAAAATAACCCCCGGCCACGATCCCAATGACTTCGAGGTGGGCCTGCGCCATAATCTGCCCCAGATCACGGTGATCGGCAAAAACGGTACTATGACTGCTGCAGCCGGTAAATATGCGGGGATGACTGCGGCTGAGTGCCGGAAGAGAATACTGGAAGATTTTTCCATTTTAGACCTTTTAGCCGAAACTGAAGAGAGACCGCATAATGTGGGTGAATGTTATCGTTGCGGTACGGCGGTAGAGCCCCTGATCTCGCCTCAATGGTTTGTGAAAATGGCGCCCTTGGCCGGGCCTGCTATCGAAGCGGCAAAAAGCGGCGATATTAAGTTTATCCCCGAGCGCTTTGCCAAAGTCTATCTGGGCTGGATGGAAAATATCCGGGATTGGTGCATTTCCCGCCAGCTTTGGTGGGGCCACCGTATCCCGGTTTGGTATTGCGGGGATTGCGGCCGGGTCATTTGTCAAAAGGCAGCCCCCGATTCCTGCCCCAAATGCAGCAGTACTAAATTAGAGCAAGATCCGGATGTGCTTGATACCTGGTTTTCTTCCGGTCTTTGGCCCTTCTCTACCCTGGGCTGGCCCGGGGAAACTACGGATCTTAACGATTTTTATCCCACCAATGTTTTGGTGACTGCCCGGGACATCATTTTCTTTTGGGTAGCCCGGATGATCTTCTCCGGCCTGGAATTTATGGGGCAAAAACCTTTTCATCACACCTTCATTCATGGCCTGCTCCTGGATGCCGGAGGGCAAAAAATGTCCAAATCCCTGGGCAACGGTATCGATCCTATAGAAATCATTGATCAGGTAGGAGCGGACAGCCTGCGCTTCATGCTGGTGACGGGCAGCGCCCCTGACAGTGATATCCGCTTTAGAGAAGAGCGTTTGGAAGGCGCCCGTAATTTCCTCAACAAATTATGGAATGCCAGCCGCTTTACCCTGATGAATTTGGAAGATTTCTCTTGTGGCGGAGAAGAAGAGCCGGAACTGGCCGATATTTGGATCGAGGAGCGCCTGCGCCAAGCCGCAGCCAGCGCCAATGCCGCCCTGGAAAAATATGAGCTGGGTGAAGCAGCCCGGGCTTTATATGAATTTGTTTGGGATGAGTTTTGCGATTGGTATGTGGAGCTGGCCAAAATCCGTCTCTATAAGGGCAGCCCAAAGCAGCGCTATACCGCTCAAAGCGTATTAGTGCGGGTACTGACCGGGGCATTGCAGCTTTTACACCCCTTCATACCTTTCATTACCGAGGATTTATGGCAACATTTACCTCATCAAGGAGAAACCATTATGCTGGCAGAATATCCTCTGGGTAAAGGGGAACCTCAGCTTCAGGCCCAAGGGATGGAGTTGCTGAAAGATATTATCCGCTCAGCCCGTAATTTGCGGGCGGAAATGAACGTACCCCCCGGCAAAGAGGCGGAGCTGGTGCTTATGGCAGATCCCCAGTTTTTCCCTCTGTTTGAGCAGGGACAAAGCTATCTCAATGCCCTCTGTCAAGCCGTCTGCAGTTGGAGCGAAGTATATATACCTGATCAGGCAGTCTCTGCCCATGTGCGGGGAGTGGATATTTTCCTGCCCTTAAAGGGGCTGATCGATTTGGAGAAAGAGCAGGCCCGGCTGGAAAAAGAGATCAAAAAAGCCGCCGGAGAAAGACAGCGCCTGGCAGCTAAGCTGAGCAATCAGGGCTTTTTAGCCAAAGCCCCGGCAGAGATCGTGGCCAAGGAGAGGGAGAAGGAAGAGGAGTATGGTGCTAAGGAGCGGGCATTAATGGAAAGATTAGCAATGCTGCAGGGAACTTAGCAATTCACAATTCACAATTCACAATTGATTCAGGTCAATTACAGATGATGTGATATATACCCAAGAACGAAAACATTTTCCATCACTGCACCGGTCTTTTTGCCGCCAGGCGGCGCGGGAAAACCTTGAAAGGCAACAAGCATTCCTGCGGTTTTCCCGCACCTCCTGACGACAAAAATCCTCGGCGGATTAATAGAAAATGTTTTCGTTCCCGGGTATAGTTGGGGGGCATTATGCCGGTTGATTATTTGATCCGTTCCGGGGGGTTGGGGGATTTGGAGCCAGTTGTTGCCCTTTATGGGGAGGCTGCAGCGGCTATGCGCCGGGAGGGTATTGAGCAGTGGGATGAGATTTATCCCGACCGTACCACTTTGGAACAGGATCTGCTGCGCGGCGAAATGTTTATATTAGTAAAAGGGCAGCCCTTGGCGGCTATGGCCCTTAGTACCTACCAGGATGAGGAATATTCTCAAGTTGATTGGGCCTATCGGCAAGGAAGGGTTTTGGTATTGCACCGGCTTTGTGTCTCTCCTGCCTTTTGGGGCCGGGGCCTAGCCGGGCAAATGATGGATTTTGCCGAACAATGGGGCCGGGATCAGGGGTTTTCCACCTTACGCCTGGATACATTCACCGCAAACCCCAGAGCTTTGAGACTTTATCAAAGTCGAGGTTATCACCTGGCAGGTCAGGTTCTTTTCCGTAAAGGATTATTTAATTGCTACGAGAAGAAAATAAGGTGTTGACAAACATGACTACTACTCCATCAGAGATAAAAATAATCTACTCGGAATTGGCTGCCAGTGCCGTCAACCCCAGCCAGTACCCGGAGCCTTTGCCTGAAATCGTTCTTTTGGGCCGTTCCAATGTGGGCAAATCCTCTCTGATCAATACTCTTATGGGACGCAAATCCTTGGCGCGAACCTCCAGCCAGCCCGGAAAAACCCGGCTGATCAATTTCTACCGGGTTCAGGCCAAACAAGATAACCAAACCCTATGCTGGTATTTTGTAGATTTACCCGGCTACGGCTATGCCAAAGCTTCCAAAACGGAACGGGAAAAATGGCTGGTCATGATCGAGGACTACTTACAGGATCGCCAAGAAGACAAACAATGCTTTCAGCTGCTGGACATTCGCCATGCCCCATCCCAACAGGATATACTGCTGCGCCAATCCCTGCTGGGAGCGGGCTACACTTTGCACCCCATAGCCACCAAGGCAGACAAAATCAGCCGGGGCGCCAGAGGCAAACAAATAGCCTTATTAGCCCGCACTCTGGAACTGAAACCAACTGACATCACCATCTTCTCAGCCACAACCAAAGAAGGCCGCGAACCTCTCCTAGCTGAAATATGGAAGTTCATAGAAAACTTTACATTATCTTCTCCCCCGTCATTCCGGGCTTGACCCGGAATCCCCCGATGACAAGCAGGGGATCCCGGATCAAGTCCGGGATGACGTTAGGACTGATTTTGTAAAGATTTAGCTGACACATGGTTCTAGTAGCCTGTAACATCTAAAACCATACACTTTCCCGTCATTCCGGGCTTGACCCGGAATCTCCTGGTGACAAGCAGGGGATCCCGGATCAAGTCCGGGATGACGCTAGGACTGATTTTGTAAAGATTTAGCTGACACATGGTACTAGGGGCGTAATTAATTAATAATCATGCATTATGAATTACGAATTACGAATTGAATTTAAAGGGGGCAAGTGAATGAAAAAATCACCAATACGCATTATCCGTGCCTACACCTTAGGCGAGGAGGTCGGCAACGCTGTTACTCACGGCGTTATGGCCCTTATTACCCTGGGCGGTATAGCGCCTACGGCAATCCACGCCTATCTGCAACGCGGGACAATGGCTGCAGCCGGCACATCGATCTTTATGTGCTCAATCTTTTTGATGTTCCTCTTTTCCGCAACCTACCATAGTATGGCAGCTGAAACACAGCATAAGCGGGTGTTGCAAATACTTGACCACATATTTATTTATGTCGCCATAGCCGGAACATATACCCCTATCGCCCTGAGCGTGATTGGAGGCTGGCCGGGAATAATTGTAGTAGCGGTTCAGTGGGCCATGGTCCTGTTCGGCGTTCTATACAAATCCATCTCCAAGCGCTCGATCCCCAAAATATCGCTGACAATTTACCTGGTCATGGGTTGGTCAATAATATTCGTAGCCCCGCTTTTTATTCGCAACGCCAGCATAGGAATGCAACTGTTACTCCTAGGCGGCGGCATATTCTACTCAGCAGGCGCCTATTTCTACGCCAAAAAAGAAAAACACTTCTTCCACATGATCTGGCACCTATTCGTAAACCTAGGCGCCATCGGCCACTTTTTAGGAGTTTTAATGTTTTTGTAGAAGAAAGTAATACTCAAGGAAGAAAAAACATGAGCTCCTCCTCAGCGAAAGAGCCCATAAGCACATTTATCTGTTATCGTAATACTCAGCAGCAAATCTATGCCTTTCTTCAACAGGAAGTAATGAGTTACCTCTTTTTTTAACAAGGCCTCTTTTTTCGAGATCATTATATCGCTCAATTGCTCTTTGATAACCCAGAACTTTCTCTGTATCGTGTTCTTGAAAACTATCAATTATATTGGTTAATGCTTTCTCCAACTCTGATGCAATCATGTTTTTTGCCTCCTTGTATGAAAATAGAAACGAAACCCTCGCTTAAGAATATAGTCTTTCAGCAAATCATAGTATTGATCTATTATGGTCTTTAATGTTTTCTTATTGCTATAGTCTTCTATGAGTAGCTTCATGTTTCTTAGTTCACGTAGACTTATCGGACGAGCATGCGTGCGCCAAACAGATGTTTTTCCCAATTCCTTAGCGATATCTTCAGCCCGTTCTTCCTTTTCTTCATCAGTAACAGGATTCCCTGAACTACTATGATTATTCCAATTTTAAACTTGTACTTAACAAGCCACTTTTTCAGCAAATCGACAGTAAGCTCCTGTGCCTGTTCATATGCTCGCAATTCAGCCAAGTCCATGTCTTTTAAAATAAGAAATTCCGCATCTGTTAACACGCCGTTTTGGGCCTTGGTAATCATCTCTTTTACTTTATCAAGATAGCCTAACGCAGGAACCAACTTTCCTTCCTTGTTTTCTACTTGCGGATCAATAGGACCTAAAACACTATAGTAATCCATATAAATATTATCGCCGCTCATACATAGAATTGTACCAGCACTATATGCACAATCAGGAACAATAAAACTTACCAATTCATAATGATGCCGTATCACACCCACTATTCTTTCAACTACTTCTGCACTTCCGCCAGGGGTTGTCAAAATTACGGCTAAGTGTTTCGTACGTCTCTTGCTTTTTGGGTTATCCCGGATATCTTCTATGTAGTGTTTGAACAAATCATCTATACCTCTAACTAATGGCCCATAGAATGATATTACATCGGAATGAAAAAAGTTCTCCAGCTTATCAAGATTCACATCTAAATATGCTTCTATCTGCCTATTTGCCGTATCGCCCATAAAAATTCTCACCGCCCTATAATATTATTATAGCTTTTTCAACTGTTTTTGTCAAATTGTTAGAATTTTTTACTGAGGTAATTTTTTTCCATTTTTCTTCACTTTCACTAAGCATAGCTGGGGCATCTCCTGGCCTTATCATTTCCAACAATAACATTGCAAATATATCTTATTTCCAAAAAGCTTCCCGCCACAGATGGGGCGTCTCTTTTAATTGTGAATTGATTCTAATCATGTCCCTCCTTGCATATTATTAGATTGAAAAGGAGGGCTTTTATATGGTAGATATTAGTAAATCTCGCAAGCCTGGGTGGAAGTTGCTTCTGATTGCTGCTTTATTGCTGCTGATAGCTTGGCTGATATTGCTTTTCTCCCGCGGGGCTGCCGAGAAAAATTTTCAACCCGAGCTCTATTTGGAACAGTCCTTGGCGCAAACCTTTCAGGCAGACAGTTATGGTTTCCGTTGCCGCAGCGTGCTTTATGTTGGGGAAGAACAAAGGGTGTTTTCCCTGCTGGAAGGGCAAAAGGCAAGCCAGGAAACCCGCCATGTCAAAGGCAGCCTGCTGGGAACACCGGTGGATATTTATCTTTTGGAACGGGTCTTATACCAGCGAGATCCTTTGGATGGTTCCTGGCGCAAAATCGAGGATATAGATTCCGCCGCCGCCACTTTACTCCTAAACGAGCTGGATCCGGCCAGTAATTATCATTTCATCCAACTGGGCGAAACTACATATTGGGGCAAAGAAAAGCTGAACGGCAGCCTGTGCCGCAAAATAGAATTTCATCCCAGCCTGGAGGATAAATGGATCGAACGCTATTTTGAACAATTGACCTATGTAGTATGGATAGATGCCAAACACCCCTATTTGACCAAGGTGCAAATCAGCGGTTTTTCCAAAGAAAACCCGGATAGCCGTCTTATTATAGAGCATGAGTTTTTCGATTTTAATAAAAAGATTGAACTGGTCGCCCCGGTCGTTAACTGATCGTCATATAATAGAAGCAGAGAGTGCCGGCGCACTCTCTGCTTTTATTATGTGACGATCAGATTGAACTATTTGATGAGGGTGAACAACTCCCCGATAACCGGTACAGGCTTTGTTTTAGCTTGGGCAGCATTGATGATTCCCATGATCCAAAGGGCAGCCCAGCCCAGCCAAGCCAAATTGAAGATGAGGCTGAAGACACGCCAGAGTGCACCCCAGAATATCACAAAGAAAATGGCCCGCACGATCCCCAATGCTATAGCGGCCAGTACACAAATCAGGCCCTGATTGGCGTGATAGCGGGCAAATTTATCTTCCGGGGCTGCCAAAAGCGGGATAAAGAAAATGAAATAGGCCAACACTGCCATGACTACTTCATTGGCTACCGTTCCCGGCTGCTGTTTGGGTTGCTCCGGCTCGGGCGGGTTTTGGATGATCCTGGTCTGTTCAGGTTGAGGCGGCGCCTCTTCATTCTGCTGAGGCTGCTGGTCCGGCGCCGGTTCACTCAGGGCCGCGCCGCAGGCAACACAGAATTTACTGTCATCCGGGTTGTCCTTGCCACACTTAGTGCAAAACATTTTTCTTCCTCCTTTTAAATAATTATTTATTCCCTGATTTAAGACAAAAACAGCTCATAGATATATTTTTATTTGATTATACCAAAAACAACCCCATTATGCAATACAATCGGCAAAAATATTTACTAATATTTATATAATTGCAAAAGCAGCCAGAGCAGCCAAGCCCGGCAAACCCAGCAAACCGCCCAGACTTAAGGTCAACAAATTAATAGGCAGAAAAAAGCCCGTAAAGCCTGCCGTCCAGTTAATAACCAGCAAAACTGCCCCGGTCAGAAAAATATTAAGACCCAGCCGCAAAGCCAGACGGCGAAAACCCCCCAAAGAGGTACCCACCAACAGCAATAAAAACAAACCGGCTCCGGCAATCAATATATCCCGGCCCATTCCCATAAAAAACCCCCCTTAAAGATAGTGAATACTGAATGGTGAATAATGAATAGTTGTTGTTGCTTCGCTTTGCGAAGCTTTTTATTTAACAAAAAGATTAGTTAATAGTTGGTTGTTTGGATTTATTAGTGATAGTTGTTAAGAGTTTGGTCAGTTACAATTTTTTGTGGGATATTTGATGCTGACATTCAATGTACAATGCACAATTAAATTCGTCTGGCTGAGAGAAGTTGCACTTGGCCATTTATGTTTTGCTTTTTTGCTGTTTTTAGCAAGCGGCTGTATTGTGCTTCCAGGGCTTTGATTTGATAAATTGCCTGATCCACTTCGGAAATCTCTTTAGCTTCACTGAAAAAATTACCTGCTGCTTTTAGCTGGCTTTCCGTTTGCCTGATCTGCCCTATCAAGATACCCTGCTCATCTTCCGGCTCTTTATGTATATACTTACCCACTTATTCAGATCTCCCCGGCATAAAGTTTCCTATATATAAAGATATGGGCCAAGCAAGCAAAATATACCTTTTAAAGTGTGGAGTGTGGAGTGTGGAGAGTGGAGTGTGAAGAGTGGAGTGTGGAGTGTGGAGTGTGGAGAGTGGAGTGTGGAGAGTGGAGTGTGGAGAGTGGAGTTTTGGTGGTTTTGCTGCGCAAAACGGTTGGGTATTCAAATGTCCCCTGTAGGGGCGCGCATTGCGCGTCCGCGGACGGCCAATGGCCGCCCCTACAGGGCCGTGCGTAAACCTGAGCATCTTGCTTATCTCTGCATTTGCATTGATTTATAGTTTATCGTAACCCAACCGCACAGGTATAAAACTTTTATTAATAACTCCACACTCCACTCTCCACTCTCCACACTCCACACTCCACACTCCACACTAATTCCCGTC
>WRHF01000035.1 GCA_009783415.1 Clostridiales bacterium
TCAAAACAACCAAGGGCTTTTCGGCTTCAATACGGGCACGGTCAGAAATAGCGGGATCACAATAGGCGATATCAAAGGCGGCCAAGCCACTGCCGCTATTACTGGATTTAATTCAGGACTGGTGCAAAACTGCTATAATTTGGCATCGGTCAATGGTACTGCCAAGACGGGCGGTATCGCCGGAGAAAACAGCGGCTTGATCGAAAACTGCTTTAATTCCGGGGATATCAGCGCTTCGGGATATGCGGGAGGTATAGCGGGGTCTAATAACGAAACCGGCATTATCCAAAACTGCTATAATGCCGGCAATATAGACAGCGCCGGCGCCGGAGGTATTACCGGTTTTAACTGCGGTGAATTGGATGGCTGTTATTGGCTGAAAAATGAAGAAGTGAATGCGGGGCTGGATAATGCTGCCGCCCTTTCAACCGGCTCTTTGCTCAGCCTGGGCTCTTTTGCCGCTCCTTTGGCTACACTTTCAGCCAGCGACGACACCGATCTGATGTATGGCACCGCTTTGCTTGGCGCCCTTAATTTCTGGGTTTGGGATACCCGTCCGGATAACCCGGCGCTTTTATACTGGGCTTTCCGTCCCGGAGAAAATAAAGGCTTACCTGTTTTGACCTTGGATATCCCCATCACGGAAAAAGATGTGGAACCCCCCTGGATAAACTCCCTTACCCCGGCGCATGGGACGAGGATCGGCAAAACCGTAAATCTCTCGATCCGGGCCGCAGATAATGTGGCCTTGGCTAAAATCGAATTATATGTATCAGCTAACGGTGTTACCTGGCAGCTCCATGCCCAAACCGCCACCACCAATACCAGCAGCTTTACCTGGAATTATCCCTTTGATACCGGGGCATTCCCCAATGGGGCTATCTATGTCAAGGTTCTTGCTTATGACACATCCGGCAATATCAGCGACGGTACCTTTATCCGCGGCTATATTATTGACAATGCCCTGCCGGATCCGCCTTCAGGTTTTACAGTTGTCAGCGGGAGCGCCTATATCTATTTGTCCTGGGACCCGGTTTACAGCGGCGGCTTTGATAAATTTATCCTTTATCGCGCAGTTGTTACAGATGGAGAGCCCGGTCCGTTCAGCAAAATATTTGAAACAAAAAGCTATTTGGGCTATTATGACAAAAGTATTGAGCATGATAAAACCTATGCTTATTATTTGACGGCGATGAGCAGCACCGGCTATGAAAGCGAGGCCACACCCATACTTACCGCTACGCCCCTGCCCGATACCGGCAAACCGCTGGTCTATTCCGTATATCCCAAAGACGGGGCTTCTCTCAAAAGCAGTGCCACCATCAGCGCCAGCCTGCTCGATGATTACCGTCTGGCCCAGGTGGAGCTGTTCTGCCGCCCCGCGGGTACGCTTACCTGGACGCTCCTGGAACAAAAACCTCTTTCTTTAGCCAGTGAAATAGCTTATTTCAATAATTGGAGCTTGGGATTGCCCGAAGGCGATTATGATTTTAAATTTGTGGTTACAGATACCGCCGGCAATGCTTCGGATGATTATATTGTCCGCTACAGCATAGATAATACCCCCCCGGCCGAAAGAATATTGACGGCAATCGATCTGGACTTAGCCGCCGGTGTTTCCTGGAACAAAGACCCGGAAGAAACCGATATTGCCGGCTACCGGGTCTATCGGGCGGCTACGGAAAACGGAATTTATTCCTATGTAGCCAATATTCCCGCTGCTACATTGCAGTGCGTTTCCCGTAATATCGATCCGGGCGATTATTGGTTTAAGGTCATCACCTATGATTCAGCCGGAAATGAAAGCAACGGGGTAACTATCATGGCTACGGCAAACAAAAATGATTTTGAACCCCCCGTAGTTGTTATCAGAGCCCAAAATGAGGGTCTGGTTGATTTCCCCATCAGTTTTTCCGGGCTGGAATCCACAGATAATGACCGCATAGCCTCTTTTACCTGGGATTTTGACGATGGCTCCACCTCAAGCCTGCCCCTGGTGAATCACACTTTCACTAGCGAGGGGACATATATAGTTTCCCTGACAGCCAAAGACAGGCAGGGTAATGTTACCACCGAGACCCTGGAGGTTGTGGTTTATGGTGAAGAAGAACGGATCGGGGTGGAAATTCTGGTCCGGGGCAGAAATACTGACGGGACTTATAGCTCTTTGAGGGATGCTCTGGTATTTGTCCGTGAGGAAGATGAAAGCATAACCGAGCCGGAAGATGAGAGCGAAACATTTAGCCTGGTCACCGACACTCAAGGCAAAGCTTATATTGTGGCTAAACCGGGGGCTTTGCTGAATATAGCCGCGGCAAAAGACACTTATGATGTTACCTCCGCCAGTTTCGATACCAAGGACGCTTCGGAATCAATACTGCAGACCTCCATCACCATGAACCGCAGCGACTGGCTGGTAGGCGTATTGTCCACCAAAAGGATGACTTTGGAGGAAATCATGGATGCCGGTATCGATATCCGGGATCCGGATAATCAATTTGTCTGGGAATTCACGGTTGAGATCACCCTGGAAGGCAAAACCTTCCGGGAGCCGGTTCTAGTCAATGATAAAGGAAAATTGCTGAGCGGATCCGGTAATGGTTTCTTCCTGGGCGGCAGCGGCGGCAGCGGAGGCGGCAGTGGCGGCGGCAGCGGCGGAGTATGGGGATACGGTATAGAAAAAGGCGGTCAGAATTCGGCCCCTGCCCTGGTTTTCCTCTATATTTACGGGGATGTGCACTGGCTGAAAGAGTTTTTTAAAGTGGAATTGGATTTGGTCAACTATGCCCCGGAGGGCTGCGATATTATTGATTTGCAAGCAAAGTTGAATCTGCCGGAAAGCGGCCTTTCTTTAGCGCCCACCCTGACCCCCCAATCCCTGGTTGTGGATATGGAAAGTATTTCCGGTAACGGCGGCAAAGCTTCGGCCGGATGGATCGTGCGGGGGGATGCCCAAGGCGAATATCTGATCAGCGCCGATGTCAGCGGCCGCTGGTCCGATAATAATGAGA
Source organism: Clostridiales bacterium (assembly GCA_009783415.1). Lineage (GTDB taxonomy): Bacteria > Bacillota > Dehalobacteriia > UBA4068 > UBA4068 > WRHF01. Next base: position 3,012 of record WRHF01000035.1, read on the forward strand.
GCATAGCCAAAACCTTTGTGGTGGAAAACCCCATCAAGGTTTGGGCCGGCAGCGCCATGGAGATGAATGTAACAGCAGACAGTACAGCCAAAAAGGGCGAAATATATAATGTGGATTTTGAGCTGGTCAATGTTTCGGATATCGATCTTTATAATGTGACCTTGAATATCGACGGCGGGATTTTGTCGCCTGTTTATCTCTTGAACGGCAGAGAAAATCCTCCGGGTGTGCTGGTGGGGGGAACCAAGGTATCTGTTGAGACTTTCTCCCCGGGAGATATACTAACAGCCAGGTTCTCCATAGTCTTTGACGCGGATTATATCCGGGATGATTTGATCTATGTCTTGAAAAGCTTGTTTGTCTTTACCAGGTCGGGAAGCAATACTGTTGTCCCGGTAAATATCGGTTTCCGTCCGGAAAAACTTTTGACGCTGACAGGAAAAATCAGAAGCTATATCCCCAATAACCCCGATAACCCCGCGATTATTGAACTGATGAATGACGGTATGGCTGTCTATAAGACAACTATCGACGCCGAAGACGGCTCTGGTCAGACAGACCAAGGTTTTACCTTTACTGACGTGGCGCCGGGTACATATGACTTGATTATCTCCAAAGCAGCTCACACCAATTTTATCATCCGCAATGTGATCGTCGATGAAAATGGTTTGGACTTGACCTTGGACAGCCGTCCGGAGGTTCAGCTGATTACCCTGCGCTGCGGTGATATCAACGGTGACGGTTTGATCAATGATGCCGATTTAACCGTTTTGTGGAGAACAGGCAATTATAACAGAAAAACCAGCGAAGCGGAAAACCCCTTATGCGATTTGAACGGCGACGGCTTGATCAATGATGCTGATTTAACCATACTCTGGCGGGAATACAATTATAATAGGGGACCTATTATAATAGAGTAACTAAAAGTTAATAGAAGGGGCGCCTGATAATAAATGGAATATTTTTCCATTTATTATCAGGCGCCCCTTTTTTAACTTTTGATTAATATAGAAACTTGACAAATTTGGGGTATTTTGTTAAAATATTGATATAAAACGGGATAATTTCCCATTATTCCCTCAAACATCTTATTTTTCTGCAAAAAAAGAGAGGATCAAACAATGTCCAAAGAGATTTTTATTAGCCCCCAGGATTTTCAAGAGCAGATTGATAGCTATAAATCCGGCAACGAGATAATCAAAGCTTTGAAGTATGATGTGGATCCGGGGGGACTCTTTATGCAGTGCATTGATCGCTATCTGCAATGCCTGCATGAGTTCAATGAAGCTATTAAGGCTTTTGGTGAATTATCCGACCTGGATGTTCAAAGCATGAATCTAATCAAATCGGAATGGCTGGATCACGATATACTGATGTAAATAAGGAGTGATTCCCATGGCTGCCAAAGGGGCTTTACTGCTGAAAATCGATTCCCTGATCAGAATCTACGAGCAGGTGCAGGCCTATGAAAAGACAGTGCAGGATGCATTTTATTCCCAATATAAAAAGGCCTATGATCTGACCCGGTCCAATCATTTCAGAGGCGAAGCGGCGGATGCCTTTAAAGCCTATTTAAGTGATGGCGCTCTCGGTCTGATATCTAATTTTTTGGCTGTCTCGGCTGACCTTACAGCCTTTATCCAGTTGTTTGCGGAAGCCTTTTTTCGCTATGAAAGCAGTCAAACCGGTGTAGTGGGAGATTATGCCATAGATGAGGCAATGCAGGAGATAAATGCCCATGAAACCGCTTTTGACAGGGAAAAATATGAGTTGAGGAGCGTATTGAGCGAGGCTTCACGCTTCATATCCACAAGAGCTCTGGATCTGGATACAGTCAATACATCTTATAGCAGTATGCACAAAACGCTGGCTGCCATTCGTGATGATTTATATGCAACAGACGACAGTTGCGTCAGAGAAGCCAATATATTGATGGAGCGTATTTTAGATTTGCATAAGTTGATCAACAGTGTTGCCGGCGCGGTCATTGGTAATAAGGGAGTAGGGAGTAGGGAATAGGGAGTAGGGAATAGGGAATTTGTTCTTTGGTGTAATGTGTTAAGAGGTGCGAAGAACGGAGGTTGTTAATATGTCGCTAAGTTCTTTTGAGACTGCTTTAGGCAATAAAAGATTGCAATTGCAGCAAAAGCAAGCTGAAAAACAGGGTTATTTAGATACTGCGGCAGAAATTGAAAGAATATATCAGCGGATGAGTGAAGATAAAAGAATAATGAAAGAACATAAATCAAATATTAGAACATTTTCCGAAGCAGAATATCTCGATTTTAAGGGCGATTTATTTCAGAATAAATACGAGCCGAAATTATTTGAGTTGCTGTCCAGCTATGATGAGGTGATTTATAATTTGAGTTATAATATGGAAGAATTAAGCATGAAAATAGCGGCATTTAATAACATGGCCTATAACTGTGATGCTGCCATCGGGTTATTGAACTCGGCAATTAATTCCCTGATTCAGCAAGTCGGAATATAAAAAAAGGAGTTGTAAATGATGTCGGGACAAATTCGCATGACTCCGGAACAAATGCGTATGCATGCAGGCGGGGTGCGCGGACAAGGTGAGGCCTTGGAAGATGTTATTAACAAGGTGCAAAACATCGTGGGCGAACTGCAAACCGAATGGGAAGGTAAGGCCAGCGGTCAGTTTGCCCGCCAGTTCGAAGATCTGAAACCGGCGCTGGGTGATTTAAAACAGCTGTTAGATGAAATCGGTATCCAGCTCAACGTCACAGCCAATGCGGTAGAGCAGCTGGACCAGGAGATTGCCGGCAAGTTTAGGATCTATTGATATGAGACGCATAATTATCTTTTTCTTGGCGGGCATAATCTTTTTTTTGCCGTTTGCCGGAACACAGGCAACTGATTTGCCCATTGATATCTACTCTATTGGCTTGCAGTCAGGTTATGACGATGCCTTTACAGCCCGTTATAATGTTGACCTCTTCAGCGCTAATGCCCAAATAGTCAACGATGCCATGGCCCGACAGGCGCAGCTCAAAAGAGAAGCGGCTCTTGCTTATTTATTCGAAACCGGGGATAGCAAAGGGACGGCAGATGCAAAGCAGCAAATATCTCTGGAAGCAAACAGCCATACCTTGTTTTCCCGGCCGGTCAATTATAGCGCCGCAAGCAAGGCGATTGACCCGGCATCCATGCCTGTCTGGCTAATGATTCTATTATTTATTGCCTGCTCAGGCGGCGGATTTATTGGGGCTAGGATATCTGCGGCGCGAAGAAGGGAAGAAAAAACCGGTGTTTATTAACTTAACTATTGAGACGCTTGACGGAAGACAGGATATCCGGATCGATTCAGAGCAAAAAATAGGGTCGGGGCTTTTTATCCTGCGCCAAAGCGGCAAACTGCCGTCAGGCCCCGCTCCGGATTATTTTCATTCACTACTCAATCAAAACCTGGTAAGCGCATTCAAGACCTTCCAAGAGGAAGGTATTTTTGACGGAGATGTTTTGCGGACTTTTATGTCAAGAATTGAGAATTGAGAATTGAGAATTGAGAATGTTGGTAGCTTTTCGCTTCGCGAAAAGTTTTGAAGTAAAGAACTTGTTTTTTTTGATACTTTGCGTACTAGAGCCACTAATAATAGAAATTGGCAACTGGCAGAGGAGGGGAATGGATGGAGGCGGTTTTGAGGCGTGATGTGCGAAACAGTGATTTAGCAGTCCCTAAGGAGAAGCGCTTGTTTTTGACTTTTCCTGCGGATGGATTGGTAGATTGTTCGTTGCTGGAAACCGAGGATGGCATTGCTCTTTTATTTGAAACCGGCGGTTTGGCGCCGGCAGAGGATATTTTTACCAAGCCCCGGGAAGAGCAGCTGCGTTTTCTCATCAATTGCGCCGATCTCCATGAGTTATATACTGAATACAATTTTTCTCTTTCCCCGGACAACCTTTTGAGCGATATCAATTTAAAACCGCAGGCCTTGATGAGGGATGCCAAAAGTGACGGTGAGGCGGATTTTCTGCAGCTATATAAGGCCCTGATCGGAACCGTTTTTTTACCTCGTTATCGATATTATGATTATTTGTTCGGGGGATGGGATCTGTATAAAAAAAATAAGATCTTGTCGCAGTTGTTTGAGATGGAAACTGTGACTGAAATCAAAAACTACTTATGGCAGGAATATCTCCGGATAACCCAAGAAATCCAAGAGACTAAGCGCCTGGTGCCAAAAGTGAATATTTGGGCCAGCCGGATCGCTATTCCTTTTTTGATTGCCCTTTTGCTTGCCGCGCTGTTTTTTGGCGGTAAATTTCTCTTGTCGGATATCCCTTATCATAACAGCATAGTAGAGGCCAACACGGCCTATATTGCCGGGAACCACATCGAGGTCCAACAGTCACTGGAAAAATATGACATATCTCGTTTTAGCTACGAAACCAAATACTTGCTCTCCCGTGCTTATGTTATCACCGAGGCTTTGACAGAAGCGCAAAAAGATAATGTATTGACCAGCCTCAGCTTAAAAACCGATTCTGTGATCTTCGATTATTGGATTTTTTTGGGCCGCTTGGATTTTGGCGGAGCCATAGACATAGCCCAACGGCTGGGCGATGATGAGCTGCTGCTATTTGCCTATTTGAAATACGAAATTGTAGTGAGAAACGATACTACCATGACAGGTGATGAGAAAATCAAGCTGTTATCCGATTTGGATAATAAAATCAACAGCCTGAAAAAAGTAAGAGACGATGCTGAGTCAACCTCGCCGCAAGGGAGTAGTAATTAGGAACTAAGCTCTCAAATTCGAACAAAAAAAGTCACAATATATACCTCATATCTGGATTGATCTGCAAGGATGTAGACTTAAAAAGTTGCATGAAATAATTAGACACGGATTTTAAGGATTTTAACGGATTTTCGCTGTTGTCTGATGATATGAGGAACTTTGGTGCTGTTATTTGAGGAATAATAAAAAATTAATTCAATACTTTTTATAATAAAAAAAATCCGCGTTAATCCGTTTTTTATCCGTGAAATCCGTGTCTAATTTTTTAAATTCTTTTCCAGTTTATCTGGGGTAGGGAGTAGGGGGTAGAGCATTTTGGGGTACATAATATTCTAAAAGCAACTGGCAACTAATCAAGGGGTGGTAATAATCAAGTGGCTAATAAATCATCTAATAAAATAGCTAATAAACCAGGTACTCTTTATCTGGTTGCAACGCCTATCGGTAACCTGGAAGATATTACCTTTCGAGCGGTGCGGATATTGGGCGAAGTTGATTTTGTTGCCGCCGAAGATACCCGTCAAGGCCGCAAGCTGCTTTCCCATTTGGGGATTTCCAAGCCCGTTTTTAGCTATTTTGCCCATAATGAACGCAAACGGGGCCGGACAATTATCGAGCGTTTGGCGGCCGGGGAAACAGCCGCCCTGATTTCCGATGCCGGCACGCCCGGTCTCAGTGATCCGGGTGAAGATTTGGTAGGTCTGGCAATTGCAGCGGGGATTCAGGTAATAGCTCTGCCCGGGGCCAGCGCCCTTTTGCCGGCGCTGACAGTCAGCGGGATCTCCGCCAAAAGTTTTGTTTTTGAAGGTTTTTTGCCCAGGCGTCAAGGGGAACGGCAAAAATACTTACGCCATCTGGCAACTGAACCCAGAACTCTTGTCTTTTATGAAGCGCCTCATCGCCTTGCGGTTGTCTTAAAGGATTTAATGGAAATTTTTGGAAATAATCGCTCTGCCGTAGTTTGCCGGGAGTTGACCAAATACTACGAGGAAATAAAACGGGGTAGCCTTGAAGCCTTGTCAGCCTATTTTACTGATAATCAACCAAAAGGGGAATTTACCCTGGTCATTGCCGGAGCCCAAGCTCAAGAGCCCGAAGCCAAACCGAACAAGTCTGAATTGGCAGATGCTATGCTGGAGCTTTTAGAACAAGGCCTGGGGCGTAAAGAAGCAGCTCGGCAAATTGCCGGGCGTTTTGGGCTCAGCGCACAAGAGGTGTATCGGCTAGGGATTAAATAGTTAGGAGTTAGGAGTGCTAAGACAGCATCTATAGTATGATTATCTGTCTCACAGAAAACCATGTTTTACCCGCCAAAGTATTATTGGTGGTTATTTAAAAGGTTCAAAATGAACCTTTTAAATCCGGAACAAAGGAGACCCATGAAAAGGCTTGATATTCTTTTAATAGGCGGGGCATTGATTATAGCCTTACTCTTATTTATTTTCCTGCAAGTAGGGGAGGGGAGGGTTTCCCCGCAAACTGCAGAAATTTACTACCAAGGTCAATTTTATCAAAAAATTCCCCTCGGTAAAGATCAATTGATCCCTATAGGGAATAATCTTCTGGAGATCAAAAACGGGCAGGCGGTGATGATTGCCGCGGATTGCCCTGACAAAGTCTGCCTGAAAACCGGTCCGATTTCCCGGCAGGGGCAGCTTATTTGCTGTTTACCTAATCAAATACTTGTGCGGTTGAGTGGGGGACAAGAGGAGGGGTTGGATGCTATCACCTGGTAGAACGCGGCAATTGACCCTTATTGCTGTCCTTTTGGCTCTCTCTTTAGTCTTGGGTTATTTTGAGCGTCTGCTTAATCTGGATTTTATTATTCCCGGAGTCAAATTGGGTTTGGCCAATATAGTGATCGTCTATGGGCTCTATCTTCTGGATTTTCCTCAAGCTTTACTTCTGACTTTGTTAAAATGCTTGGCCGGGGTTTTGCTTGTTGGCTCCTTTCTGGCTTTTTGGTATAGCCTGGCCGGCGCTTTGCTTAGTTTTTTGGTAATGTGGGTAATAAAATATCTCTTCAAAGAAAAAATCAGCCCGATTGGCGTCAGTGTTTGCGGCGGTGTTTGCCATAACCTGGGCCAGATGGGAGTAGCGCTTTTTTTGGTCAGGCATTTGGCTTTGGCAAATTATTTACCGATTCTGATTACCGCAGGGGCAATTACCGGGTTTTTGATTGGGATCACTGTGCGGGTTCTGCTGAGATTAAGGCTGAGATAGTATTATAGGTGGTTATTTAAAAAAGCCCATAATGGGCCTTTTTAATAAAGAGGGGTATCCTTTTAACTATCTACTGCAAATCCAAAATATTCCTCTTTTACCCTGTTGCAGTTTTTATGGAGGCATATTATAATATCATTATGAGAGGTGACACCATGGAAAAAAGTTTTTTGTCCCCACGCAATGACCTTTTTTCGCCTATTATTCGGCGATGAACGCTGCATAGAACAACTGACTGACTTTTTGAAATCAGTTCTTCGAATTCCTCATGATGACTATGGTGATCTGACAATTGTCGATCCTTTTCTTCTGCCGGAGTATAAGGGCGGAAAGCTGGGGATTCTTGATGTCAAACTAAAAACGAAATCTGGAAAGAGCATAAATATAGAAATTCAAATTTCTCCCCTGCCCTATATGAGGGAACGAATTTTATTCTATATTTCTAAAATGGTATCAGAACAACTTGGCACAAGCGAGGAATATGAAAATATCAAGAAAGTTATCAGCATTGTAATTACGGATTATCCGCTGATTGATGAAAGCCCCAAATATCACCATCGCTTTACTCTCTTTGACCAGGAAAATAAGGTTGAGTTTTCAGATGTGATAGAGGTTAACACGCTAGAAATTGCTAAGCTTCCCCGAAATGAGGATGGAACGCCGCTTTGGGTATGGATGAAATTCCTTGACGCAAGGACAGAGGAGGAATTGAATATGATAGCTGAAAAAAGCCCGCAAGTCAAAAAAGCTGTTGTACGGCTTATGGAGCTTTCTGCCGATGAGAGGACGCGTATGTTATACGAGGCCCGTGAAAAAGAGCGTCGAGATAATTATGCAAGGGAAAAAGGAGCAATTAAGGCAAGAGAATATGAGTTTGCCAAAAAACTTTTAAAACGAAATAGACCTATAGCAGAAATTATTGAAGACACCGGGCTAACCCATGCGGAGATTGAAGAATTAATAAAAGTAACCGACCTAGCGCGTGAAGAAGTTGAAGGGCTGCTCTAATAACAGAAGCTAATAAGCTAAAATCCCTGCCATCACCGGCAGGGATTTTATTTATGGATAATTTATCCCTGGATTACATTGCGGGCAATGCAGTGGATGATTCTGATGGCCGTATAACCATGCTCCAAGCCACCGACCAAGCTACCTATACAGGCTTAGGCTGGGATTTTGAAGGGGTTTGGCAAATGGTTTCGGGTTTTGATTTTCCCCAGCTTCGCTTTGATGTCCTAACTATTACTGCCGGCACGGTTAATTTTGATCCTGATGAGGCGGATATCATTGTTCCAATTACCTTTAGCTCAAACGGAGGCAACTGGGTAACCAACGGTATTTCTTTCACTGTAACTTATGATACTGCCAAACTGGCTTATACCGGTTATGATTTTGCTTTGCCGGGTTTCGGTCTGGTTTATGTACTTGAACCTACTCCCGGTACGATCACAGTTTCAATCATCAGCCCGGGCCTGGATCTCAGCACTCTTGGTGATTTGAAGCTGATTTTTACTCTGGCCAGCGGTTATGTACCTCTTGTCAGTAACATAACAGACATCATTCTTTCCTTTGGGCCGGGTCAGGGCGCTGTTCTTTCCAGTGGGATAAGTAGGGAAAATATCAGGCTGATTGATGGTTTCGTCCGCTTTGATGCTCTGCTTATGGGTGACATAAACGGTGACAACATAATCACTATCGCAGATGCTGATCTTTTGGCGCAAATGATCCTTAACCTGATTCCTTGGACTAATCGGGCAAAACTTGTGGGTGATGTGAACGGAGACGGAGTAATTGATCTTCTTGATGTTGCAATCATTTTGAGCTGGATATAGCAGGAACAATTGCCCCACCGCATAAGTTAAGGAAAATATGAAGACCAAGTTGAACTTATTTGATAAGCAGGGATTTTTGCTAGAAAAGAAAATAAAAATAAAATACCCCGCCGTATGTGGCGGGGTATTTTATTTAGTAACTTTGGAACAGTTAAGATCAATAAAAAATAAGATTTAAAATTAATCGTTTTCGCTGAGCGAATACATACGGCAATCCAGCATTGCAGTCGCAGACTGCTTTAGTTTTTTCCCTTGCTTTTAAACACTGTGATGTAAAGTGTTTTGGGGGCATAATTGATGATGCTGTATAAATATGCATTAATAATGAATAATAATTAGAAAAAGTGTATTCTTTAAGGTATTATGCTTAATCTGATGCCTCAGCTTTGACCTATTTTTATCAGTCCAATTATTGCCAGATCAAAATATATACACAAGTAATGTAGATATATAAAGAGTCTGTTATTACTGCTACAAAGGTGATGGAATAATATACCTGGTATAAAGTCTGCATTTCAATATTTGTAATGGTACAATTTGTGTATTGACATTAAGTTTCCTCTAATATATTGTGGAAACAGTATGGTTTATCTTTGTCTATTTATATATTGAAAACAATGTGACCATCTGCTTACTTCTCGAAATGGAGAAAAGTCATTAGAAATGATGCCAAACCTTGAATTATCTGTTTTCAGGCACAATCCAGCTAACGCCTATGAAGAGAACTTGTGCGGTTGTTTGAAAAGTTAGCTGTTTTGGCTGTAATCAAGTAAAAATGGAATAAATTTGCACTAGACAGAAAATGAAAAACCATGCCTTATGCTATTTTATGCATAATTTTAAGAAATAGTATAAAGCTGGGATTTTTTGTAAAAATCATTGCCTGATTTTTATTAAATTTTTTTTAGGAGCTAAGTTATGTGGTTTAAAGGCTTGATTTGTAAAAACTTAACTTATTTTGCTTTTCCGGCAAGTATAGGGTTTGCCGCTTCTTCCAGGCGTTCTCTATGCTTTGCCGTTTTTAAATCTAAGCCGGATCGTTCTTTGTTTTGCCGGAGAAGAACTCCTCTTAGAATTTGATTAAATTTATATAAATAAAATTAATAGACATCAAACGAAATCTTTAAAAATGCTTTTACTAAAACCGAAAGGACTGAAATTTGTGAAACTAAAAAAATCAGTTAGAAAAGCAGTAGCTCTTTTCCTGACCGTTGTAATGCTTATTGGCATGGTACCGGTTGGCCCATTTGCACCAAAGATTGCCGAAGCCCAGATGTCCACCGGGCAGAAAACGGACGCCAACTTTGTGGATATTCAGTCCGGATCATTTCACAATGTCGCGTTGGACGATCTAGGTCGGGTATATACTTGGGCGTACACTTCAGGTTACACTAACAGACTAGGCCGAAGCGGTTCCTACACCCCGGCGGCACAGGTCACAACCACCATTGATGGGTCGGCGCTCCCTTTTATCAAAAAGATTTCAGCTGGTTTTGCCAGTAGTGCGTTACTGGATGGAGACGGAAATATCTGGACATTTGGTACCGCAACCATGGGTCGAACCGGAAGCGGTGATAGGCCCGGTATGGTAACTTTGCCCGGCGGTGTAAAGGCAGTGGATGTCAGTGCGGCGAACGGCGGTGGCCGGGCGATTGGCACGGATGGCAACATTTATGTTTGGGGTTCTGGCGGTAATGCCACAACTGCTGTCGGATACAATCTTGGTACCGGCGCCAGTGAAACACGTACCTCACCTGTTATGCTGACTTTGGACAATAGCTTGAATGAACTTCCGCATAACTTTATAAAAATCGAAAGCTCCGACTACTTTGACTGGCCGTCTACTATTGCCTTGACGGAGGATGGTAAAGTCTATACCTGGGCTGACAACAATTCTTACACTACCCAAGGTGGCAGCAGAAGACCCAGATTGATTACGCAGGACAGCAGCGGCGCTCCTATTGGCTGGGCGCTGCCTATAAAAAGGATTAACACCGGTAACGGCTTTTGGATGGTTCTGGATGCTGACGGCGACCTTTGGACTTGGGGGCAGAACTCCCACACCTATAACAATCATAATGCGCAAGGGGCGGGAGCCACCGCAGGCGATGTGCAAAACCCGAAGAAAATCCATACGGTATACAGTGCTGCAAGCGGTGCAGGCACAATGCCGGCTCCGAAATTTCGTGATGCCTCCGAATACGCATGGGGTATACTGGCGGTGGATGTGAATAATCAGGTTTACGGCTGCGGGCAAAACCTTTCCAGCCAGCGTGGATCAGGCGCTACCACCGATGTGTGGCTTCGTCCTTTCCGTCCTACCTATTATCCCGCCGATGCACAGATCTATTATATTTCCTGCGGATATCGAGGCAACGGCTTTATTGATTCGGATGGTAATGCCTATGTTAATTCTAGCAATACCGGTATGCGGGGTGGTGGTGACGCAGCGCAACCATGGGTACATTTAGCCAATAGCAATGTGGCTCTCTTCACTTCCATTACGTCAAGCCCCTCTGCGGATTTCAAAAACTATACCAAAACTAAAGCCAGTGTCAATGTGACCTTGTCCCAAGCCGCAAGCGAGGTCAGATATGTTGTTTTATATCCTGAGGATATTCAAAAATACACCGATGGGCAAACCTTCTGGTCAAAATCTTTCTACGAGGTGGATCCGCCCTATTTTATGCGCGGTTATGGAGAAAAAATGTTAGCCTCCCCCAATGCCTCGCTGGAATCGGGGCGGTGGTATGCTAACCCGAAGATCACCGAGGATGTATTCGAGAAAGCCTATGAAGCTAAATTGGCGCTCGGCGAAGCGGGCAGATTTAATGGTGCTGGCACCAGTTGGAATGTTGATCCCACCTTCGAAGAATACTGCCTGGTTTGGTTGCAATCCAAAGCTACGACAGGGGGACAAACCAATCGTATTATCCTGCCCTATACAAACTTCTACGTCCAAACCGCGGTCTATATGCGCGGGGTAGATGCCGACAATCCAAGCCATATCCTCTACAACCCCACCCTGGTTCCGGGCGGGTACGGCCTGCCGCTCACCCGTGACCGCTCGGCGATCGTGGATATAGCGCCATCCACCGAGCCGCCGATGGGCTGGGATGTGGTGCAGCCTGATCCCGCCTTCGCAAGTGGGATTTGGGATGCCTACGATTATTGGACGCTTGACCCTTCCAATCAGACGGCACTGCAATCAACGGCGGATAAATGGGGTATATTCCACCGCCTGAATGCGGATAAGGAACTTATTCTTGATAAATACGAGTTCTATTCTCAAAAGAATCCGGTGATAAACCCCGGCGATGGTGTTGTTAATACTGTTACCTTTACATATAAAAAGAATCCCGACAAGTGGGCAAATGCCACATTCAAATATGTTTATGAGGATGGTACCCCCGTCAGCGTCTGGCATGAAGGCGACGTTTACAATACCAATGACGATTACCGCGCATGGGCTCTACCCGTGCCTCCGCTGGGCCTATCTGTCTTGGATCCCTATACGCCACCCGTTGCGGAGGATGACAGCGATGATGCTGTGGGCTATCGTCTTACTACTCCCCCCACCGGACCGGGAACCTATGAAGTCTGCGAATTCCCCGACGGCTGCAATCCTTTAATCAGCAGCGGTTCGCCGCCGCCGGCGGTAACGATTTATATCGTCTACAAAAAGGGCCTTATGCCCGTAACGGAGAGATTCTATGAGGTTAATTCGATCGGTGTGCGGACCCCTATTACCTATGGCGGAGCGGATTTCCTGAAAAATGTCTATGAGCCGGGTGCGCCGGTGACAAGACCGATCCCCCATATAAGCGGGGAAGTGCTGACCGGATTCGAAGTCTATAAGAAAAATGAAACCACCCTGCTTTTCGAGAAGGTCGACACAAAATGCCTCGACTATGTCTGGGTGACGGATCCGGATCCCTTTAAAACTGGTCATTATGCCGAGCTGCCTTTCACCCTGCCCCTTCCCACCGGGATAGACGGCGAATACGAGGTCCGCTATCTCTATAAAAAGGCTACTATTCATCCCGATATCCCGGACGACCTTTTGGCGGAGGTCGATGTCTATTGGTACGGTATCCGGATGGACGGAGTGACTCGCACATCTTTAGGGCACGAAAAAGTATATGATCTGGACGGCACGGCCAAAAGCTTCTTCGAGGATAAAGCAGATCATTTTTATGAAGGGGTTGATCCGGACGAATGGTGGATCTCTCCGCCCTCAAAATATCTGTCCGGCGTAGCTCCCTACTTGCCGGCCGGTTCTGCATCCCCCGCGGCGGTGACGATGAGCCACGACACATCGAAGACCGTATATTTCTATTATAACGCGGATATCAACAAAAACGGCCTTCCGGACGAGGATGAGCAGATTACGATCAAATACCGCATCTACGACGACTATACTACGGAACTGCTGGCCGATAATGTCATAGCTCCCTATCTTCTGGGTACGCCATATACCGGCTATCCTCCTGTCGTGCCGGGCTATCATGCTGTTGGCTGGTATGGCGGTGAATACACAAGCGGCATTTTAGATGAGGATCTGCATCTGATCGATAGCCGGGATGATTATTTCGACATCAACTATGAAATGCCGATTCTTCCCAATAACCCGACATTGACCATCATCTATAAGAAAGTATCGACGATCACGGTCAAATTCACGGCAACCACCTATATGGGTACGGAATTCAATGCCCCGGATCAGGTCCTGACCGGGCTGGTAGGGGAAGATGTTACCAGCCGGATAGAGGATCCGTTCATAGGCAACTCGCTCTGGATCTATGATGATAAGACTTCGGTTGTTCCGGTCGACGGGCTTTATATAATCGGCGAAACACCGCTTACTTACAATCTCCATTATAAAGAGAATACCTCGTATTGTCTGATTGTGAAAGCGGCCAAATCCACTGATGATAAAATCAATTTTGAGAACATACTGCGCTTTTCCCCGCTTCATGGCGAAGAAACTCTTCTGGCGGATGAAATTCCCAACTACCGGGTCATCGGCTGGGAAAAATACGACGACTATGGGGTTCTGGTCGATAAGAGTGCAAACCATCCTTTAGATCCGGTCAACAGTGTCAAGGTCTACACCGGAGACGGCAACCAAAAAGTAGTATTTCTTTATAAATGCCTTGACACTACGGTCTATGTTAAAGCCGTTGACGCGGCGGATCCCAGTAAAGTTCTGGGAACTATGACCTATTATGATGCTGTTTTGGATGAAACATATCGGGTAAGAGCCTTCTATGTCGATGGTTATGCCTTGGATGATGACTTGATCAAAGTAATTGACCCTGTCCTTGAAGGTACCAATGTGGTGGAATTCAAATATACACTTCGGGACAATGTTGTCATAGAGTTTTATGAGTATGCAGAAGGCGGCGAGGGGATATTCCTTAAAGCCATGAATGTTCCTGATTTCCCCATACCACGCACCTATACTGTAGCCAACTTAGAAGCCGAACTGGCGGGCGCCTACTATAAATTTAACGCCGCGGCAACAGCCGCCGCCGGTACAACTGTTCCCTTGACTATTACGGAGGTACTCACCGAGCAAACCTATAAAGTCTATTTTGACAAGATAAAAGTCCCGGTGGTTATCCGCCAGTGGGACGAGGACAATGATGTCGAGCTCGGCCGCCTTTATACTTACTTCACCGACCCGGGAGACTGGCTGCGGGCCGGTGAAATGGCTACTGTTGCCACAGAATCGGTATTGGGCTATACTCTTACAGAGAGTTCTGCCAAATCAGTTTATGTCGATCCGGATAGCACTGAGCTTACACCTCAGGTTGTAACCTTTAAGTATAGAAAGAACGAATTGGGCGATGTCCATGTTCTCTTCTATTATAATGGCGACGAAAGTAATGTGTTGGAAGAATTTACCACTAAAGCCGAGGTCGGCAGTACCTTCTCTGTTACTGCTACCAACAGCTTCCCCGGTTTTAAACTGATAGAAGCGGAAACTACCAAGATGATCATGGTGGCGGGCACCAATCCCACTATCAAGTTTGCCTATGAAGATATCCGCAAAAACGTAACAGTCTATACCAGGCAGGACGATGACAAACCGCTTCAAGCTGATCTTCTCAAATTTGCCGAAGGCGATCCGGTAGTCATCTTGCCGCCATATGTGGCAGGTTGTATGCCGATCGGTTATGCCCTTGATCCGGCTGATATTGAAAATATTGACGAAACGGAGATCGTGGCAATCGACAGTTCTTTTACAGGCCTGGATCTGGGGGCTATTGCCGCCGACCACGAAGTAGTATTTATCTATGTCGACTATGCGGGCCAGTTTGTCATTCTTACAGTCAAGGGTATAAGCGGTACCAGCGAATTGTACTCCTATACTACCCTTGCGGTAAACAGCGATGAACCTATCGAAATCGAAGCGCTGGCCCAGGAAGGCTATCGTTTGGTATCAGTAACGGAAGATCCCGCCAATACCGATCCCCGTGAAATCACCCCCGACAGGGATCAGGAAATCATCTTTAAATATGTTTCCCTGGCTACTACGGTAAAGATCCGGATGGTCAATGCCGCGGGAGTGGATATTATTCCCGGTTTTGATGTACCGGCGGTCACCGGGGGCGTTCTGACTTATCATGCGCCCAATCTGCCCGGCTATTATTTGACTGACCCCAGCAGTATAGGCAAGGTTGATCCGGTGCTGGCGGAGGGGGCAAGCGAGATCTTGTTCCATTATGCACCGATCGTATCCAAAATCACTATCGTTGCCAAAGAAAATGATAAGGACGGCAGGATCATCAAAGTGGTCGAGGTCTCACCCTTGGGCATTGGCGAGTATGATTATACAGCGCCGGATCTGGCCGCGGAATTCTATACTCCCAAAGCCAGCCCCAATCTTGTCAAGATCAATTGGGACGGTACCAATGCGGCCAGCGGAGAAGCCTACTATACCAAGGATCTGGCCAGTGTCAAAGTCAACAAGACCGATTCTGCTACCGGCCTTCCTATAGAAGGATTCGGCACAGTCAGCGGCTTGCCCAAAGGCGAGGCGGCTACCATAGATGCCCCCATACTGACCGGCTGGGTGCTGATCGGCGCCAAGAGCCAAACAGTGGTAGCGGACGGAGTAAACGAAGTAACCTTCAGCTATCGCACCTTGGCAGCCGATGAGGTGCAAGTGAAGGCGATAGTAAAAGGAACAGACAAAGTTCTCCAAAGTTATGTGCTGACGGGAACGGTAAATGATAAAGTAGAAGTCAAAGCCCCGGCCATCCTGGGCTGGACCTTGGATAGCTTAAGCCCCGTCGAAGTGACCATAGGCACGACCAAGGAAGCGGTCTTCGAATATGTAGCCAATCAAGTGACCGTGACAGTTCACAAAATCCACTTAAGCAGCCTGGCCGAGATCGGTACGCCGGTAGAAGTCAAGGTAGCTAAAGGCGGAGACGCTGCGATCTATGCTCCCCATATCGACGGTTATGTGGTTAACGGGGACAGCAGCAAAAATCTCTTCGGAATAGCAGCCAACGAAGATATCTATTTCTTCTATGACAGCATAGAGGAAGTAGCCCTGAAATACCTGGCCAAGATCACGGTTGTGGGCCAGGGAGATTCGGGTGAGATTTTGTACAGTTATGATAAACTGATACCCAAAAACAGCGGTAACCTGGATATTTATGCCTTTAATGTCAAGGGCTATAAATTGCTAGATCCATCGCCGGTAACGGTT